>CALFYE010000421.1 GCA_937952145.1 uncultured Myxococcales bacterium
GGACGGATCAAGAAAATTTTTCTCTCCGTCGAGAAACCTTAATCCGCAGGCCGTCAAAAATGCCGGATCTGGCTGTGAGGTGGCTCACTGGTTGGATGGGGTGAAGGCGCGCGGGTAGGTCGTTGCAGGCCCATTGGTACGCACGAGGGACACAAGCAGACTGCGTGTCTGATAAGCGACCTACACAGAGGCGATTGAGACACACACTGGCGAGTTAATATGAATAACCATATGTTAATGCGCATGGTGGCAAAGTTAATTTGCATATTTATGGTTTGTTAAGCCGATTGATCGAAATCATCGCGATGGCCTGCCCCACCGTCTAATCTTGCCTCGCTCTATGGATTCCTGGATTCGCTTAGGAATCCGATAGCCAGGGTAGGCATCGTTGGATTCCGGCGGTGGCGGGGGAGGCGTTGAAGGGGTGGGGCTTGCTGGGGGGGATGGCGCTGGGGCCGCGGGCTGAGAGGCGGACCTCTGGAATGCGGGAGTCTCCTTCGGGGGATTCGGCTCTCGGGGCGGCAAGCCGTAGTGCTTTCGGATTAGGGCTTCTGTGATGCCGCCGGCGGTCGCGAGCGTAGCCAGTAGGAGCGCCTTCACCTCTGGGTCATTCCAGATCTCTGCGAACTTCTCAGCGGCGGCGAGCCTGCCCTGAAGCGCAAGGATCTCGCGAACATACCGCGCGCGCTGCTGGGCATGTTCTTCGTCGCGGGCTGCCATCTGCGTCGCCTGCTCCGTCAGTCGAGCCCGCAGCAGATCGGCAGCGTGGCGGGCATTGGCTGCGTCGCGTTCTTGCGTCGCACACTGCTGACGCAGGCTGACCAGCGTGTGGTCGGCGGTGGCTAGGTCGCGCTTGCACGTCGTCAGGTGTTCGCGGACCTGCGCGGCTTGCATCCTCTCGGCAGCGAGGATCTGCGTCTGCCGGTCGAGCTCGGCCCGTAGCCTGGCGTGCTCCCCCGCAGAGAAGGCAGTGGCGGGCGTGGGCGTGCTGTGATTCCGGGCAGCTTGGGACGGCGTTCTTGCCGTTGCCGCCTGGCGTCCCGCCCCCCGCGCTGCCGCCGTATCGCGAGAGCCTGGCAGGACACGCTGAGCCTGCTGTAGCTCATTCTGGAGTTCAAGGGCTTGCATCCGCTGGAGTCGGATCTCTTGGCGCGAGTCTTCAAGAGAACGCCGCAGCGTTGAGGTTTGCTGCTCCAGCCCGTTGGCCTCGGCGACAACTGCCTTGAGCAGATCCTTCAATTGCGCCTGGGCTTTTTCGGACTCTGCTAGCTTCGGCTCTAGCTCGGCGATGCGCGCGGCAAGGCGACTGTTCTGTTGCTGCGCGTCGGCGAGCTGACCGGCCAGGGTGTCGCGCTCACACGCGATCGCTTGCGTTTCCTTGCGGTCGGCGTCTTGCCGCTGGGTGCGCTTTTGCCGGCGCTGTGCGCCTCTGCGCCGAGGTCCGCCGCCATCGCTGCGTATGCGATAGGCGCGCATCCTGCATCGCGCGCCACAGTACCGACAATCGCGCCGTACTCCCTCTGCCAACGCATCCGCACAGACCACACAGACAGTCGCGACTCGCATCGCTCATCCCCCAAGAGCCGTAACGCTTCCAGCGTAGCGGATCTGTCACGCGGGCAGCGACCTTTTCGGCGTGAAAGGAGTGATGCCGCGTGTGTATCGAACCGCCACACTCCGACGGAGCGGCGCGTACACTGTTCGCGGCGATATGCTGTGTGGGAGGAAGGCGGACAGACCGGAAGGGAGGGAGCAGGAAGCTAGCTGGCTTGGCCAGGCACCGCAGACAAGCCACAGCGCTGCTCTAGCTCGGCTCGCGCCTCCGTGACCGTGCCGTGGTCACGCCAGGACACCGCCAACGCCGTGAGGCCAATCGTCGCGACAGAGAAGGCGTTCCTCGCGTTCGCGACCCGCAGCCAGCGCACGACACACAGCAAGGAGCCGCCCTGCCGTCGCAAGGAGATCATCTCCCACATGCCATCACGCTTCCTCGTCGCCCAATCGAGAAAGTCATGCGCCTGCCGCTCGCCTACTTTGCTGAGGTCAAGCAAGGCCAGCGGGGGCAAAGTCGGGCTCTGACGACGAGGTTGCCGACGACGACGAGACACCGTTGCACTCACCGAACGAAAGCACATAGAGTCCTCCTGTTCGCGTCGGGCTGTCACTGTCCAAGGTTCCGGCCTGACGCGGGCGATGGGCCCCCGGTTCGCGCCGGGGGCCTTTTATTTTTGGGCAGTTCGTAGCGAACCCAGCCAGATGTTTAACCGAGTCTTCGGTCTGACACAAGGACTTAACTGCTATTAATCGTTGGTGAATCTGACGCTTTTTTGGTGGACGCGGGAACGTAGTACGACCCGAGGCCCCATGGTGTCTGGACGTAAGAACCCGCTGTTCTTCGGACTGGCCTTGCGTCTGAAACAGGCGCGAAGTCAGGCTGGGCTGAAGCGCCTTCCTCTGGCCCAGAAGGCAGGCTTGGCGATGGCGACGGGCCGTGATGTCGAACTCGGCGCCCGCGTTCCGACAGTAGCGACGGTTCTGCGCTTGGCCTCTGCACTGCAAGTCAGCGCCGCGTGGCTTGCCTACGGAGTTGGTGCCGCCGATGACCAACAGACTCTACAGATCGGCGGGACTATGGGAGAGAGACTGGCGTCGTTGCGAGCCGACCGCGCTCTATCTCGTGCTGCACTGGGGCGCACATGCGGCCTCAGCGCGCGTGCCATCGCCAAGATCGAAGCCGGTGGCCAGTCCGGTGTCGACGTCATCGAATCGCTTGCCATGGCGCTCGGCGTGTCGCCTGCGTGGCTCGCCTACGGGGCTGAGCCCAGAGTGTTGTCGCAGATACGTCGCGGTCGCCCCCCCGCCCAATCGCCCGCCGACGCCCGCTGACTCATCCCCCAAAATCAGCGCCCGCACCGACGCCGGGCGCCACAGCTTGCCATCCCGCGGCTGCAGCCCCTCCGCCGCCAGCCGAATCCCAATCTCACGCAGCGATGTTCCTTCCACGCGAAGCTCCAGCGCCCGACGCAGCGCCGCTTCCTTGTCGCCGCGCAGTCCTTTTTCTATCAGCGTCGCCACCTGCGCCGGGTGCCAGATGCCGCCGCGCAGCGGAATCAGCATTTCTTTGCGCAAGCGCTGCCCGATCTGGTTCAGGCTCAGACCTTGCGCGCGCAGCTCCTTCGCTCGCGCCGTCGCTGCATCGGGATCATGGCGAAGCGGAATGCGCGGGCCGGGAGACTTGTAGGGGCGTACTGTGTGCTTGCCGCTGCGCTGAAGCACGATGCTGATGCGCGTCGCTCGCCAGATGCCGTCGCGGCGAGCGGGGATCTTCGCCTCGTTGAGCCGCCGCGCGATCTCGCGCAGCTTCAGTCCGTCGGTACGCATGCTCTCGATTTGTCGAAGCACATCCTGTTCATGCGGAAGCGGAACCAGCTTGCGGCGCCCTTGCTCGTCGCAGTCGCGGCTCAGCTCGTAGCCGTAGGGCGCCGGCCCGAGCCGCACACCTTGCGCTTTCATGTGCTGGAGTGCGTCGCGGGTCCGCTCGGAAATCAGTTCGCGCTCGTACTGGTTGTAGTTCGCGAGATTCAGCAGCACCATCCGCCCCGCTGCCGAGTGCGTGTTGACCATGCCACAGAGCGACAGCAGGTGATACCGCTCGTCTGAGAACATCTCGTCTACGAGCGAGCAGACATCGCGCAGCGACCGCGACAGCCTGTCGAGCTTGGCGACGATCAGCGTGTTCGCGCGACCGCGCCGCAGCATCTGTAGCGCCGCCTGCAGGCCCGGTCGTTCTAACGTGCTACCCGATATCCCTTCGTCCGCTTTTATGTCGATGAGTTTGATCGCGTGAAGCTTGCAATACGCTGTGAGCCTATCGCGTTGTGCGTCCAAACTCACACCCTCGGAGGCTTGCTCCTGCGTGCTGACACGAACGTAGCCGATGGCGGTTTTTGTGGGGTTTGTGGGGGCATGTGTTTTCATGCCGGGGGAATTAATCTTTATGAATGGACGGATCAAGAAAATTTTTCTCTCCGTCGAGAAACCTTAATCCGCAGGCCGTC
>CALFYE010000422.1 GCA_937952145.1 uncultured Myxococcales bacterium
CGGGTCTTCGGGGATGACGACGGGCGTGGCGGCGACGCCCTGCGTGCGCTGACGGATGGCGGCGTCGTCGACCATCGCGCGCTGGGCCGCCTCGCGGGCGACACGACGGGCGAGGACCCGGGCCGTGCGGGTGGCGAGGCGTTGCTCGCGGCGATCGTCGCGCGCAACATCGCGGACATCGACGAGCGCCATCCCCCCATCGCCAGCCGGCAGCGAGATCGCGCTCGCCCCCTGCACCATGTCCCAGACAAACAGCGTAAATGTCTGCATGAAGCCGACCGGACGCAGGATGGTGTAGGAAAGTCCTGATTCCTTAAGCGCCCGCTCGATCGCGCCATGCGAGCGCAGGTTCTGACTCTCGGCCTCTTCCCCCGATAAATACGCTGAGCACATAACGATGTGCTCCACCCCGCTCTGCTGCGCCGCCCGAATGAAGGCGGTTTCACGCGGCACCAGGTGTTCATCCGGCGTGCAGACCAAATACGCCCGCTTGATTCCGCGCAGTGCCTCACGAAGCGTCGCCGGATCGTCAAAATCGCCGCGCACCACCGCCATGCCGCGAGCGGCCAGCTCCGCCATGTTCTGCGGGCTGTGCGTCATGGCGACAAAGGGCACGCCGCGCGCCGATAGCTCTTCCGCAAGGACCCGCCCGGTATTCCCTTTTGCTCCGGTAATTAGGATGTTCGGCTTATTCATCGATGACTCCTACTGCCCTCTTCCGCACAAAACAGAGGGACGCGCACGCAACGCGCATGCCTACACCGCCAAACTGCACAGCGCGTGCCGATCCCTGCAGCATCGCCCGATGACGTCTGCAAGGGCGGCGCTGCGTTGAATACCGAGTCCAAGCCTCGCAACTCCCGAAGAAGCTGCGCGACACGACGTCCGCCGGCAAGGGCTGCGTGACACATGTGCCGGCACAGCTGTGCCAGGGCGATTGATCGTTCAGCCCGCCCCTGCCCGCAGCCCGTGTCGCTGTTCTAGGAAGCGGACGGCGGCACCGACTCCGTCGGAGGCGCGAATCTTCTTGGCCAGGGCTGTCGCCGCACGAGTTCGAACTGCTCATCGAGGACCATGCGACTGGCGTGGGCCCCGGCGAAGGGGTCGCCCAGGCTCTCGCCGCGCTCGCGAATCAGCGTCTCCATCTCGCGACCGCCGCGGGCATAGCTCAGGCCGGCCTCCCGCACTAACGGGGCATAGCTCTCTGCTGCACAGTATGTGGCGCCTCTTCATTCCGAAATTGGTCTATGGTTTCACTCGCCTAAAGAGGAGAAGCCCACATGGGCATGATGCTCGGCATCGTGATTGAAAGACGCAGCACAGGGTGCGGATCGTGGGAAGTGATTCCGGCCGATGACCTGCTCATGCACAGGCAGTTTGTGCGTCTGGCGCTGGCGTCGGTGGCGACTGAATGCCCGGTCTATTCATTGGCAGCACCAAGCGCCATGGCGGAGCTATTGCGTGGCGGTTGGGGTGGGGAAAAGACCTGTACTCCGCTGCAAGAGGGAACGGGATTGCCGGTCGATGCTTCGGCGGCATGCATGCACGAGGTGGAGACCCTTGCCAGCCCCGATCGCGGCCCGGCGGGATGGTTTACGTGCGCTCGCCTAAAGAACTACGACTGGAACGCCGGACGTCGAGAGCTTCAGGATGATGACAGCTGGGTACCAGAGGCATTTGCTCCCGCGCTCCGGCAGGAAGCGGCCCAGCTGGAGGCAACACTCGCCGGCCTGGGCGATCCCGAAAACGTCCGCGTCGTGATGTTCTTTGTGTGAGGCGCAGAGAGCCTGCGGTGTACTGCCGCGTCGTGAACTGGGACGCCTCTTGAGCAGACGATCCGCTTCCTGCACGATAGTCATGTGGCGGGGTATCGACTCACGGCAGCACTCTCTGCCCTCCTCTGGACTAGCGCAGGCGGTCTGGGGCAAGCCCGAACCCAGCCGGTGCCAGTCACGCAGCTTGAACCCCCGAAGGTAGCGGCCCCCTATTCGATCTCGACGGATCGGCCACTGACCCTCCGGCTGCCGGATGAGGAGGGAGCGGCGGAGAGTGGGATTCCCGAGCTCCTCGTCGAGATGGAGTCGGAGCTTGCCGGGCCCCCGGGACCATTCCTGCTGCACGTCCCCAGCAGTCTGCCCCGGCTGACCTTCGATCTGCAGCCGCTCTCTCGGAATGCTGAGGGCGTGGATGAAGCAGGCGCAAACGTGCGCACGACTGTCCGAATAGCGGCGGCTCCCGTAGCTGCTGGCGCGCCTTTTCTGCATCCCCGGCTGGCGACGATGCCCAGCGAAGGGCGTCTGCGCCTGAGGGTATCGGCTCCCCTTCCGCGCACCCTGATCTGCGACCTCGCCGTCACGTCGTTCGAGCTAGGCCGGCTGTTCCCACGCCACCCGGGGCGGTGCGTGGCGGAATACGCTCTGCAGGGTCCGCTGGGGCGGCCGCAGGGGCAGCTTCCGCAGCGCATCACGATGCAGTCCTGGCAGCGTGGCCAGCTGACCAGGATCCGCGCTGCGCTGCGTCCGCGCTATCTCCAGCCTGCTCGGGTTGGGCTCACACTGGGACTTGGACTATCCGTCAACTCTGCCCCCTACGAGAGCTCCTATCACCCCACGCCGGGCCGTGGGCGAGCAGAAGGAACGCTGGCGCTGGCGCTTGATGTCGCCCTGCCCCACCAGCATGTCCTGTCGCTGTCTGGTGAGCTGGGTACGAACTTCCAGGCCACCCATCACGCATCGATGGCCCTGACCTACCAGATTCATCACCCACTTCCGCCGCGCAGTCCGCTGGCCGCCCATCTTGATCTGGGGGCGGTCGTGGACTTCTATCAGAGTCTGTTCCCATCCAACTTTTTCGGAACCATCTATGGGTTAACTCCACGCGTCGGGCCTCGCCTGGGGATTGGCGCGCTGAGCCGCTACGCTGGGCTTACCTTCTTCGGGGATCTATTCCCATACTCCCTTATGTGCTGGATTCCGGAAGGCTGTGGGCGGCCGACTCCGGAGTATGAATATGAGTCCCGATTGACGGTTCTCGTTACGGTAGGAATTTGAGTTTTTCCCCACCTGGTGTGCCGTCTTCTGCCTGGCGCAGAAGTCTCGCGCCGTGCCCAGCGTTTGGGAATGTCACGGGAATCCGTTCTTGCCTTGGCCACTGCGAGCAGCCCTGTTGCCAAGCGGCACCAGCGCGGTTTCGGATACCATAGGGACATGGGGAGTCGTCGCATTCATTACGGGCTGGTCTTGGGGCTATGCTTGGCGCTGCATACCCCGCCCGTCGTCTGGGCCGACGAGACGCCGGGCCGCTACCCGCAGGCTTCGACGCGCATGCTGACCGAGGCTGAGCTTAGCGGGGAGAGCGCTGAGACCTTGTCGAATATGCGCAATGAGGTGTTCGCGCGGCACGGCCATCGCTTCCAGACACCCCGGCTCAACAAGCTGTTTTCGGCGCAGAGCTGGTATTCACCGACAACTGACGATGCCAGCTCGGCGCTGAGCGAACTGGAACGCAAGAACGTCGCTCTGATTCGCAGTGTCGAGAAGCGCCAAAAGGCGGCGGCCCAGGCCAAGGCCGAGGCGGAACAGAAGGCGGCGTGGGCCAAGCTACCGCCCGATGTGCAGGTCTTCTGGACCGGGTTCCGGACGGCGGTGCGCAGTGGGGATGGCAACCAGATCGCCCGCTGGGTCGCGGTGCCGTTTCGTAACGGACTTGACCCGGTGACCGTACGCGAGACTCCCTTTGGTTCGGAGTACCGCAGCACGCGATTGTCCCACGCGGAATTCGTGCAGCAGGCGTCAGCCATGCTGCCCAGCTTCGTGGTCTCGCAGATGCTAAAGAAGAGCCCGGAACCGAAAGGCAAGCGGCTGTACTTCTATTCCGACCCCGAAGACAACGACGAGGCCGAGGAGCGAGTCGGCCGCATCTATCGCTTTGCCCTGCGCGGCAACAGCTACCGCCTAGAGGGGGTCTGGCCGGCCGCGGGCCCAGGCGAGTTTGACTAGAGGTTGCATCGCGCCGAAGCGCAATACTCCGGCGCCTGGGAGTTTTTTCCGGCGGCGTCGCCCTACTCGTGGATTACCTCTTTCCACAGTTCTGTGTACGTTCCGTCGGGGCAGACTAGAAACAGTGCGCGGTATGTCTTTGTTGACTATCGCTGTCCGTTAGCTGCGGCTAGGTTCGCGGAAGTTGCTGGGCGGTGCAGATTTCGCTGGCCCAGGGGGATTGCAGGGCCTGGCCGGGGAGACACAGGGGGGCCGAGTCGGGGGAGAGGACTCGGTGGCTGGGTGTTAGGGCGCCGCTCTCGGGGGAGCTGGGCTCGCCAGTTGCCGGGACGCGCAGGGGCTGCGGTTCGCGGCAGCAGGCGTCGCCCGGTCCGGGATATTCGCTGATGCTGAGCGTATAGGTCGATAGCCGGGGTGGTTTGGCCCAGTAGCTTAACCTAAATACCCACAGAAAGATTCCAAGAGAAGCGGCCACCATCCAAGCTGTTACGATGATTTCCCGCCACCCGATCTGTCCACTGGAGTAGACACATACCCGTTTATACACCGTATCAGAGCACATCGCATTTCTCCGCGCTGGGAATTGAAATACTGCACGATTACCGAGGAGCCGGGGCTGGCAGGATATCGACCTCACCGCGGATTAGCTGCCAACCGGGGCGTGGACCTTCCTGAGGATCAGCGTTTAGAAGCTGCACGAGCTTTTCTTTGGTGGGTACAAAATCGGGGTAGCCGACGACAAAGAATAGCTCCCAATGACCTGGGGAAAGCGGCGGCAAATCACGCACCCGGCCGCGCAGGTGGAATACACCACTCGGCGAGCGTTCCAAGTCTACATTCCAAGACTCGACACTTGGCCCTTGCCGCACAAAAGAGTGGAGAACCACGTCCTTCCGCACCGGCTCAGCCGGCCGCAGGATCACGTCGATTCGCGAGTCGATCGAGAGAGTGGCGCGATCCACCGGCGCCGAGGCAGCCACGCTGGGCAGAGGTGGGCCCCCAGCTTCCCGATCATCGCCGTCGACTCGCAGCTTGTACGCCGCCGGTCGCGTCGGGGTCGCCGTGGAAAAGTGGCGGTGAAGCTCCAGCGGCAGCAGCACCGCGACCAGAACCGCCACCGCCGACAGAGCCAAAGCTGGCTGGCGACTAATTCCCGCCGCAAACCGCACAAACCAGTTGGGCTGGGCGGTCAGTGGGGGCTTTTTGGGGCTGGTGCCGATATCCTCAATCGGCTGGGGCTCGGGGCCACCGATATCGGGCAGAAGAGAGGCGAGCAGTGCTTGGTCCTTTGCGGGATCAGCAATCTCAACAACCCGCTCTGCTTCTTCGGCATCTGCCGCAGCCAGTTCGGCGCGGAGGGTTTGGTATTTATTGGCATTCATAATGTGTTCTCCAATCATGGCAGGATGGTTGATTATCATCTGTACGCATCCCAGTTAAAGTTCCTGACCACCTTGACAGGATATCAGTTTATTTTGAGGAGCCGCCCCGGGCAGGGGTTCCGCCAAATGCGTAGGATCACGCGGAGGCTCAACGGGTTTCGGCTCAGTTTTTTTTGTCGTTTTTTTTTCATATTGCCAAGGAAACGGTTCCCCCATTGCTGCGAGCCAAGTGGCACTTATCGTCTGTCGTAGACGATAAGTAATCGAATGAACATTGGCGACGCTGATCTCTAAGCGGGCAGCAATTTTTTCTGCCGGACAGCAGGCCAAGATCAGGTCTAGCACCTGCTGCTCGCGCTCCGAGAGCACGCTCTGCAGGTGTCGCTGCAGACGGTCGAGGGCCAGGCGCCAGTCCGGCTGCTCGGTGGCTTGCGGGGCGACGGCGGCCCAGTCGGCCAGATCACTGATCGGAATCAAGGGAGTGCTGGGCCGGCGCGCATCCTCAAACTTCAAGCGGTCGATGGTACGCGAGCGGGCAAAGACAAATAGGAAGGAGCGAATCTGCGCTCGCTTGGCGTCGTAGCGCTTCATCGCCGCGCGCTCGATTGGCGGACGCTCGCGGGTATCGGGGGCCAGGAGCGCCGTACAGATGTCCTGCACAAAGTCTTCGCACAGGCCCATGGCGGCCGGCTTGCGACGCTGCAGCACCTGCTGCACGGTCCCGCGGAGGAAAGGGATGGCCTTGGAGAAAAACTCGGTGAGTGCGGCGCGCTGGCCGTCGCAAGCGGCTAAGTACGTTTTCAGTGGGACGATATCTTCGCGGACTTGGGGTGGCATTCGACAACTCCCCTGCTACGGGTTTTGATGCAAAGTGAGGTGCAGTCGCGCTTAGGGTTCGTACACGCGGTAAGCACCGATATCAGCCTCGTGCGGACACGGATAGTCGGCAGGCGAGATGCGAGTCTCGGCAATCGCCTGTCGCAGCGCCTGGTGGGGATTGGGAGCGCTGGCATCTAGGTGGGAGAAAAAGGACTTAGCAATGCCGGCTGCCAGCTTGTCGTCGACCTTGCGCGCGGTGCCGACAACCCAGGCCGAGCCTTTGAAGAGGAAGGTCTGGGTCAGACCCAAGACTTCCTGGCCGCCGACCTCTTCACTGGTGCGTGCGGTGTTGCAGCCAAACAGGGTGACGTAGCGGGGTACTTGCTTTTGACGCAGGAGGTCACCGACCGGAAGTCCGGCGAGATCGGGCAGACGGATCACGCTTTCCAACCCACCGCTGTCGGCGTAGTCAAAATGGGAACCCAAGTGGAAGAAATCCGCCGAGCCAATGCGCGTAAGCAGCGCGGCGCTGGACAGCACGGACTGCGGCCGCTGCCCGTTCCAGTGCCCACGATCGGCCACCGGCTGTAGCACGGGATCGACGCGATAGCCCTGCTGGCGAAGCCGGCTGGTGATCGACGTTGCCGAGTCGCGCAGCGCCGTCAGGTTGCCCTGCGTGTCAAACAGCAGGAAGGCCGAGGGCGAACTGGTCTCTGCGGACGGGGTCGCCACCGCGCCAGCCGTCGGCAGATCCGCGGCGTACACCACATCGAGCGGGAGATCCCACAGCAGCTTGCCCTTGTCGCCAAACGGCAGCAGGTGGACATCGATCTCGCGCATCGGGCCATAGGCGACGACGCGCAGCTTCTTCAACGTAGACGATTCCAGCTCGGCTTTGAAAGGGACCAGGATCTGCTGCGCCAACACCTGCCGCGGGGCGCGGATGTCGAGCCCGGGGAAGCGGTGCACGAGGATCTTGTCCGGCGTGGCCAGCAGGCAGGCCCAGTCGCTGCGCAGGGGATAACAGGTCAGAAGAGCCTGCCCTGGAGGAATCGGACGGGCGGTCTGCTCGGCGGAGAGCGCGGCCGGACTCACGCCGAACTTCGCGAGGGCACTTTGGAGCTGCAGCAGGGCCTTGTCCTGCAGTCGGCGAAGCTGATCCAGCTTGCCCGGTAGCTCACTCTCGGCGAGGTCGCTGCCACCGACCAGTTCATCGAGCTGACGGCGTAGCGCACCGTACTGGTCGAGCGCGGCTTCATACTCTTTGCGCTCGGCGGCCGGAAGATGCGGCAGGCGCTCCATGCCCAGAAGTCCCAGGAGCCCGCGGGTCCGCGCGTGCCGCACGACCTGCAGCGCGCGCTGCAAATACGCGGAGCTCTCCGCGGGCGGGGCGACATCAGCGCGGCGGAGCAGCAAATCGACATAGCGCGAGGTGGTCTGGCTGTAGTGCGACAGATACCCGCCCTGGCCCGAGCCAAGTGGCATGGCCAAGCTGCGCTCATCGAGATAGCTCTCGGCGCGGGCGTAGTGATCAAGCGCCGCATCGAGCTCGCCGCGCTGTTCGAAGATCTGGGCCTGGCCAGCGAGGGCCCACAAGCTGGTGTCGTAGAGGTTGGCGACGCCGCTGTCGAGGGCACGATAGGCGGCTTCGGCTTCCTTTAGGTGGCCAGCGCGAAGCTCGGCATCAGCCAGGAGGACGCGCCAGACCAGGCTCAGCTCGGTGACATCGGAGTGGCTCTCGACTTCGCTCTTTTTCGAATCGGCCAAGCGAGTCTTGGCCTGCGCGATGTAGTCGCGTACAGCGTGATCGTTGCCCCGCTGCGCCGAGAGCTGCGCCAGATGGGTCAGGGCCTGCGCGGCAAACAGCGGCTTGCTACAGCCATCAGCGGCCTCAGTCAGCTGCAGGGCCTGCTTTAGGAAGGTCTCCGCTGCGTCGAGCAGCTTGGTCCGCAGCCCGCCCTCGGGATCGAAGTCCGCCGCCTCGGCTTGGCGCAGCGCCAGGCGGGCGCGCGAGCGCAGCAAGTCGAAGCGACGACACGATCCCATGGGCAGCGTTCCGGCTTTGTCGAGCGACTCCTGCGCCAGTCGGATGTGGCCAAGCTGCAGGTGGATGACCGCCTGCAGGCGCAAGAAATCAGCGCGCGCGTTGTTGTTGCCGGTCAGCACAGCGCGCTCTAGCCCAATTCCCAGGGGCTCCAGGGCGCCGCGCAGGTTGCCGCGCAGGTAGGCGAGCTCGGCGCGGTGAAACGGCTCCCACGGCGCCCACTGCGGAAGCTGTTCCAGAAGGGGCTTGAGCGTATCGAGCTCGGCCTCGGCCTGGCTCAGCGCATAGCGCTCGTGGATGAGCAGGATCTGTCGCCACAGCGAAAGCTCCAGCGCATCGGAGACGAGCCCGACCGACTGGTAGGCCTGCACCGCCTGGCTGAGCAGTTCAGGGGCATCGGGCTCGCGATTTTCAGTGGCGATGACGGCCCGCAGGGCTTTCTGCCGCGCGGTCTGTTCGGGGGTGGAGGGCGCGCCAGCGTGCGCCTGCAGGGCGGCCAGTGCCTCGTGTCGGCGGTTGCTGTCAAAGAGCTTCCAGGCAGCGGCCAGCCATGGCTGATCGCGTCGCTCGGTAAAGCGCACGATCTGCCAGCGCCAGCGATACCAGGGCGAGCGAACGTGGATGGTCAGGAGCTCGGGCTGCCGCAGATCGCGCAGCAGGAAGAGTCGCCCCTGCGGGACGTTCGTCTCTTCGGGGCGCAGGCGGCTAAAGCCATTGAACATCGCGACATCGGCACTTGGCGGGATGTCGAGCCAGATGCTGAGCGGCCGCTTGCCGCCAGCAGGCCGACAGCTGCCGTCGCTGCGAAAGAACTCGCAGCCGACGACCTGCATGCGCGGCGGCCAAAGACCGCTGCGCACCGTCAGGGCCAGAGCGAGGATCCCCAAGGCCGCAAGACCGAACGCCGAAAAGCGCACGCCGCTGCGGCCGCGGGTCGGTAATGCGTTGCCCCCCCGCCGCATTACTTCGCCCCCAGCGTGCGTACCCTCTTTTGTGTCGACACCACGTCGCGACGGAGCGCCGCAGGCCGAGTCGGATCCGACACCGCGGTCCCGGGCGCGCCTGCCCCCACATCCTCCCCCTCGGGAATGCTTGCTGCCTCAGCCTGCGCAGCGACCTTCCCGACAGACGGCTTGATGACCCGATCGCCATCTTTGAGATGGCCGAACGGCTCGCGCGGGTTGTACCCCGCGGCCGAGAGCTGGGAGGGGGCGCCATGGTGGCCAGCCTCAAGGGTTGCATCACGGTCGCCGGTGGTACTGATCTTGTCGTTGCTCATATTCGTCTCACTTCTTGGGGTTTTGGCCGTTCCGCTCCCAGGTCATAGGGCAGTACGAACCGTAGGGCGCAGTTCTCACAGCGCGGATTCCGTTCGAGGAGCCAGGCGGGCATGTGGGCTGCCCAGCACGGCGTAGCTCAGGAGGTCCAGGATGTAGGCGGATGAGATCTGACTGCGGGCCTGCCGCATCGCCTCTCCCACCGTCAGTCCATCCCGCAGGCCGCGATAAAGCTGCTGGGCGACTTCCCCGGCTCCCGCGTCGCTGACCGACCAAGCGGGGGCGATGACCGCGGCCGCTCCCGCCGCCAAGAAGGCCTCGCCCCAGCCCCCCTCGCTCCACAACGTCTCGATGTTGTTGTTGGCGCGACAGGCATTGATGAAGACCAGGGCGCCGGTGACCGCCCCCTTCTGTCCGCGGGGCGGCGGCACAATGTCACTGGTCAGCAGAAAGCCCCGCTCCAGCGCCAGCTTGTTGCCCAACATCTGTCCCGGGCTGGCGTCGCCGTGGCAGGCAAAGTGCAGAACGCCGCAGGGCGTATTGCCGCGCAGGAAACGCAGCAGGCTTTCGGCGTCGTTCATCTCGATGATCGGCGGCGGGGTCAGCAGCGAAAGCGCCTCGCGATCGGCCGCGATCTGCAGCCCAGAGTCCGCCGGGGCGACCAGCACGCAGGAGCCCCGCCCGATGACATCGCGCGGTGTCCCCAGGCGCGGATAGCGCGTGATCGCAAAGTGCGAGCCCAGGAAGGGACGCTCGCTGTTGAAGCGCGGCTGCAGCAGCTCCCAGGGCAGGTTCAGGTTGCCGCACTCGATGTGCAGCGCCGTCGCTGGATCCCAGCGCGGCTCGAAGAGAGCATCGACGATCTCACTGGGCAGGGCGCGCGCCGCCAAGCGACTGCCGAGGTTGCGCAGCTGGGTTTCCCGCTGATACGCCGAGCCCCCCTTGAGGGCGGGCGTGATCTCGCAGAACAGCTGGTTCAGCATCGCCTGATGGCCGGGCAGAAGGACGGTCCCCTCGTACTCCGTCCCCGATCCATCGCTGAGGACCGCGTGATAGGCGCCCTCGGCCTGACCCCTGGCCCGCTCGATCTGCAGGAGCAGGCCGTAGAAGGGCTGGCTGCTCAGCAGCTCTCCCGACTGGCGACGGGTCGATTCCGCCTGGGCGGTCCCCGGTGCGACATCCGGCGGGCCCGGTGCGACATCCGGCGGGCCCGGTGCGACGTCGATGTCGCAGCCCAGCCGGGTCCGGGTGACCCCGCCGTAGCGCAGGGTGACTTCCAGCGTATGTCTCCCGGCGATCTGCGCGTAGAGCTCAAAGGCCAGCGCAGCCGAGCGCCCATCGTCGGTGACACGCAGCACGCCAACCCCGGGACCGCGCAGCTGCAGCGCCCCCGACTCGGGCAGGTGCAGCTCGACTTCAAGGTCAAGCGGGGTCCCGCTCCGATGTGTCACCACGAAGGCATCGCCGGTGTCCGCGGTCTCGTGATCCTGGGCTCGCACGAACAGCCGGAAGGTACTGCCGGCCAGAACCTGCGTCGGCCACTCCACCTCGGGATGGACGACCGTCGGCTGCTGTGCCGACAAGAGCTGCGAGATGCGGTTGGCCAGATTCCACGGGGCCCGGCCGGCTGCCGCGACATCGGTCCGCCCGGCCAGCTGACTCCCTCCGGCATCGCGGGTCGGGCCCAAAGGTGGAGACCAGGTCTCGGCGATCGGCACATCGATGCCCCGCTGGGTCGCATCCACAGGCGGGGGCGCATCGCTTCCCGAGAGCCGCTCCCACAGCGAAACCGACGGCTCGGGCGGCGCGCGCAAGAGCCCTTGCAGACGCTCCGCCTCGGCGGCGGCCTGCGCCAGCTGTCCGCGCGCTAGCAGCGCTTCGATCTGCGCCAAGCCGGCTTCGATCGTTTGGCTTAGCTGCCGCCACTCCGCGGGACTGTGCCTCTTTGGCCCTTGCAGCAGCAAGGCCCGTAGCTGCATAAGCGATCTGGGAAAGGAAGGCACTGCATCGGACATCGAATCAGCTCCAGTCAGGGTCCTAAAGAGCGCGCACAAAACGCGGGGTCGCCGTGCGACCCGCAGACTACTACGACCTGACCCTGCGAAATCTGACGCAAATTGCGCCTGGTCAAGCGTTCTCGACAAGAGAACCGGCCCTCAAGCCGCAATCTCAGGCGAACCCAACCACAAAGATCGGCCCAGTTTTATTTCACCACAAATTCATTAATTAGCTTTTATTTTTCAACACAAAAACCAGACAGCAACCCCAATAAATCGGATTCACATACCCTCATATCGGCTATTTTATGGGTCTATTGGCGTGGTCTACTGCCTCCTGCAAAGGGCGGGCCAGTTCCCAGGCGGATGCTCGCCGGGATGAAGCCTGGGCCTGCCCTGGGCCAGGTGGGCGGCCCCCCAGGCACGGAGTCCCGCCCATGGCCAGCGGACTTCCCAAGCTGAGCAGGAACCTTAAAACCGGGCTTGCGAGAAGGAACGGGGGATCGCGCCGCTCTGTGTGCTGCGGCGCCTGGTGGAGCAGGCGACGGAGGGGGGATGCGAGGGGGCGGCGAGGAGATTGTTGCAGTATTGGCTCAGCAAGGCTGCTGCAGGCTGCTAATTGTCATGGTAACCACAAATCAACACACTGAAATGTGTCAAAAAAATAGATATTTTTATTTATTTTTGAGGATTGCTTGATTACTGCAGCAAGCGGCTAGCCGACGACGGTGGGGGCGCAGGTCGAGACGCCGGCGCCGACGATGCGGTAGGGCGAGTTGTCGATGACCAGGGTGCTGGTGTTGGGTCCGGGGTCGTAGCGGTAGACGCGGCTGACCCGCGTCCCGCCGGCGATCTGCATATCAATGAAGTAGTAGAAGCGACCGCCCCAGTGCGCGAACGCGAAGGCGTAGTTCTGGTCGACGGACGGCAGCGGCGCCAGGCTGTAGGTGCGAATGAACGAGGCGTCGCTGCGATTGATGAGCGCGATGAGGTGCTTGCCCGCCTGGTTGCTGGGGAAGTAGCCATAAAGCTCGGCGGCGCCGGTGCCCGACATCTCGGGGCTGTGCGTGATGCCAGTGAAGGTGCCGACGCGCGACAGCGTCAGGCTGGCGTCGAGCTTGCCCAGCGCCATGTCCGTGTTCCCGCCGACGCTGGCCCGGCCGACGTAGAGCGTCTCGGTCTTGCTGCCCTGGGCATCGCTGACATAGCCCATGCCGAAGGTATCCCAGCCCAGCTGCGACGGCTGATAGCTGGTGCCGACGCACGCGGCATCCCTGGGACTGACCTTCATCAGCTCGCCGCTGGTGTAAAGCACCCAGGCATTGGCCTTGCGATCGACGGCCATCGAAAACGGACTCACCCCAGCAAAGCCAGATAGCGCCGGCTTGGTCGTCGGGCAGGCCATCTTGCCAATGGTGGTAAAGACGCTGGCCACCGGGGTCCCGGCGCCGACATCATTCTTGGGCGAAAAAGACAGGAAGTTGTTCTGATCGTCGACCAGATAGACGAAGTCGCTGGCGGCGACCTCGCAGGCATCGATGCAGGCGCCATCGCGACAGCGCTGCCCGAAGGCGCAGGCCTCGGTAAGCGCGCCGACCGTGCCGCTTTCGGAGCAGGCATGGACCTCATCGCCGACGCAGGTCGGCAGGCTGGGGTGACAGGCCACGCAGCCGAGCTTGTCGTCGCAGACCCGGCTGGCGTCGCAGGCCTGGGCCGGAACATAGCTACCGCTGCCGCAGGTAAAGAGGGTGTTGTCGACACAGGTCTGCATGCCAGCGACGCACTGGCCCCCGCCGGCCGTCACGCTGGAGTTGCAGGCGACAGACGCCAGCAGCGAAATCCCCCCCAAGAGCCGCAGCCCGCGATACCCAAGCTCCGTCCATAAGGGACGCGCCCCATCGCAGGTCGACCCCGACCCCGAACGCAGCCCATTGCCAAATTGCCGGATCCACATGTTCGCCCCCTTGCGCTGTGATGGTTCTTTCAATCATAGCCCTGCAAGACGCTTGCCGAACGCCGGCCGAACAGCTAAGAGCGCCTATCAAAACCTGTTGTGGACCCCATCGGCCGCGTCGGTCGTC
>CALFYE010000423.1 GCA_937952145.1 uncultured Myxococcales bacterium
GACTTCGCCGCTAAAGTCGCGGGCCGGTTTGCGCATCAGCCGGCACTTTCCGTCAGGCTCCGCGGCATCCAGGCTCTCGCGGATGCCTTCGCGAGATTTGATGCGCCGATAGGCCTCGTTGAGGCTGTCGCGGATGTACGGCCGAAGTGCACGGGGCTGCTGCGGAGGAGACCGTCCGTGACAATCTTGCCGAGGAAGGGCAGCAGGAGCGCGGTCACATGTATTGGGAGCGGCTGTCGGAGCATCCCCCGGACGGCGCTTTGCAGGCCCACGACGCCATATAGGTGCCCCGGCGGCCGTTCATCCAGAAAGACGCTGAACTTCTTCAGGTGGCGGACGACGAAGAAATCCCCGGTCACCTTCAGCCGCCAGCTTGCTACCAGCGCGCGATCTTCGGGCGCAAGCTGGTCCGGATCTTCTTCGAGGTAGCATTCCAGCATCTCGGGATGGGCAGCGAAGGCATCGCGGACCAAGATCAACTGCGCGATGGGAATCTGTCTGAAGGTGTCCGCGGTAAACTGTCTTGGGATGATTGTGAGTCGTCGGTTGACATACGCGTTGAGGCCCGTTGAGGCCCCAGTAAAGACGAAAGAACCGCTCGCTGTCGGCAGAAGATAGAATCATGGATTCCTCATGGCTCGGTGAGCGCAACGCTGACAAGGGGAACCGCTCTGTTCTCCCGCCTCGCGGCACATTCGCGAGAGGAGCAGGTAGCGCGCCGCAGCCGGCGCAGCGCCCTAACCGGCCGCCATGACATAGTCAAAGCCGTCATCCCCCAGGTGGCTGCGTAGCGTCTGAACGATGCGGTAGGCGTCGTCATGAGGCCCCTGGACATAGATCGGCCGTCCCGCTTTGCCAAACCGGATGAGGCTCGGTCCGCTCCACTCGCCGAGGGAGGGCCGCACTGCGGCAAAGCCCGGGTGCGGCGAGAGGCCCAACGAGGCGGCGAACTCTACGGCACCAAGCACCAGGCTCTTCAGAAGATCGAGCGGCACCTCGACGGGCGGCGCCTCATACGCGCCGAAGTAGCGCGGGACAAAGAGGCGAAATTCGTCTTCGGTCATTACTTTGGGACCGAGCGCGTCCTTGACACCGAGACAGTAGGTGTCCACCAGGCAGCCGCATACGTTCACCTTGTCATATCGGTGCGCACGCGCCCAGAGCGCACTGAGCAGGCCCTGGGGACCCGCGCTTCCGGGGTCGTGCACGCTGAGTGCCTGGGATTCTCCTTCAAGCCCCAAGCCGGTGCTCCAGCCTGGGCTCAGGTAGCACGCTCTGAGCGGAGGCAGCACCGCCGGATCGGCCGTGACTGAAATGTGGACGGCCTGCTCTCTGATGAGCGCGCTGACCTCGGCGGGCCTGAGCCCGAGCCGCCGAGCAATAGACTTCGGCGGCAGGCCATGGGAGCGAAGCTCGGCAACCTGCGCAGCGATCTTGTCATTCATTCTGAAGGCCCCTTCTTGCGTGACAACCTGACATAGGTTCCGGCCTCCTGCAATCGAACAGAAT
This sequence comes from uncultured Myxococcales bacterium, assembly GCA_937952145.1. Taxonomy (GTDB): domain Bacteria; phylum Myxococcota_A; class Polyangia; order Palsa-1104; family JAEUJZ01; genus JAEUJZ01. The sequence goes on from CALFYE010000423.1 coordinate 1,510, forward strand.
CGCTCTTCCAGATGAGTCCCCTATTCATTTCCACCCGGTCGTGTTCGTTTGAACCTCGGTCGGTTCCGTCGCGGATCTCCTTTTCACTGTTCTGTCCGGCTCTGCTGTTACGAGAGACATACTTCATCGTACTTTGGCGCAACCAAGAAGATGTGCTAGATGGTCTGTATCCCCAATCAGTACTCCTGGGAATCTTATGCGAACTAAATCCCGACGAGCTAAGTATAAATCCGAGCATGAAGCCGCCATCCTCGATGAGCTGGAGCGCTTGGCGCACGGCATCAGCGCCCCGTTCGTTTGCGGTGGAGCCGTAGTCCCCGCAGCACCGGTGAGCCTGCGCTTCAAAGACGGCGCCGAACTCGCGGTGAGCCGGCAGGCCAACGTCCTGGAGCAGGCAAAGGCCCTTGAATCGCTGGTTGCGCGTTGCGGGATGGCCCCTTTCGGTTTCGGGCGGCGAACCTTGTACAACCGAACGGTTCGCGACGCGCTCCAGCTCAAAGCCGCGGATGGCGTCTTCGCCGTCCAGAACTTCGACCCGCTGCGCAGCGGGATCCTGGACGCCGTCAGGAGCCAGCTTGCGCCACTCGATCCGAACCCGCTGAGCGCCGAGCTATACAGCTTGAATGTGTATGGCTCCGGCGGCCACTTCCGGCCCCACAAAGACACGCCGCGCGGCGGAGACATGATGGGCTCCCTTGTCGTATGTCTTCCTTCCCAATTTGTGTTTGGCTCCTTCGTGGTCAGCCATCACGGTGTGCACAAGGTCTTTGACTGGGCAGAGGAAATCCGGCACCAAGCGGACCCTACGGCCCTGCACTGGGCGGCGTTCTTCGGCGATGTCGACCACGCCATTCAGGAGGTGTTCGGTGGTCTTCGCGTGACGCTGACCTACATTCTGCGACGCGGCGAGGGGGCACAGCCCGTCCCGCAGCCGCACGGCGCGCCCGCCGAGCTGCTTCACCGCCGGCTGATCACGGCCATGGCCGATCGACATTTTCTGCCGCGCGGAGGGATTCTGGGCTTTCCCTGCTTTCACATGTACAGCCAGGAGCCATGGCTCCAGCGTAAGCGTGGGCCGCTGGGAAAGGCAGCCGCGCTCAAGCTCAAAGGGCGCGATCAGCAGATTGCCCTGGCCGCCATGGCGGCCGGGTTGAGCGTGTCGCTGCAGCCCTATCTGACGGAGTCCTGCGCCGACCTGACGTGGCAGCTCAACAGCTTCCCGTCTCCCACCAGCCTCGGCCGACTGGGCTATCGGGTGGGACCCGACGATCTGGAACAGGCACTGCCCATCACGTCCGAGCCGAAGGACCCGCCCGACTTCGGCGTGACGTGGGTCGGGCAGCCGCCCCGCTTCAACTTCGGCGCACAAGAACCCCAGCCGATGTCCGAAGAGGACCCGGAAAACCCGCAATCCGACGAGCCCGCGCTCAGACAGATTCATGCCTGCGAGTACAGCCACACCGGCTATTTCGGCAACGAGGGAGGCGATACGGAATTTTACGTATACGCGGCGCTCCAGATCGCTGTGCCGCCACTGGGAGACCCGACACGTCCGGCCAGCGGTCGCGCCAGACCTGCCGCTCCCGGCGTCACGAGTCGCACCGAGCCGCGCCTTTCCTGAATACGCAGCCTCATGCCTCTGCGACTGCTCAACCCAGCATGACTCTGCGGGCAAGCTGCTCGATCCGTTCGCAGATCGTTGAGGATTTCCGCGCCATCCTACTGCATGCGCTTGGTCTGTGTGATACCGGCGCATCCGTGGTGCCTGCGGATGCACTCGATCGCGGCTGATTTTTGTCGAGCAGAGATCGTGATAGGCCGCGCAGCGCTCATCACCTGGCGACGCAACGGCGAGTCTTAGATATGCACGGGCAACTCATATTCTGACTTCTGGCGGCCTGGGGCAGCTTGAGGGCCAGGCTCGCGGAGTTCATACTTAATGTCCTGTAGATACGACACCTAGCTGTACATGCGGTGAGGTGGGCTATAGCGCGCTCGAAGCTCTCACTGCGCCCCTGGCGAGTGCTTGTGTTTCCCTCCGCAATGGCAGAAAATACCCTGGGGCTCTCTCTCCGGCCGCCAGGATCGTCAATGACCACGACCACCAGTTTGATTGGAAACTATCGCGTGATTCGGCTGTTAGGGGAAGGTGGGATGGGTCTTGTGTATGAGGCTGTACGAGACGATATCGGCGCCCGCGCCGCGATCAAGGTGCTGCGGCCTGAGTATGCCCGCAACGTCGATATTGCGGCGCGTTTTATCAACGAGGCACGCGCGGTCAACATGGTCCAGCACCCCGGCGTCGTGCGGATATTTGACTACGGTCAGCTCCCAACCGGGGAGGCCTATCTGGCCATGGAGTACTTGGAAGGAGATTCGCTGCGCGCACGGATCATGCGCGAACTGCGGCTTAGCGAGACCGACACGATGCGACTTGGAGATCGGAAG
>CALFYE010000424.1 GCA_937952145.1 uncultured Myxococcales bacterium
GTCAGCAGGATGCCGATGCCACCGGTCAGCGGACACAGCACCGCGAACCACCAGGCCCAGCGGTGAATCGACTCAAACGTTGCGTTAAAGCCCATGGTCCAGCGCCAGAACAGCGCACCGCGCTCGGCGGCTGTGCCGCGGTCGACGATCTGGCTGACCTCGCGCTCGCCGCCGACGTGAGTTAAGGCCAGCACCGTCGCGCCATGCATGGCAAAAAGCAGCGTCGAGCCATACAGGAAGGCAATCGAGAGCGCGTGGAACGGATTGTAAAACAGGTTGCCGTAGCGGATCGAAAACGCCGCCGTCCAGTCGAGGTGCGGGAAGATGCCAAACGGCACGGCCTCGCCCCAGCTACCCATCAAGATCGGCCGGATAAAGCCGAGCACCAAGTAAAGCCAGATGGCCGCCGCAAAGGCCCAGGCGACGTGCGTGCCCATGCCCAGCGCGACGGCGCGGCGATAGGTGCGCAGCCACCACAGGATGATCGACGTGGTCAGGAAGAAGCCGGCCATAAGCCACCAGCCGCCCTGATTTAGCGGCGGCAGCGAAAGGCCGTTCGAGGGAGCCGGCGGTTCCAGCGCCAGCCATGGAAGCTGGCGAACAAACTGCACCGGGTCCCAGCCCACTGAGGCCCACATGTTCAGGCCGATGATCTCGATGGCCAGGAAGCCAAAGATCAGCGAAGCAACCCCCAGATAGCCCAGATAGATCGGGCCAAGCTGGGCGCTACCAAACCAGCCGATCAGGCGCGACAGCCGCGTCGTGCGGGTGCGGAAGGACTCGTTGGGAATGGGCGGCCCATGGTCGGGTGGGCCACTGACTTGTAGCTGGGAGAAGATGTTTTGGTATTGGGCCATGGCTCTGTGTCTCCGCTCCCGAATCAGTTCCACACCGGCAGGCTGAGCCACCAGTTCCACCACTCAGGCCAGCCACGGGTCCAGAAGGGCCCGCTGATGATGATGCAGACAGCGCTCCAGAAGCCGGCGCTGAGTGCCAGGAAGAGCCCCAGGCGATGGATGCCCAGGGCGCCGATTGAATAACCAATATGGTCACGGAAGAACGTATCTTCGTACTCAGCCGTCTTTACCGGTTCACCCTTCTGTGGGTTTACCGCCGAAAGAATTAGGCCACCATGCAGCGATAACGCCAGCGTGGTTGTGAAGAAGAAGCTGACCGCAATCATGTGGGCTGGGTTGTAGTGGAAATGCAGGTACTGGTATCCCGTATTTGATACCCAATCCAGGTGACTGAAGATGCCATACGGGAACGCGTGTCCCCAGGCTCCCAGCAAGACTGGACGTATTACCACAAGCGAAAAATACGCGAATATCGCAACACTATATGCAATTGGTATATGATAGGACATTCCCAGTTTGCGCGATATCTCAGCTTGGCGTAATGCCCACGAGACAAACGCTCCCAGCGCGCAGACCGTGATCAGCTGCCAGATCCCCCCTTCTTTGAGTGGGGCAAAGCTTAGCCCGTACTCAAGCGCGGGTGGGGCGATGTTGATTTTCCAGATGTTCCATGTCGGCCCTAGCGAAGCTCCCCAGAGGATCAAAGCGATGCCAATGAGGGAGAAGAACACCGTGGTGACACCGAAAAATCCGACATAGAAGGGACCTACCCAAAAGTCGAATAGGTCGCCTCCTACAAGTGTTCCACCGCGGACGCGGTATCTTCGTTCAAAACTTAATAACGCCATGCGCTCCTCCCGACGGCACTCGACAACTGCAGGATGGGTGCCGATAGCCAGCGGACGTTGGGACGACCTTCCCCGAACGTCCGCTGCTTCGGCAGCTTGCGGCTACTTCGCAGGCAAAGCCGAGCGCTGCACCGCAGCAGCACCCTTCGGCCCTTCCAGCCAGTTAAACCGGCTGGTGCTGAGCAGCATGAAGTGGATAACCAGGGCCAGCGCGAACAGGAAGGTGAACAGGCCAACCAGCGCTGGACGGGGATCAAAAAGCTGCCATAGACGCCACATGTCTGTCTCCTTTTATGACAACATCGTTGTAGCAACGGTTTGTGCAGTTTCGAGCATGCTGTAGCCATTGACCCCGGGAAGCCAGGGACGCCACATCCATGCCAGAACGTGAGCGGCAACTGCAACGCCCGTAAAGAGCAAAAAGCTCGTTACGAAGATGCCATGGAATTCTTTAGCCTCTGCCTCAGACAGGCCCGACAGGGAGACTTTCTGTTCTGCCACGTTCGACCTCCAGCGTTTGAACAACTTCCCGCACAAATCCTGCGCGGTAAGGATTGCCGTATCCTTACGGCAAAGAGAGATATCTGTATCTAGCCTCGCAACTACACCATCAACGCGTAGTCAATTGCCGTAAGGACCGAGCGATTGGCCTCAGCAAAGATGGTTTCGTTGTGATTCCGCTTTGCCTGCCCCGGGATTAATCGCGTAATCAGCAGGAGCGGCAGCAGAGGAATCACGATCAGCAGCCCGACCGCGTGCAGCAGGCGGAGCTGCCAGGCCGATCCGGTCGAGGCTCGCCGGGCTCGGAGCGGCTTGGGGCGATGCGGCGTGCCAGGCTGACCACCGACGCTGGCGCCCCGGGCTTCCTCACACCCGGGGCTGGACGCTGCGCGCGGCGAGCCGCGCAGCGCAGTCGCCATCTGAGCCAGCCAAGTCGCCAGGATCTGCCCGATCAGCTGGAACGTCGCCTGCGATTCCTCGACGGAGAGCGGGTAGACCGAGGACATCGGTCCGCAACCAAGACAGAAGTCCGGCAGGGTATGGCAAGGGCTTTCGATGTGCGTTTCGGTCATGGGTAGATGGCTCCTTCTGTGCGACGACGAATTCTGATTTCCGTGTGTTCGATTCCTGGGGCTGGGTCCACCCGGGGTGACTGGGCCCGATAACGGCGACGATGACAGCGACGACGCTAGGCACGGCCCTCGCTGCGCAGGGAGTCCCCACCGGTGGCGACCCAGGGGGCGGCCGAGCGGAACAGGCGCGCTTGGCTGACTCGTTCCTCACCGGCCTTGCGGGCTTCGGCCTCGGTGCTGTCACGCAGGCGCTTGGCGGCTGAGATGCGGGTCAGGACGGGCAGCTTCTCAAGCAGCGCCTCTAGCGCCTGCTCGGCGGCGGAGTCCCAGGGCAGCTCCTGGTGCAGGCGCGCCGGCGTCGGGTCTACTTTGTCGAGCTCGCTGCCGAGCGGCAGGATGTTAAACAGCGCATCGAACAGCGCATTGCAGACTTCCTGCACCATATACGACGCCCCCGAGTAGCCCATAAACGGCGTCCCAGTGTGGCGACGGATGGCGGTGCCTGGGAACGAGGCGGGAACGTAGATGGCCTTGGCCCCGACCTCGGCCAGATACATGCGCTCGTTGTAGGAACCCAAGACGACAAGCGGGGTGTTCTTCTGCACGAGCTCGCGCACCGCTTGGTTGTCGGTCTTGCCGCCCGGCTTGCGCGCGACCGCGAAGTTGCACGGCAACCCCAGCTCACCTTCGAGGAAAGCCTGCACGCCGCGGCTGTAGGTCTCGTTGGCGACGATGCCAAAGGTGGCGGTGCCAAAAAAGTCCTGCGTCACCGAGCGCCACAGATCCCAGACCGGCTTAATCGTCGTGTGCTTCTCACGCTCGATAAAGGGCTCCGGATCGAGCTTGAGGAGCCCGGCGAGCGAGCGCAGGAAGCGCGTGGTGCTGTGCAGCCCTATCGGCGCTTGCAAATACGGCTTGTCGAGCGCCTCGCACAGCAGCCGGCCATATTCGCGATACATCACAACGTTGACGTCGGCGTCGACCAGCCGCGGCACATCGGCCAGATGACAGCCGAGCGGGAAGCTCAGGTTGATCTCGGCGCCGATGCCCTCGATCAGGCGACGGATCTCGGCCAGGTCAGACCAGGTGTTGAAGTAGCCATAGCCTGGGCCAATGATGTTCACGCGCGGACGAGCGCCTTCGGCCCGCGGGCGCGGGCGCGGCATGCGACCCGCCTTCATGCCGTACTGGCTCCACAGCCAGAACATCGCGCGATCGGCGCTCTGCCACTGATCCTCGTCGATGGTGCGGGGTAAGAAGCGCTGGATGCCGGTGCCTTCGGGCGTGACGCCGCCGCCGATCATCTCGGCGATCGAGCCGGTCACGACGACGCTGGGCAGGGCCGGATTGAGCGCCTTGTGGGCCCGCTTCATCGCCCCTTCCGTTCCCTTCTGTCCTAGCTCTTGCTCGGACAGACCGGTGACGACGATCGGCAGCTCGTGTGGCGGCAGACCGTCGGTGTAGTGCAGCACCGAGGTGACCGGCAGGTTCTCGCAGCCGACTGGGCCGTCGATGATGACCTGCAGTCCTTTGACGGCCGAGAACACATAGACCGCTCCCCAGTAGCCACCGGCGCGATCGTGATCGAGGACTAGCATCCGATGGCCTCTTCGGCCTTGCGCAGACGGGCGATCTGCACAAGCTGCTGCTGGCGGAATTCGGGACGGTCGCGCGGCACCTCTTCCCACACGCCCGCGGCGTAGCCCGTGCCGACGCCGGCGAAGAAGTCGCGCATTTCTTCGAAGCGGCCCTTGCTGGCCAGCGCGGCGTTTACGACCTGCGCCAGCGAGCCGGCTCCGGCCGGGCCCATCAGCGGTCGTGCCGAGATCAGGTTCGTGAAATAAAGCGCCGGCAGCCCCTGCTGCTTGGCCGCTTGTACGACGGGAGTAGTGCCGATCACCAGATCCGGCTGATGCTCGCTTAGCGCCGCCAGATCCTGCTCTAGCGAGGCGCGATACTGCACGCGGACGCCGTGCGCAGAAAGCCAGGCGCGGTCAGCCTCCGACCACGGAGTGCGCGGACAGGCGGTTCCGACATAGCGAACATCGGCGCCGCTTTCGATCAAAAGTCGCGCCACCAGAAGCTCCGAGCCTTCGTAACCCGACAACGTGATGCGACCGCGGATCGGCTTTTGCGCGAGCGCGCCGCGGATGGCGGGCAGCACGGCGTTTTTGGCCGCGTCGATCTTGTCGCGCGGAATGCCGCAGGTCGTGCCCAGGGCTTCCAGCCACGCGGCGGTGCCGTCGCAGCCGACCGGGGCCGAGCCGATAATAGGTCGCCCGGCGTGCTCGAACTCGCGCAGCGACGCGGTATAGAACGGATGGATCGCCGCGACCACGGCCCCGTCGAGCGCGGCATACAGCTCACGCCACTCGCGGGTGGGCACGACGGGACCGGCAGCCAGGCCCAGCGGCTCCAGCATGCGGCCGATCGACACCGGATCGACCGGGAACATCTCGCCCAGCATGGTCACGGTGGGCTTGCCCGCTCGACCGCTGCGCGGGGCTTGCACTGGGCCCTGCTCAGCTTCCAAGCGAGCGTAGTTCAGCATCGCGCCGGCCAGGACATCCTTGGCTTCGGCATGCGTCGGTACGCCAAAGCCCGGGACGTCGATGCCGATGATGCGCACGCCGTTGATCTCTTTGGGCAAAAGCCGCAGCGGTACACCCGAGGCGGTCGGCACGCACAGGTTGGTGACGACGATGGCGTCATACTCTGCCGGGCGCGCCAGCTTGTAGACGGCATCACGCAGGTCTTCAAACAGCTTGCCGGTGACCAGCGTCTCGGAATTGAACGGCACATAGCCCACGGTTCGGCGCGCCCCATAGAAATGGGATGTGAACGTAAGTCCATATACGCAGCAGGCCGAGCCCGAGAGGATGGTTGCGGTCCGTCGCATACGCAGTCCTACGCGCAGCGACCCAAAGGCCGGGCACATACTCTGCGGCTGGTCGTGCGGTCCCAGCGGATAGTCCGCGGCGTAGCGATCCAGGACTTCACTTTTCCCGGCCGCCGCCGCCGCTTGCCGCAGCGTGTCCCGACCGCTGTGACAGCCGGTGGCTGATTCAGTCGGTGATACGGCGGATTTTAGGGTGGCGTCGGCTTCCATGTTGTGGGCCTTAGACCGCGGCGTCGTAGATGACTTCCAGGGAGCGCTTCTTTTTGATCTGCGCGCCGGCCATGTCTTCCAGCGTCGCGGGCTGCAGCACGACGTCGCGCCCGACGGCATCGCCCTTAAACAGACCGAGCAGCGCGTCCTGATCCAGCGGCTTGGGCGAAAGCGGCGGCGCATCGGCGACGTTCTTCGCTAGCTCTTCAAACAGCGGTGCCCAGGTGCTGCCGGGGCGGCCGATGATCTCGTACTTGGCGCTCTTGCGTCGGATGTCTTCGTCGGCCGGAATCGCCGCCAGGACGGGGATGCCGACTTTTTCGGCAAAGGCGCGCGCTTCACCGGTGCCGTCGTCTTTGTTGATGACGATGCCGGCCACGCCGACATGACCGCCCAGGTTGCGGAAGTACTGCGTCGCCGAGCAGACATTGTTGGCCACGTAAAGCGACTGCAGATCGTTCGAGCCGACGACGATGACCTTCTGACACATGTCGCGGGCGATCGGCAAACCGAAGCCGCCGCAGACCACGTCGCCCAGAAAGTCGAGCAGTACGTAGTCAAAGCCCCACTCGTGGAAGCCCAGCTTTTCCAGCGTCTCGAAGCCGTGGATGATGCCGCGTCCGCCGCAGCCGCGTCCGACTTCCGGGCCGCCAAGCTCCATGGCAAAGACGCCGTCGCGCTTGAAGCAGACATCGCCGATGGCCACCTCCGCGCCAGCCTCTTTGCGCTTGGCCGAGGTGTTGATGATCGTCGGACAGGCCCGCCCGCCAAACAGCAGCGAGGTGGTGTCGCTCTTGGGATCGCAGCCGATGAGCAGCACTTTGCGACCCTGCTGCGCCATCATGTACGACAGGTTGGCCAGCGTGAAGCTCTTGCCGATGCCGCCCTTGCCGTAGATGGCGATGATCTGCGTC
>CALFYE010000425.1 GCA_937952145.1 uncultured Myxococcales bacterium
CCGACGACCGACGCGGCCGATGGGGTCCGCAACAGGTTTGGTTAGGCGCTCTTAGAAGACGTTTACATATTATCTCCCTGTCGAGGGAACCGTAAGGCTGGGGCCGCAGCGGAACTTCTGTTTTCGACGACCCGGCGGAAAACGGAGGATCGACGGCGTCGGTCGCAAGCGGCGAGGCACCATCGTGGCCCGCGGGGGCTGACGTCCAGGGCAACAAGGAATCAATCTTATGCATGAATATTAAATGGCAATCACGACCGCAGATAATCATCGTATCCTTATGTTGGTCAAGCTGCGTCCGCGTTCCGATTTCCTTCCCCGTCGGCACCCGCCCGTACATCACCACGTTTTGTTGCCGTTCTATGGACATGTATGACCGCCGTAGGAAGGGCGTTGTATCGATTGATAGCGTCCCGCCGCTGCAGGTCGCCGGGGTGCCGCGGGGGCTGGGGCTGCTGCTTTCGCAGATGCTGGCGCTGGATCCGACGGGGCGGCCGGCGATGGCGGCGGTGGCGGCGGCGATGGCCAGTTACGGCGCAGCGGATGGGCGACGACGCGCGGCTCGCCTTACCGCTTTAGGGCTGGGCTCGACCCTGCTGCTTTTCGGCCTGGCCATCGGCAACGGGCTGATTCACCCGACGCTGGCCCAGCAGCGGCCGGCAGTCGAGTGGTCGGTGACCAGCGAGCCGAGCGGCGCCCAGGTCCTAGACGAGGGGGGCACCCCTCTGGGGCTGACGCCGTTTACCTATCATCCCGAGGCCAGCCGCCGCGAACCGCTGCGCCTCCGCATCGAGCGGGAAGGCCAGCCCAGCCGCGAGGTCTCCTTCGACGCTCCACCAAGCCAGAGTCAGCGCTACCACGTGCAGTTCGAACCCGCCCGCTAGCCCGCGGGGCCCGGAAGCCCGCTGCGGGGAAGTAGGGGACTGGTCTGGGCCCGGCCACGATACCTACATTTGATTGAAGTGACCGCAGAGGACATTTCCTTCGCTTTTCCTGCACAATTTTTCCGATTGTCACACAGAAACCGGCATTAACTGGGTACCCCGTGGGTCAATTGACCCCACTGCGGCATATTTGGCCGGGTCAGTTGCCCCCACCCTTCGTCGGAAAATACGTTTATACGCTGATAATCGGTATGACAATCAGGCCATCTAAGGGCCGGAGTCAGACGTCGGCACACGCCGAGAATTTACCTATCCCATCAAGGCCAAACCAGGGCAGCACTTTGGGTGAAATTTAATCAACAGAAAAATTATCAACGATGATAACCTGTATCTAGCCTGAGTTAGCTAAACGGGGGGAATTATGAGACGACAACGGCTTCTTTCTTCGATGGTGCCGAGTTTGCTCATGCTTGCAGCCGCGGCGGTGGGTTACGTCGCGGGCTGCAACACGACAGACATCGGCGGAGCACCCGTCGACCCAGTGGTCGACATGGGGGACCCAGCGCGCGACGCGGCCTGTGCTGCGGCGAACGCCAACTGCGGCCTGATCGGCGACGGCAAGGGCGGCATCTATGACTGCGGCACCTGTGCGGCGCCGACCACCTGTGGCGGTGGCGGCACGCAGTTCCAGTGCGGCGGCACCGATGGCTGCGTGCCCCTGGATCAGGCGACGGCCTGCGGCGCGCTCGGCGCCAACTGTGGCGAGGCCTCGGACGGCTGTGGCGCCACCGTGTCCTGTGGTACCTGCAGCGGCGCTGACACCTGTGGTGGCGGCGGCCAGGCCTTCAAGTGTGGCTCGGGCGGCGGCGGTCCCTGCACCCCGCTCACCTGCGCGGCGGTTGGCTCGAACTGTGGATCGATGGGAGATGGCTGTGGTGGCACGCTGAACTGCGGCACCTGTGGCGCGGGCATGGCCTGTGGCGCCGGTGGCGTCGCTGGCGTCTGCGGCTCGACGACCTGTACTCCGCGCACCTGTACTCAGGCGGGCGCCAACTGCGGCTACGTCGGCGACGGCTGCGGCGGCATCATCAACTACAACGCCACCACCGGCACGGGCGCCGGCTGTGGCACCTGCACCGGTGGCATGGTCTGCGGCGGCGCTGGCATGGCCAACGTCTGCGGCACCCCGACCACCACCTGCACCACCGCGCTGTGCATGGCGCAGAAGACCTGCCCAGTGGCGGGCGTGACCACGAATCTGACCGGCAAGGTCACCGCTCCTGGTCACGATGACACCGCGGCTTGGGGCACGCCGGATCCGATCCCCGGCGCCATCGTCTACGTGCCCAACAGCACCGTGATGCCCTTTACCCCCGGCGTGACCTGTGATCAGTGTGGCGCCGACACCACTGGCTCGCCGCTGGTCAGCACGACGACCAACGTCGACGGAACCTTCACGCTGAAGAACGTGCCCTGCGGCACCATCGACGTGCCGGTGGTCATCCAGCTTGGCCGCTGGCGCCGCCAGATCACGGTCAAGAACCCGGCGTGCTGCGTGAACACGGCGATTGCCGCGACGCAGACTCGCCTGCCGCGCAACAAGACGGAAGGCGACATTCCCAAGATCGCCATCGTCACGGGTGACGCCGACCCGATGGAGTGCGTGCTGCCCAAGATCGGCATCGACGCCAGCGAGTTCACCGACCCGGCTGGCACGGGCCGCATCAACTTCTATCAGGCCTCCAGCGCCGGCGCCGGCTCGGTCATCAGCAACGCGACGCCGAAGGACACTGCGCTCTTTGGTGACCTGAACCAGATGAAGAAGTACGACCTGATCATCCTCGACTGCGAGGGTGGCGCGTACGACAAGTCGGCTTACTACAACAACCTGCTGAACTACACCGCGGCCGGTGGGCGTATCTACACCAGCCACTTCGGCTACGCCTTCTTGCACGGTCAGAAGCAGGTTGCGCCGCCGCCGCTTAACACCGCGTGGGACGCCACGGCGACGTGGAAGGTGGGACAGGCCGACCCGCCGAACCAGACCGCCACCATCGACCAGAGCTTCCCCAAGGGCGTGACCTTCGCAAGCTGGCTGCAGCTTGTGGCCGGTGGCATGAACGGCAAGGTCCAGGTCAACACCGTGCGCAATGACTTCGACGCGGTGATCCCGCCGTCGCAGCGCTGGGTCTATGGCACGGCCGACGGCACCGCGGGTGGCCGCGTGATTCCGCTGCACTACACGTTCAACACGCCGGTCGGCGCCGCGATGGACAAGCAGTGTGGTCGCGTCATGTTCAGCGACTTCCACGTCAACACCGGTGCCAGCTTCCGCAACGGCAACACCTTCCCGGGCATCTGCCGCCTGGGCACGGGCAAGGCGCTGACCGCGCAAGAGAAGGTGCTGGAGTTCATGCTCTTCGACCTGACCTCGTGCTTGAAGGCCGACGTGCTGACCTGCACGCCGAAGACCTGCGCGGGCCAGGGCTACAACTGCGGTCTGCAGGGCGACGGCTGCAACAACATCATCAACTGCGGCGCCTGCACCGCTCCGGCGGTCTGCGGTGGCAGCGGCGTTCCCGGCGTGTGTGGCAGCGGCTGCACGCCCAAGACCTGCGCGCAGCTGGGCTACAACTGCGGCCCGGCCGGTGATGGCTGCGGCAACCTGCTTGACTGCGGCACCTGCACCGCTCCCGCGACCTGCGGTGGTGGTGGCCCGAACAAGTGCGGCAACGGCATGTGCACCAAGGCCACCTGCACTGGCCTGAACCTGCAGTGCGGCAAGACCGGTGACGGCTGCGGCGGTCAGCTGGACTGCGGTACCTGCCCGGCCGGCCAGGTCTGCGGTGGCGGCACGAACCCGATGCCCGGCAAGTGCGGCACCACCAGCTGCACGCCGCGCACCTGCACTCAGGCGGGCGCCAACTGCGGCAAGATCGGTGATGGCTGCGGCGGTCAGCTGGACTGCGGTACCTGCAGCGCGCCCGAGACCTGCGGTGGTCTCGGCGTACCGAACATCTGCGGCAGCCTCGGCTAAGCTCGCCTCCCTCGCCGGCTGGGCTCCCGTCTCTCCGACGGGGGCCCGCCCCTCCGCCTCGCTCTCCGCCCCACCCCCACGACAAACCACCTAGCCCGCCCGGCTAGGCCAGGGAAATTCCTTATCCGGTCGTTCCGGGGCTGCGCACCGTCGGTGAGCGGAAGCTGCGCGACAGGCCGACGATGTCGCGGTAGTAAGCCAGCTCGGCGCTCTTGCGAGCGGCGTCCCAGCCCAGCCGACGAGCCATGCGCTCGGCGACGGCATCCAGACAGCCAAGTCCGGCGTCGCGGGAAAGGAGCAGAAGCGGCACGCGGCGACCCAGGACATCGTCGATGCGCTGGGCCAGCTCTTCCTCGACGGCGATGTCGACTTCCAGCATCAAAAACGGCAGCTCGGGATCGAGCCGGCGCTGACCGCCGTCGTCGGCTGGCAGCGCCGCAAGTCGGCTGGCCACCGCCAGCGCGCGCGCCCCGTACTTGTGCGAAAGATGCCGCGCCACCTGCGCATCAATCGCCGGGTTGCCCAGCGAAAGCAGCGCCAGGCGCACCGACTCGATGGGGTCGGCCTCGTCAGCGGAGAGCAAGCCCTCGGCCCCGGGCAGCGGACGCTCCTCGGTGGTGCAGGCCGGCGCCTCTTGCCCTAGCTGACTGAAGGCCGCTTCCACCACCTGCGCCGCCATCTTGCGATACGTCGTCAGCTTGCCCCCGACGATGGTGAGCAGCCCCGGGCGATCGAGGATGCGGTGCTCACGCGAGACCTGCGACTCGGCCAGCCCCGACTCTTCCGGCATGACCAGCGGCCGCAGTCCCGACCAGGTCGACAGCACGTCGTCGGGCACCAGCTTGGACTCGGGAAAATAGTGGTTGCCGCAGGTCAGCAGGTATTCGACATCGGCGGCATCGGCGGCGACGCGATCGGGATCGCCGTGATAGTCGGTGTCGGTGGTGCCAAGGATCGTGCGACTGGCCGCCGGCACGTCTTCATCCATCCAGGGAATCGCGAAGATCACGCGCGCGTCCTGCGGCGTGGTCATCACCACCGCGTGCCGCACCGGCAGGCGAGCCCAGTCGAGCACGATGTGCGAGCCCTTGGTCGGTCGCAGGAGCGGCGGCGGCTGATCGCGCTGCAAGAGCCGCAGCACCAGATCCGACCACGGGCCGGTGGCATTGATGGTGATGCGCGCGCGCAGGTTGGCGACCAGATCGGGATTCAGCACATCGCGTAGCTCGACGCCGCGAATGACTTCGCTAAAGGTCTTCGCGGCCGCGCCACGCTTGCCACGGCCGGTCTTTTTCTTCTTGGGCGGGGCAGGCTCTTCGCTTGCGACCTCGCCCTCACCGGGGACGGAAAGGGGCACCAGGGCCTGGCTGCTGGCCCCGACGCGCTCGGACAGAAAACCCTCGACGCAGGCGTAGGGCACGACCTCGGCGCCTAGCCGCTGGGCATCCAGGATGTTCTCCAGCGTCAGACGCGCGTCGTCGGTGGCGCTGTCGAAGTAGGTCACGCCGCCGGTCAGCTTGTCGCGCCGCAGCCCCGGCTCGCGGCCGAGGATGGCCTTTTTGCCGTAGCTGCGATGGCGCCCCGGCACCGCGAACTTGGCCAGCGCGTCGTAGAGCATGAGGCCACAGGCCAGCATGATCCGCCCGGGATACTGGCCGCGATAGGCCGGCACCAGGAACTCCAGCGGCCGGACGATGTGCGGCGCCATCTTCAGGAGGCGGGTGCGCTCGCTCACCGATTCGAAGACCAGCCCAAACTCGGCCTGCTGCAGGTAGCGCAGCCCGCCGTGAATCAGCTTCGACGACTTCGAGCTAGTGCCAGCTCCGAAGTCGTTCTTGTCGACGAGCGCGACCTTAAGACCGCGCAACGCGGCGTCGCGGGCGATGCCCGCCCCGGTGATGCCGCCACCGATGACGAGGACGTCGAAGACTTGGCTCTGCAGTTTGGCAAACAACGCCCGACGAGATGGGTCCATGTAGAGCCCCATTAAACACGGGAACTTGGCGCCAGATCCAGTGCGCTCAGAAGCCGACTCCCGTCGTCCTACGGCTGCCCATCAAACCACTCGATGATCTGCGTCGGATCATCAATCAGCCGCGTCGGGCGGGCCGACTTAAGCGCCAATGCCGAAGCGTAGCCCCAGGTCGCCGCGAGGCTGGCTAAGCCCGCCGCTTGCGCCGCCTCGACATCGCGAACCTCGTCGCCGATCGATGCCGTGCGCTCGGCGGACGCCGCACAGGCGATCAAGCTGGTCTTCAGCTTGCTGGCCTTGCCGAATAGGGAAGCTCCCGTCCCAAAGTGCGAGATGAAGGACGTGATTTCCGCGCCGAGCACGCGCCGGATCGTGTCCTCGGCATTGGAGCTCACGATCGCAATCGCGATGTCGCGCCCGGCCAGCTTCAAGAACAGATCCGGCACCCAAGGAAAGGGTTTGATCCGGTCAACATCGCGGGCCGAGATCCTGCGCATCGTCCGGCCGATCCCTGGCAGTTTCCACAGCGGCACCCGCAGTCGCCGAAGAATCTCGCGGGTCGATAGGTCGCGCATCGCTTGCCGCTCCGCAGGCTCTAGCGCCGGCAGACCGTGCTCCTCCGCCACCTCGTTCACCACCTCGAAGAACCAGCCCGCACTATCCGCAAGCGTTCCGTCGAAATCAAAAATCGCCAAGCCCCGCGAACGCATCCCCGCCTTCTACCACAGCCCCCAGTCGATCGGACCGTAAGGCTGGGACCGCAGCGGATCTCGCTTTTTTCGATGCCCCAACAAAAAAGAAGCCAGTAAGGCTAGGGCCGCAGCGGATCTCGCTTTTTCGACGCCCCAACAAAAAAGAAGCCAGTAAGGCTGGGGCCGCAGCGGATCTCATTTTTTCGACGCCCCGGC
>CALFYE010000426.1 GCA_937952145.1 uncultured Myxococcales bacterium
CCTTTTTTCGCCGGGGCGTCGAAAAAATGAGATCCGCTGCGGCCCCAGCCTTACTTGCTGTGGGGGGAGGGGTAAGGCGGAGGCACCTTCTAAGGGAGAGGGTGTTTATATATTGGGCTGCCGGGGCTTTCGGTGGATTCGGGGGGCTTGGGTTTAGGGGTAGAGGGACTCGACTTGGGTGGAGTGGAGGGGGGCTTGGGTGGCGGTTTGGAAGGGGAGCTGGGGCCACCAGCGGACGAGGGGTGGTGGGGTGGCGGGCTCGATGCTTTGGCCTAGCTTAGGGACGATGACGGAGACGCCGGCGACGGTCGCGGCGAGCAGGGTTCGTTCGATGGGCTCGGTCCAGCCGTGGAAGGCGAGGGAGAAGCTTCCCCAGTGGATGGGCAGCAGGCGGCGGGCGCGCACTAGCTGATGCGCGAGCACGGCGGCTTCGGGTCCGATGTGCCAGTCGGGCCAGGCGGCGCCGTACTGGCCGACTTCGATCATCGACAGATCAAAGGGCCCAAGTCGGGCCCCGATGTCGCGCATGGCGGGGAATAGCCCAGTGTCGCCGGAGAAGTAGACGCGGTGCTGCGGACCGATGAAGGCGTAGCCGGCCCACAGCTTGCGATCGTCGTCGATGAGCATGCGCCCTGAGGCATGGCGAGCCGGCGTGGCGACGACTTGTAGGGCGCCGAGGCGCGTGCTCTGCCACCAGTCGAGTTCGACGATGCGTGTATCGGGAATGCCCCACAAGCCGAGGTGCGCGCCGACCCCGAGGGGGACGATGAAGGTCGTGTCCCAGTTGGCCATGGCGATCAGCGTGCGGTGGTCGAGGTGGTCGTAGTGATCGTGCGAGACGACCACGGCATCGATGTGCGGAAGCTGCGACAGCGTAAGCGGCAACGGGCTGAAGCGGTGGGGGCCGGCGAAGAACACGGGCCCGACGCGATCGCCAAACACCGGATCGGTCAGGATGCGCAGTCCATCGATCTCGACCAGGGTCGTCGAGTGGCCAATCCAGGTGACGCGCAGGCCGCTCTCGGGAGGTTTTTGTAGCTGAGCGGCGGCGTTTTCCTGCACGGCGATCGGGCCCTTGGGCTCGGCGAACCGGCTGCGGTGAAACGAACCGCTCAGCGCACCCAACCAGTCGTTGTGCAGCGGCTGCGGGTTCTGAAAGTGACCGGCTTGCCACTGCGGCGACTCGCGCATGCGAACGATGCGCGAGCCCACAGTCAGCTGACCAAACCCCTGACAGCCGATGAACGCAGCGGCGAGCAAGCAGACGAGAGCCAGGCCAGACAAGATCGGCCATAGGCGACGGCGTCGACGGACAGGGGGCGACTTAGGGGTATCGGACACGGCCCCATCGTATACCGCTCTGCGAGGATCGGGGGGCGTTCCGGACTTAGGGGCGACGCAGGGGGGGACGGGATGGATTGCCGTAGATGCGGGCGGCAGGCTCGACGCGGGAAGGCAGACTGGGGTCGAAGATTTGGTAGCTGTTCCGCCCCACTTCTTTGGCGCGGTAAAGCGCGATGTCGGCGAGCCGCAAAAGCTCAGCGGGGCTGTTGGCGTGTAGCGGAAACAGGCTCAGCCCGAGGCTGGCGGTGATGGTGTAGGTGCGATCATTGTCGAGCGCGACCGGCTGGCGAATCACCTCCAGCAGGCGCTCGGCCACGCGGGCGGCTTCCTGCGGACCAGAGACCATGGGCAGCAGCAGGGTGAACTCATCACCGCCGATGCGACCGATGGTGTCGCCTTCGCGCAGGCAGCCCTTGACGCGCTCGGCGATCTGCCGCAGAGCCAGGTCGCCGACGATGTGGCCGCGGGTGTCGTTGATGCGCTTGAAGAAGTCGAGATCCAGAAAGCCAACGGCGCCTAGCTGATCGCTGCGTCGGGCCTGGCTGAGCGCACGCTCGACACGATCAAGGAACAGCGCCCGGTTGGGCAGCTTGGTCAGCGGATCGTAGAAGGCCTTGAACTGCAGCTCCTCTTCCGTTCGTCGGCGCTCGGTGACGTCGGCAATCGATACAACGACACCGTGCGGGCGGGTTTCGTCGGGCCGAAACAGCGGGCGGCTGTTGAGCGATACCCAGCGCATCTCACCGCTTGGGGGCTTGGCGCCGATGATGACATCCGACAGCGGCTGGCCGTTCTGCAGGGTCAGGCGATGCGGCAGATCGGCGGGCTGCAGCGCCAAGCCGGCCTCGTTAAACAGCGTCCACTGCGCGAAGCGCTCCTTGGTCAGGCGCTTTTCTGTGAGGTCGTCTTCGGTGATGCGCAGGAGCTGCCGGGCGCTGTCGTTGGCGGTGATGATCTGGCCGTCGGCGTCAAACAGGATGACGCCTTCCTGCAGGGCACCAACCACGGTGCGATACAGCTCTTCGCGCTCGCTGAGGGCTCGCTCGGCTTGTCGCCGCTGCGTGATATCGACCACGGTGCCGAGCACGGCGGCCTCGCTATGATAGGTGGTCAGCGACGCGTAGATCTCGGCTTCGACGTGGCCGCCGTCCCGCTTCTGCAGACGCAGAACATAGGGCTGCAGGGCCTCGCCATTGAGTCGGCGCAGCAGGTTTTGCGCGGCCAGCTCGCGATCTTCGGGTGCGATGATGTCCAGGCACGAGGACATCTCCAGGATCTCTTCGCGCTCACGACCCAAGAGCTCGGCGAAGCGCGGGTTGCAGTAGGCGAAGCGGCCTTCCTGGATGACGTAGACGCCGACCTGCTTCTGTTCGACGAGGTGCCGGAAGCGCTCCTCAGTTTCGCGCAGCTGTCGCTCGATGGTGTAGAGCTCGGTCACGTCCTGCACGATGATCAGCGCTTCTTCAGCCGCCGCTACGACGCGGAAGATCAGATCGCTGGCCTCGCTCAGCGAGCGGGTCGAGTCGTCGGGGTGCTCATCATCGATGTGATAGGTCAGGTGGACGACGCGCTTCTCGTGACTGGCCTGTTCAATGGCGGCGAGCAGGCGCGGCGCGACATCGGGAAACAGCTCGCGGAGGTTGCGACCGGTGGCGATCTGGCCATCGAAGAGTGCGTGGAAGGGCCCGTTGGCCACCAAGTCCTGCACGTTGCCGTCGCGATCGACGCGCACGAAGGTATCGGGAATGACCGAGAGCAGGGCGCGCAGGCGGGCCTCGCTCTTGCGGCGGGCGGTCTCGCTGCGTCGGGTGTGCGTGATGTCCCGGCTGATGGTGACGATGCCCAGCAGGTTGCCGCCGTGATCGCGGACCGCGGTGATGTCCGAGTCGAGCAGGATCTCTTCACCGAGCCGGTCGTAGATGGTCATCTCGCCGCGCCAAGCGCCGCTCTGCGTCAAGACGCTGCGGATGCCGTGCAGATCGTTGACCGGTTGTACGAACTCGTCGAACTGATGGTTTAGGACCTCGGCCGCTCGCCATTTGGCGACGCGCTCGGCAGCGGGATTCCAGGCGACGATGCGGCCGTTGTTGTCGAGGATCACGACGATGTCGTTCGAGTTGTGGAACAACATCCCGCTCTGCGCGATGGCCGCTTTCGAGGGCTGCTTGCCTCCGGGAGCGGCCTGCGCGGGGGGCGCGCGATGGGCCATCACATAGCCGACCTCGCGAGCCTCGCCGGTCCGACTCGAACTGGAGCTGCTGCTCTTGCCTGTGCCATCAGTGGCTGCAGCTTCGTCGCTGAGCGTGCTAGCGGTGACTTGGACATCGACGTCCCGGCCGCTCTTGTGGCGCAGCCGCATATCGCCGCGCCAGATGTCGCCGGCTCGCAAGCTGCGCAGCGGTGCGAAGGTCCGCTCGTGGAAGAACAAGTTCTTCGTCAACAGCAGCCCTACGCGATGGCCGACGGCTTCTGTGCTGGTCCAGCCGTAGATCTGCTCTGCATACGGGCTCCAATAGGTAACCCGCAGCTCCAGATCTACTGCAATCACGGCCTCCGGCAGCGCTTGCAGGAGCCTTGTCTCCCAGGGGGCGGACGCCATCAGAAAACTTCTTAACGCCTGCGGACATCATAGCGTGTTTTCCCGAGGGAGGATTGGATAACCTTCCGAGCCGAAGGGGTGCCTACCTTGTGGCTGAAGTATCGAGATCTGGGTCGATTCTTGCCTCGGCAGGTGCGCGCATCCTGGGTGGGAAAGACCGCCTCTCGGGGAGGCGAGTGCGGGGGAACTCACTGGGGTAACTCCTAGGAGTATTCTCTTGTTCTCCGCTAAGAGCTTTGCCAGGTCTTCGGCTAGGAAACGGGCCCCCAAGCGGAATAGGAAAAGCACCCCATACCTGCCTAGGTTGGCAGCAGGATGTGAGCGTAGGCACACAGATCTGAGCATCCGCGGGCTGGGGAACCAGGCTTGCATCCACAGCTGCCCCAGCGGCTGCTCCCAAGGTTTGACAGAGCGGCAGGGCAGGGGATGATGCCGAGCCATGACTACGCTTGAGCCGCCAACTTCCCTCCCCGCCTCCGACTGTGTGTTCTGCAAGATCGCCGCTCAGGTGATTCCTGCGCCGCTCTTGCATAGCGATGAGCACTGCGTCGCGTTTGCCGACATTCACCCGCAGGCCCCAACCCATGTGCTGGTCATCCCGCGCCAGCACGTCGCGAGCTTGACCGAGGTTGCCGCGCTGCCGCCAGCGACGGCCGAGTCGTTACTTGGTCACCTGCTCGCGGTGGCGACGCAGCTGACGGCGCGGCTCTTCGTGCAAGAGAGCGGCTTCCGCGTCGTGATCAATACCGGCGCTGACGCCGGGCAGTCGGTTTCGCATCTGCACCTGCACGTGCTAGGCGGTCGTCCTCTTTCGTGGCCACCGGGCTGAAGGGCCCCGCACGAGGCCACGAAACGCTTCCTCTTCACGCCGGTTTAGCGACGGTGTACGCGGCCTCGCAGCCGGCTTGCGATTCGATTGCTATACGCGCGGGTTTCGCGGTACGCTGCGTCGCTGTGTTGCTTTGTATCCGATACCGCGTTGTAGGCGTCTGGGCCTGCCTATGGATGGTCGGGCTATTGGCCGTGGCGGGTTGTCAGCACCCGCCGGCCAGCTCAGGCCAGGGGCAGTCGTCGACGACGAGCAGCCCGACGGCCGAGCTCACCTCCGCGGTGCTGTTTCAGCCGGCGAGTGGGGCGCCGCCGGTGCGCGTGCGCGTCGAGCTGGCGCGGACCCCGGAAGAGCAGATGCGCGGCCTGATGTTCCGCCGCTCGCTGGGGCCGGATGCAGGCATGCTGTTTCTCTTTGATCGCGCCGAGCCGCGTCGGTTCTGGATGCGCAATACCTACATCCCGCTGGACATGATCTTCCTCGACGCTGAGCGCGTCGTGGTCAGCATCGAAGAGAACACCGTGCCGCTGGATGAGACGGGCCGCGGTCCGGATCAGCCGGCTCAGTTTGTCGTTGAGGTCGCGGGCGGCTATGCCCGCAGCCATGGCATCTCAGTCGGCTCGCGCGCGCAGTTCTTCAACGTGCCCTAACTCTCGCCGAAGGTCGCTCCTGCCCCATGGATTCTGTGTCCAATACCGCTTTTGTCACACTCTCCCGGCTGCGTCCGCGTCCTTTCAAGGGCGGCGGTCTGGGCGGACTGCTGCCGTTCTGTGGCGTGCTGTTTGTCGGGATTGCCTTGGCCCAGGCACCGGGGGCCCCAGCCGCTCGCCCCGCGACGGGATCGGTGGGTCGGGCGGCGGCTCCGGTCGCGGCGGCACCGGCTGTGACGCCGGTCGAGCGCTTCGCTCTTTCCGACGCGACCGCCGGGCTCAAGGGGGGCGGCCCGCTCTACGCCATGTTCGAGCTTGAGCAGGGCAAAAAGCCGCTTTCCACCCTGCGCTGCGAGCTCTACACCGAGCTGACGCCGACCACCGTCGCCAACTTCGTGGGCCTGGCCCGCGGCCTGCGACCCTACATCGCCCCCGAGCTACCCGGGCACAAGACCTGGGTGCGTCGGCCGCTTTACGATGGCAGCTGGATTCATCGTGTCATTCCCGACTACATGATCCAGGGCGGGGACCCGCAGTGCTCAGCCATCGCAGACTGCGGCGGCCAGCACGGCATGGGCGATGCCGGCTACAGCATCCCCGACGAGATCCGCCCCGAGCTGCGCTTCGATCGGGCGGGTCGGCTGGCCATGGCCAACAAGGGCCCTGACACCGGTTCAGCGCAGTTTTTTATTACCGAGCGAGCCACGCCCTGGCTCAACGGCACCGCCACCATCTTCGGGCAGTGCGAGCCGCTCGATGCCATCTCGGCGCTGGCTCGCCTCCCGCACAAGTCGATGAACATGCCGATCGATCCGGTGATCATCAAGCGGGTGATCATCAGCTTCGGCGTCCCTCTTAAACCTGGTCCTACTCCCGTCCGCAAGCCATAAGACATGCTTCAGCACACCTCAGAAGTCTCTCCTTCCCATCGCTCTGCAACATCGCAACCGGCCCGGGCTTCGCTCGCCGCCGCCGCCTCGCCACCTCCTGAGCTGGGCATCCCCGGATTTGCCTTTCCGGATCTGTTTTCACCGCACGGCCTGCGTCGCCTATACGACGCCTGGTTCGCCGATCTGCAGGCGCAGAACGCTGAGCTGGCCGCGCAGTACCTGGCGTTTCGCGCCGCTGAGACCGCCGAAGGCGGCGATGCCCCGAGCCTGTCGCCTGAGAGGCCGGCCGCACTCGATGACCTGGCGCGCTCGAACCTGCTCTTGGCGATTGCGCCGACCGTGTCGCGCTTCCTGCAGCGCCTGTTTCCTAAGGCCGGCGTGCCGCTGGCTGCGATCCTGGCCACGACGCAGCAGGACCTGGTGGTCTGTCGCTTCAAGGACGAGTTCCTCAAGCGGCGCGCCAGCAAGCGCAAGCTCGATCCCGCCGCTCTGCCGCAGATCCTAGAGCGTGGGGCCGCCCTCGCCGAGCGCCTGGGCCTCTCGTCGAGCCAACACTGTGACGAGCGGGCGCTGGCCGGCGTGGTCTGCGCCCTGCTCGATCGCGAGACGACGATCAAAAAGGCGCGCGGCGCAGAAGATCCTGAGCTTATGGCCGTGCGAGCGGACCTCGACCTCATCGGCGACTGGATCTTTGCCCGCCGCGATGAGCTCTTGCATCAGCACCACTTCATCTCGCTGCACTTCCCGCACAGCCTGGATCATCAGCACCTGGTGCCGCTGCGTCGCCCCAAGGACGACCTGCGCGAGCTCTTCGTGGGACACGAGCACAAGCTGCGTCAGCGCGAGGGCTTCCGTCTGACCGACCGTCGCGCCACGCCGCTCGCGGTGATGGATCAGATCGACTACTGCATGTATTGCCACGATCGCGAGAAAGACTCGTGCAGCAAGGGCATGCATGA
Organism: uncultured Myxococcales bacterium; assembly: GCA_937952145.1. Taxonomy (GTDB): domain Bacteria; phylum Myxococcota_A; class Polyangia; order Palsa-1104; family JAEUJZ01; genus JAEUJZ01. The sequence continues at coordinate 7,272 of CALFYE010000426.1, forward strand.
CAAAAACGGCGCGCTGAAGGCCAATCCGCTGGGCATTCCCGTCGCCGGGTGTCCGCTGCACGAGAAGATCTCGGAGATGCACGTCATGCGGCGAGCCGGCGATCCGCTGGCCGCGCTAGCGCTGGTGACGCTGGATAACCCGATGTGTCCTGGCACCGGGCATCGCATCTGCAACGACTGCATGAAGGCCTGCATCTACCAGAAGCAGGAGCCGGTCAACATCCCGCAGATCGAGACCTCGGTTCTGACCGACATCCTGACGCTGCCCTACGGCGTCGAGATCTACGGCCTGCTGACCCGCTGGAATCCGCTGAACGCGCGGCGTCCGTATCCGCTGCCGTTTAACGGCAAGAACGTGCTGGTGGTTGGCCTGGGGCCGGCGGGCTACACGCTGTGTCATCACCTCAGCCGAGAGGGCTTCGGCGTCATTGGCGTCGATGGCCTGAAGCTAGAGCCGCTGCCGCAGGTGCTGGTCGGGGATCTGCGTCGCGGTGTCGCCCCGGCAGCGATCGCTGACTGGCATGCGCTAGAGACCGAGCTTGACGAGCGCGTGCTGGCCGGCTTTGGTGGCGTGTCCGAGTACGGCATCACCGTGCGCTGGGACAAGAACTTCCTGACCCTGCTTTATCTGACACTGTCGCGGCACCAGAACATCCGCTTCTATGGCGGTGTGCGCTTCGGCGGCACGCTGACGCTGGACGATGCCTGGGATCTTGGCATCCACCATGTGGCCATCGCCGCTGGTGCCGGTAAGCCAACGCTGGTCGATATCGAAAACAACCTCAGCCGCGGCATCCGCAAGGCGTCAGACTTCCTGATGGCGCTGCAGCTGACCGGTGCGTTCAAGAAGGACTCGCTGGCCAACCTGCAGATTCGTCTGCCGGCCGTCGTCATCGGTGGCGGTCTGACGGCGATCGATACCGCGACCGAGCTTCTGGCCTACTACATCGTCCAGATCGAAAAGTCGCTGTCGCGCTGGGAGACGCTGACCCAGACCGCGGGCCAGCCCGACTCAGCGAAGGAAGCCGCGCTCTTGCGCACCTTCGACACGGAGGAGCGCGAGATTCTGCTGGAGCAGCTTGCGCACGGTCGCGAGCTTCGCGCCGAGCGAGCGCTGGCCAAGAGCCAAGGACGCGAGCCAGGACTGACGACGCTGCTCGACAAGTGGGGCGGCGTTTCTTTGGTGTACCGGAAAAACCTCATCGATTCTCCGGCCTACCGCTTGAATCACGAGGAGGTCGAAAAGAGCCTGGAAGAAGGCGTGCGCTATATCGAGCGCATGGCGCCCAAGGCGGCGCTGCTCGATCAGTACGGCGCGCTGCGGGCCATGACCTTCGAGCGGCAGAATGTCGAGACGACACCGACCGGCCAGAAGTGGAGCGCGAGCGGCGAGCTGATCGAGCTGCCGGCTCGCACCGTCTGTGTCGCCGCCGGCACCAGCCCCAACACCATCTACGAAAAAGAGCACCCGGGGACGTTTGTTCTCGGTCGCGGCGGCTACTTCGCACCCCATCGCATCGACTTTGTCGACGATGGTCAGGGCGGCACGCGACCACAGCCGGTGGCTAGTCCAGGCGGCTTCTTTACCTCGTACGAAAAGGGCGGGCACGTCGTCAGCTACTACGGCGATAACAACCCGAAGTACGCCGGCTCGGTGGTCAAGGCCATGGCCTCGGCCAAGGATGGCTTTGTCCACGTCTCGGCGCTGTTCGTCGAAGCGCTGCGTCAGGCGAGCCAGGAAGTGCGCGAGCACGCAGGTCCCAGCCCGGCCCAGGTGCAAAAAGACGATCAGTTCCGCAGCCTGATTGCGCGCCTCGATGACGAGCTATGCGCGAAGGTGGTGCGCGTCGAGCGCTTGACGCCGACGATCGTCGATGTGGTGGTGCGGGCGCCGCTGGCCGCGCGCAAGTTCAACCCCGGCCAGTTCTACCGCCTGCAGAACCTAGAGATGCTGGCCCCCGAGCTCGGCGGTACGCGCCTGGCGATGGAGGGCCTGGCGCTGACTGGAGCCTGGACCGATCCGAAGGCGGGTCTGCTCTCGCTGATCGTGCTGGAGATGGGTGGCTCGTCGCGCCTCTGTGCGCGGCTGCAGCCCGGCGAGCCGGTGGTGGTCATGGGCCCGACGGGCACGCCGACCGAGATCCCGCACGGAGAAACGGTCTGCTTGGTGGGCGGTGGCTTGGGTAACGCGGTGCTGTTTTCCATCGCGCGGGCGCTCAAGCAGAACGGCTGTCGCGTCCTTTACTTCGCCGGTTACAAGAAGCCGGAAGATGTCTACAAGCAGGACGAGATCGAGGCCGGGACGGATCAGGTCATCTGGGCCTGCGACGTCCAGCCGCCGCCCGATTCGAAGCTGGCGCCGCGCCGGCCGCAGGATCACCTGTTCGTCGGCAACATCGTCGAAGCGATGCACGCCTACGCCCGCGGCGCGATCCCCGGAGCGCAGGTTCCGATGAACGATGTGCGGCGCATCATCGCTATCGGATCGGACCGCATGATGGCCGCGGTGGGACGGGCCCGACACGGCGTGCTGCGACCCTACCTGCGCGGCGATCACATCGGCATCGGCAGCATCAACTCGCCGATGCAGTGCATGATGAAAGAGGTCTGCGCCCAGTGCCTGCAGAAGCACACCGACCCGGTCACCGGCAAAGAGACCGTGGTCTTCTCGTGCTTCAACCAGGATCAGGAGCTAGACCGCGTCAGCTGGCAGAACCTGGCCGACCGCCTGCGTCAGAACAGCACGCAGGAGAAGCTCTCGAACCACTGGCTCGATCACCTGCTTAAGTAGGGCTGCGCCGTCGCCGTGCGTCGCTATGCCGGGCGCGCGGTCGGCGGTGCGACCTGATGGGTCAGCGGCCGCTCGCGCTCTAGCGCGAAGAAGCTCGGCGTGGCGAAGCGAAACAGGCCGAGGTCGAGGTACGACCAGCCCAGCAACAGCTCAACGCCCCCCGCCTGTAAGGCGACGAGTGGATCGCGGACGCGACCTATGGGATCGAAGCGGCGATTCCTTCCGCGGCCGTAGTCGATGAGCAGGCCGTCCCCGTAGGGCCACGGCGACTCGCTGGGGCGGGCCGGCACGACCTGATAGTGGCCAAAGGTGATCGGCTCTCCGTGTCGCAGGAGTGGCTGACTGTCAGCGCCGATGCCGCGCTGCTGTACGCGGACATTCCAGCCGCGCAGCACATCGCCATCGCGCAGAAAGACCTTCTGAAACGTCTTCCACGACAGGCGCTCAACGAAGCGCGGCAACCCCAGCGCAGTGCCGCGGTATTCCCAGTTGTCGAGTGCCTGCGGTGCGATGGCGTGTCCGTGCTGCAGCAGCCGGCGTAGCTCGGCCCGGGACAGCGTGAGCAGATCGTGGACATCGCGAACCGGCGGTAGCGGAGGTGATGGCGTGCGAGTGTGGGCAGTCATGGGCGGTCTCCCGGCGCGGCCTAGGATGCCAAAAACTCAGCTGGCGGCCGAAATACCCGCACCACGCCATGAAACGCCGTCTCAGGACGGACGCCGGCCGGTGCGCTGATTGAGATCACCACAGGCCGCTTGGTGCTCGCTGATCAGTCGCGCCGCGGTGGTCGCTGCCAGGGCTTGCAGATCGGGATCGGCAAGCTGCTCTAGCTCTTGGCAGAGCTGAGCCAGCCGCAGCGCACCCAGGGCTGCCGCACTGCCCTTTAAGCGATGGGCCAGCCGTCGCATACGCGGCCAGTCGGCGGCATCGATGGCGCTGCGGAGCGCGGCATCTTCTTCTGGCGCGGGGTCGACAAAGGTGCGGACGAGATCGTGCAGCACGTCAGCATTTCCGTGCAGCATGCGCGCGAGATCGTCCCAGCGCTGTGCGTCAATCGGGGTGGGGGACGGATGGTCGCGGTCGGGCTGAGGTGTCAGGGGCATTCTTTCACGCGCGATCGCAGCCAGCGATCCCCTTGGGGTAGCGAGAGCAAAGAGCGAGGGAGCACATGCGCGACTAGCTGCGGACAGAGCGACGCCGGGCCAGCGTCCAGCCGAGGAGCGCCAAGCCAGCGAGCAGAGCCAGGCCGCTTGCGCCATGCGAGTGACCGGGGGCCTCACGGCACGAGCAGCCGGTGGCGATGGCTCCGCCTCCCCCCGGGTCGGTCGGGTTGCCTGAGCCGCTGCCCGGATCCTGGCACAGACCCTCGCGGCACTCCTGACCGCTGGGACAGATGGCGTTGCTGCAGGGCGATGCGCAGGCCCCGCTAGCGTCGCAGTAGGTGCCGGCGGGACAGCTCATCGTCAGGCAGGCCTGCGGCACACACTGGCCGGTTTGGCTCTTACAGACGGTGCCGCTCTCGCTACACGGCAGGCAGTCACAGGTCGAGACGCAGGCGCCGGCGACGCAGGTTTTCTTCGGACCACAGCTGATGGCCTGGCCGGTGCTGGGATCCTTGCACGGGTCGATGCAGATGCCGCCCGAGCAGACCGTCGGCGGCGGGCAGCGGATGCCATCGCAGGCACTGACGCAGGTCCCCCCGTTGCAGACCTGAGAGGCCGCGCAGGTCACTCCGGCGCAGGCGCTGTTGACGCAGCGTCCGCGATCGCAGACCAGGCCGCTGTTCGGCGGACAGGGAAACTCATCCAGACAGCTACCGACGCAGCGCCCGCGATCGCAGATCTGCCCGCTGGGACAGCTGGCGCCGTCATCGATGGCACCGTTGCAGTCGTTGTCCAGCGGTGAGTTGTCAGTCTCCGACGGATAGCCCACAAGCGTCGGGCGCGTGTGGTCCCCTGGTGGTCCCATTGCTCGTTATGCTTGCAGCGGCGCGGCGTACCCTATCCGCTGCACCCTCGCGCGCGGCGCCAAGGGAGGCGAGCACTGGTGCCTCGGGAACAGGCAGCCGTTGTCGAGGATGCAAGGCGACTTCTTAGAAGCCGTGCTTGAGGATGGCGAGAATGCGCTCGAGATCGTCGCGGCCGTGAATGGTAAGGGCGTCGAGGAAGAAGTTGGCGATCTGACGAGTCGACTTCCCGGAGAACGCGGCCTTCAGGGTCGCGTTCTTGGGAGACTTGGTGGTGTAACCAACGCCGGTCTGCATCCAGCTCGCTGTGGCGTCTGCCCAGGCCTTATTCATGCTCCGGGCAGTTTCGACGATGAGCTTGTCATTTCGAATGTGCGCGCTGTAGCCGAAGTTGGTCGCTTTCTCGGGCAGCGGCGCCCACGACTGCGCACCGCCGAGATGCATCCAGCTTGGCGGCATGCCGTTGGCGAACATGAACGAAGAACAGCCGAAGCATGAAGCGTTCTTGCACGTCTGCTCGTTCATCGAGATCTCATAGGCAGTGCCGCCCTTGAAGACCTTGCAGATATGTTCCGCGAAGATCATTCCGTGGCAGTAACCAAGGACGTAGCCGCTCATCCGCTCTGAGAGGCCGGAGGCGATCAGCTGTTCGTCGTCCGTATCGTCCATCTTCGCGTTGGAGCCCGAGGCCACTTCGTTTCGCTCTTGGTTGGTGTAGATCCAGCCGCGCGATGGGTTCATCCATCGGTCGGGGCTGTGTTCTGCCCAAAACACCTGCCGGCTGGTCGCAACGGGCCCAAAGACCTCGCCGTTGTAACAGTCCGCCACGCCGTAGTACGCACCGCGTTCCTTCAGCGTCCCCATCTTCTGGTTGCTGTTGAGACAGTCGAGGGCAAGCTGCTTGGCCTTCTTCGACATCTCGACGTGAACCTGCCTGTCCGACATGGCGCCGGTGATGACGTAGCTGCTGGTCGAGGCGTTCTCGCGCCGCCCCTTCGACGCATCAACCCATTTGTTGGCAGCCCCAATTACCAGCTGGTCTTTGTAGGCCACAAATTTGTTGGAGAGGATTCCGAGAAGCTCGGTGTGAAGGTCCGCCTCGGGCCCACTGGGGTCCTTTTTTTGGCCCTGTACCTGGCTCCCCTCGTAGGAGTCAAAACCGCCGCCGTAACCAATGAAAACTTGGTAGCCCTTGGTGAGGCGGTCGCGTACCAGGCCCATGAACACGGCCGCGACGATCGTGTCCGCAAGATTTCTTTGCTCCGCCGGGTGAACGACCCCTTCGAACACACTGGCCATTTTCATTTCTCCTTGGGCAAAATTACTGTTCGTTACGAGTAGCGGTTTTTAGATGGAGGAAAAGTGCGCAGAGAGCATTCGCACCCCTTACTCGGACGCAGCAACACTCTTTGAATCCGCCATGGAATCGTATTCCATCACACCATTTCTTTACATATAGAACCGCCTCCCCGCGGAATCGCTGGCGAATTTGTGGGTGCACAGCTCTCCGTCGGAGAATGAACACCTTCTAAGTCACGCGCGGGCGGCGGCCCTGGGTTAGAAGCGCAGGCGGTTCATCTCTTGCGCGATGAAGTCGGGAGCCAGGTGGGCGTAGATCAGCGTGACCTTCACGTCGCTGTGCCCGAGGATCTTCTGCAGCGTCAGGATGTTTCCACCGGCCATGATGAAGTGGCTGGCGAAGGTGTGGCGCAGCGTGTGCCAGGGATGCGCTGGGACGCGGCAGCCGGCAGCGCGCAGCAAGCCAGGCAGCCCAAACACGCCGCTGGTGTCGCGCTGCATTCCCCAGGAGCCATCGCGCAGACGGGATGGGAAGACCAGCTCCTCTTGTGTCTTGGGACAGCGCTCACGCCACTCGGCGAGCACCGGCACAAGCACATCGGGCAGGCGCAGGTGACGGGCCTTGCCGCTCTTCGGGCTGGTTCGGTAGCTGCGAGCCACGGTCAAGCGTCGATCCTGCAGGTCCAGGTCGCGCCAGCGCAGGCCGCAGAGCTCGCCCTTGCGCAGGCCGGAATAGATGGCGGTGGCGATCATCGGATAGTGGTTGGCGGCGTGGTCGCGCGTATGCGCGAGCAGAGCGCTCACCTCGGCGCGGCTAAGAAAATCGAGCGATGGCTCGCTATCGGGACGCTCCACTCCCTTGCACGGATTTTTCGCGAGCAGCCCGGCCCGCACCGCCCACGACAGCGCGGACGACAGATACGCCAGGGTGGCGCGCACCGATCCGGCCGAGACCGTCTCGCGTAGCGTGTCGCGTAGCGAGCCAATCTCGCTCGCCGTCAGCGTGTCTGCGCGCTTATGTCCAAGCAGTGGCAAGACCCGTCGCAGCGCCGCCCCCGCAAAGGCTCGATAGCGTGCGAGGTCTTTGATGCGCGGCCGCTTGTACTCACTCAGGAAGCGCTCGATCAGCACCGCCAGCGTGGGGCAGGGCTGCGGCTTCTCAACGATCCCGGCTTCGCCGCGAGCGATGCGCGCTTCGATCTGAACAAGCATGCGGCGGGCCTCTGCCGCGCTCGGCTGCTTGCTGGCGATGTGCCGGCGTCGGCCAGCCTCGTAGTAGCGGAGATAGAAGCCTAGAAACTTGCCGTTCTTGGTCCTGCGTATGACCTCACCCACGAGAGCCCCCCGCTGGATCATAGCCGGAAGCGGTGGTCCCCTGGTGGTCCCATTTCTGCGTGCAGGTGCCCGAGGGGACGCGGCGTGGCGGCCTAAACCCCGAGTCGCGCAGCGATGGAAGCAGGCGAAATCATTGGGTTCTTTCGGGCGGTGGTTCTGCAGTCGTTGTCCAAGCCGTCGCAGCGCTCGGTGGTTGGGCTGACCAGGGCCTTGCAGTAGATGCCGCCTTTGCCATCGCACTCGGTGACGCCGCTGCGACAGGCGCCTTCGCGCTTGTTGTCTTCGCAGGGCTTGCCGGCGCCCAGGCAGGTTAGGCCGCTGAACTGAAACACGAAGTCTTCGTAGTCCAGGTCGTTGCCGTTGACCCCGGCTGTGCCATCGGCATCGAGGAAGTCGAGATCTTCGAAGCCGAGATAGAACGTGTTGTCGAGCTTCGTCGACTTGTAGATGAGATGCGAAAACCAGGGTCCGTCGCGACGGAACGAGCACATGCTGCAGCGCGTGTTCCAGATGTGCTGCGTGTAGTGGTACTGCGTGGCGTTCGCGTTCGCGGTATCGCAGCAGCGAGAGCCGCCCGCGCTGCGACAGCTTGCCAAGCAAGAGGCACCGGTCGCGACTGGACAGCAGGTGTCATTCGACAGCGGCTTGGGAATCAGCGCCAGCCCAATCAGCCCCCCGCGATAGCGCGGATTCTGGCGAATGCTTGTCGCCGCGAGATCGATGGGCAGGGCGCTGTCGTCAAGGTCTGTGCCGCCCTGGGTGAACGGCACCAGAAGGATGATGTCGCTGTCGGCCGCCGTCTGATTGATGTCGCCCTTCTCGAAGCGATACAGCGGTGCGGTGCGACGCGCGCTGCCATCGTCGAGCTTTTCGTTGTACCAGCCGATGCCGAAGTGCGCGCCGCCGCCCTTGTAGATGAAGCGCACGCTGAAGTCGCACAGCGGTGAAAACAGCTGCGGCTCGGTCGCGAACTGGTTGTTGTCAGCCAACCCTTCGTTGACGAAGGTCGCGGGGTTCTGGCTGAGCTGCACCGTGCGTGGGCGGGCCGGTGTGCCGAGCGCAGTCCCGTTGAGTACGGCGCGATAGTTGGCGTTGGCCGGGATCTGCGTGCCGTTTGGCAGCGTGACCTGCGCCTGACCCGCCGAAGGTCGAGCACAGAGTGCACCGACCAAGCAAACAACGCTGAGCAGGTAACGAAGTGCTGTGCGCATGACATCCCCCTTGTGCCATGGGAGCTCAGCCTTCGATGTTATCGCTAGCCGCGCGGGTCTTGATCGAGATCTATCGCGTGACGGCAAAGCCGAGCGTGATCAGGTCGTAGCTGACCGCGTAGGTGCCGGCTGCTGTGCCGCCCACGCCGGCCGGATAGGTGGCATCGGGGCGCAGCGGGTTCGACGGGTAGAGCTGGCTCTGCGTCGGATCGACGACGCGGTCGGCTTGAAAGATGTGGCCGTACGAAAAGTCGATACGCCAGTCGGCAGACAGGAAGTGCACCTTGGGGACGAACAGGCCCAGCGACAGCAGGCCTTTGTGATTATCGGGGGTCAGCACGCTGACCGTCGCATCGGGCATGCTAGAAGACTCGAACATGCCGCCGAGCCGCGCGCCGATGTACTTCCACAGCTTGGCTTCGCCGCCGAGCGAGATGGAGTGCGTGGTCTGCATGTCGCGCCGCAGCGCCACCGGGCCCAGGGGATAGCTGCCGATTCCCTTGAGGTTTTCGATGGTAATGCCGTTGGGGGTGAAGCTAATCGCATCTTGCACCGACCAGAACTCCACGGTGTATGAGAGCTCGACCCGCAGCTTGTCGGGCAGCGGCGCAAACTCGGCGCCCACGCGCAGCATCGGCGGCAGGTTCATCGAAAGCGACGCATCGCGGCCGTTGACGGTGGCGCCGTTGAAGATCTCGTTCGTACCCAGCAGCGTGTCGACCGTGCCCTTGGCGCTGCGAATTAGGAACGGAAACTGGAAGGCGGCGCCCAGCCGCAGCCAAGGCATGACGCGATAGATCGCGCCCAGGTTAAAGGCCGGCGTGATGGCGAAGGCCTGCGCCACGACCAGCGTGTCGTAGTCGGGCTGCTCGGGCCGGCACATCACCTGCGGACAGCCGTTGAGCATCAGCCGCGAGCGGAAATACACGACCATTAGCTGCGGCCCGATGCCGAGCTGCAGGCGGTCGGCAAGCAGGCTGAAGCTAGCCACCGGATTCAGCACCGCCAGCACCGTCGAGCGACTGAGCGAGCCTTCGTGCAGGCCGAGCAGGGCATAGCGCTGCGGCGCGACATCGGGGACGCGCTGGATATCGGCTTCTGTCGCGTAGCTCGGCTCGGGATAGCGCAGGAGGCCGGTGTAGGGAATCCACAGGCCAAAGCCCAAGGTCAGCGAGCCCCACGAAAACGGCTGCAGTCGGCGGGCAAAGGCCAGCTGCGGGATCGACAGCGGCACGCTGCCAATTAGCCCACCATCGCCGCTCACCGGCGGGCGAAGGATGCCGTTTTCGTTGCGCGTATAGGTGACGTTCTGCAGCACAAAGCCCAGATCGAACAGCACGCTCCAGCCGCCGCTGCCCGCGCCCAGCCAGGGATCGCCGACGGAGGTGGCCAGGGCGACGCCCGCCGGGTTGTAGTAGATGGCGTTGAGGTCATCGGCCCCCGCGACGAACGCTCCGCCGCGTCCCAGCGGCCGGGCGCCATGCGGCGAGACGAACATGCCACCGGCCCGCGCGGCTCCCGAAAGCGCGAGCAGCGCTCCCCAAAACAGCGCCAGCGACAGGCCCCTCCGGAGGGTGCGACAGGTCCCCGCCGGTCGGCCGCAGAGGGGGCGGGGCGAGACCACCGGGGCCGGGTGACGAACACACGATCCAGCGCGCGACATAGCGCTTTGTATCGCGCCAGACCAGCACTTGTCGAGCCGAGCGGCGCCCGGCTGGCCGCCGCCGCCCAGCGCAGCCGGGATTGCCCTGCAAATTCGCTAGGATGCCGCCCGGACGACCGTGGTAGTAATTCAGGGTTGTTCGAGCAGCGGCCCTTGCCGTACCATCTACAACAGATTCTCGTTAGAGCCTCGTCGAGGAGAGCGAAAAATGGACGCACTGTCGGGCAGCGAAATTCCTTGGCCGCAGCAACCGAAAGACAACTCCGGCACGATCTATCTGGGAGCCGCAGTTGCGTCGGCTCTGGCCATCGCCATCGGCGCGGGTGCCGGCAAGATCGAGCTCGGTCTGCTCATTGGCCTGGCGATTCCGATCGGCGGCGCGGTCTTCGCGCTCGTGCTGGTGGCCATGGGCATCGGCCCGGCGCTGAAGGGCCACAGCGGCAAGTTCTCGGACTTCACCTCGTTCTCGCCGGAAGTTGAGCAGTCGTTCGTGGTCTTTGAGCAGACCTCGTACGAGACCAGCAAGCGCGCCGCGACGATCGGTGCCGCTTCGGTGGGCATCGTCGGTCTGCTCTTTTCGATCATCGTGCTGACCATGGCCAGCAAAGAGACGACGGCGGGTGGGCATGCCGCCCCGTCGGGTGGCGCCGCGGCTGAGCAGAAGCACTAGCCGAACTCCGTCGTCCTCGCTTCTCCCCGCCTCGCTCGTTCTCCCTCTCGCCTCGCTCGTTCTCCCTCTCGCCTCGCTCGTTCTCCCTTTCGCCTCTGATTCGCGACATCGCCGCGGTAGCTGCTTGGGTCGTCGCTCTGCGTGCCGCGGTCATCTCCCAGCCTCGTGGGCGATTGTGATACGGTAAACAGGATGTCTTTTCGCGCACTTACACGCTCCGGTCGGCGGTGGGGGCTGCTTGGCGGCTACGGCCTGCTGGCTTGCTGGGCTCTGGCTGGCTGCGTGGGCGGCAAGGATCGCAGTCCGTCGAGTGGCAAGGGGGCGCCGACGGTCAGTGCTGTGGTGGCCGATGCAGCCCTGCCTGGCTTTGCACCTGACGAAGCCGTGGTGCTCATACACAGCGCTCACGACACCCTGGGGGCGGCGCGCCTGTCGCTGGAGGCGGCGCTGCGTCTGCCCATCGATCTGCCGCTGCCGTTTCCGCGTATCGAGCGTCACTCTGATCGCTTCCGCGTCGTGCTTTCGCGAGGGCCCTTTGCGGCGCTCAGCGGGCTGTGGGGGGGCGTCAAGGCGGCCTATCCCGCGGCGGAGCTTCTGCCGGCCGGGCAGGCCGGGGGCGACGACATCATCCGCATGGCCATCGTCTGCTCGCCAGCCGACAGCGTGCCGCTTTATGCCGCTCCGAAAGAGGGCGTTCAGAAGCCCGGCAAAGAGCTTGCGCGCCTGCACACAGGTCAGGTGCTGGCGCTCAAAGAAGAGGACGATGGGCCGGGAGTCAGCGACGAGGCAGACGAGGGCAGCGAGAGCCACGCACCGACCCTGAGCGAGCAGGGCTACCTGACCGTGCTGCAGCCGCAGGTGGGTCTGGTGCATGCGCCGGATGTGCTCTTGCCCGCCGACTGCACGCCGCGCGACGAAGACAACGACGACGGCAACGGCCGCATTCTGACGGGCACCAGCGTCGGGGCCCCCAAGCCCGGACAGGTGGGCCGGCTGTGCCTGACGACGCGTTTTTCCGGCAAACGGGGGCGGCAGACGCAGGCCGATCTGCTGGCGGTCAGCCCGAACTATCGACGCTGTCTGCGCTTTGTGGGCGCCGGTACCTTTGATGGCTTTGATCACTCGCGCGATGGCAGTCACTTCGCCGTCGAGGTCAGCGAGCCCCGGCCAACCCCAACCGGGCCGGGCACCCCAACCCCGGCGCTGCGGCTCTATGCTGTGCCGAGTGCGCCCGCCGGCCAGAGCAGCCCGGTGCCGCGCGGTCAGTGGCCAGGCCTCAGTCGCCCGGCCTTCCTGGGCGATCACTTGATCGCCCTTGCTGAAGAGGCGGCGCTCGTCGGCGTGTGGTCCATCGACGGGCTGTCGCGGCGCGCTCCGACGGACACCAGTCCGCCGCCCGCCCCTCGCCGCTTGCTGCAGCTGTCTCTGCCGGGCCTGCCCGCCCTGCCCGAGAAGCTGCAAGCAGCGGTGCATCGCCCGGCCGCTCCGACGCTGTCTGGCGAGCGCGTCAAGGCCAGCTTCCTGCGCAGCTGTCCGCCTGAGCAACAGAAGCGCGTGCGGACCCTTGCGGGTCGGGGCTTCGTGGCCTGCCTGTACGAGATCGAGGTCGAGGTCGGGCTCGACGGCACGCGCCCCGAGCGACGCTGCCGCATTGACAACGCCGACAATCCCTTGGAAGAGCCACTCAGCGTGCCCTGCCCGGCACTCTAGGTTATGGGCTGTAACCCGCGCCTAGGGGCCTGGCGTTCGTCCTTCGCCGGGGCGCTCGCGCAGGGGGCTGTCGGCCATGGCTGCGCTCAGGCGCGTTAGCTCCTGCAGATCGATGCTGAGCTGACCGAAGCGGTGCGCGTAGTAGACCTGCACAAAGTCCTGGAAGTGCGCCGCACAGGGGTCTCCGGCTTCGCTCACTCGCTCGGCCAGGCCCTGCAGCGTCTCGCCGCTGCGCTGGACAAAGCCGCGCCGCCGCAGCGTCGCCACCACTCGCTTGAGCTGACCCCGAGCGGCTTGCTCGACGTCGCGCCGCTGCTGTGCCCCTTGTCGATCGGCCTCGGAATCGCCCCAGGGCAAGCGGCCCACCGCTCGCCAGCGTCGCAGGGCGATGTATCCCGCAGCCAGCCCGGCTACAAGTACCAGCCCGCCGAGCGCATAGGGCACCGCCCGACGCAGGCTGAGGCGCAGCGAGCCGCGACGCTCCTTGGCCACGCCGAACAGGCCGCTCATGCGCTCGGCGAGGTGGCGCTGGGCCCGCGGATCGTACTCCAGCACGTACTTGTTCCAGCTCATCTCCAGGCTGTCCGAGAAGCGCCGCGCCCGCTGCAGGAAGCCAAAGCGCGCCGGTGACAGCGCCGAGAGCGGCGTGGGATCAAGCGTCTGCCACGCATACGGCAGACCTGCCCCCTGGGCCTCGCTGGCTCCGTCGGTCCCGATCCCTGGCGCGGTCCCGATCCCTGGCGCGATGGCTGGAGCGGTCCCTGGCGCGGCACCGGTCTCGTTCCCGAGTGGCAAGTAGGCCTCGACCCACGAGTGCGCGTGCTGCTGTCGCACGACCAGATAACCGCCAAACTCGTTCCACTCGCCGCCGAGGTAGCCATTGACGCTGCGGCTGGGGATCCCGGCCGCGCGCAAGAGCAGCGAGAGGGCGCTCGCGAAGTACTCGCAGTGACCGCGGCGGCGCTCAAACAGGAAGGCGGCCACCGGGTCGCCGTGTCGGGCGCGTTCGGACTCGGACAGCGGCTGAAGCTGCGTCGAATAGCTGTACCCCGTCTGCAGGTAGCGTTCGAGCGCCCGCGCCTTTTCCTGCGGCTGGGTCAGGCCGGCGGTGATCTGCGCCGCCAGGCTCCGCAGGCGGGGGGCCAGGCTCTTGGGCAGCTGCAGATATGGGCTGTCTTCCGAAAGCGTCAGCGCGGCGTAGCCTGCCGACTGGCTTGCGAGCGCCCCGCCGGCTGCCTCGGCGAGATCGGCCTGCAGGCCCAAGCCATCCAGGCTGCCCCCGGCGGGTCCAGAAACCGGTCCCAGGAACACGGTGTAGTGCAGGCTGCCCGGCCGACTGCGCGCAATCAGATCGTCGTTGCTGCCCAGATAAAGCGGCCACTGCGCCGCGTAGTACCAGGACGAGGGCAGGCTCAGGGCCAGCGGGCGCGGCGGGGGCTGACCCAGCGGCGTGGCCAGCACCGGCACGAACAGCGCCGAGGTCTCAAGTGGCTCTAGGTAAAGCTCGGCGCGCAGCACCTGCGGTTGGTGCAGCGCCTGCGGCGTGGTGACGGTGTCGAAGAAGTGATAGCCCTGCCGGTGCGGCACTGGGCGCTCGGGCAGCGGCAGCGGTGCGCTAGCCCCGACCGGCGTCGCGGTGTTCACCGGGTTGCCCACCGGGCTGACTGGGCTTTGCGGCGGGCTCTGATGCGCCCACTTGCCGTCTTGGTAATAGCTAAACGCCGTGCCGCGGAAGCGCAGGCCTCCTGGCGGCGGCGGCGGTGGACTACCCGGGGGGCTCGGGGTTCCCGTCCCGCCGATCTCGACGCGCATCACGACGCGCGGGTTTTCGCGCAGCAGCCCATGGCCGCCAAGCTGGATCTGCTCGGCAAAGCCGGTCAAAAGCAGACCGCGTCGCCGCAGCGGTAGCTCAAGCCCGACCCCGACGCGTGGCAAGAGCAGGAACAGCAGACCCCCGACCAGAAACAGCACCAGGGCCAAGCTGCCGGTGGTGACCAGAAACGGGGTCCCAACGACGCGGCGCGAAGACAGGATGCGCTCGACTTCCACGCGCTCGCTCTCGGCGGCTTGGCCGTGGCGACCCGGCAGGTGCTTAAGCAGATAGTTTTCTTCCATCTCGCGGCGCAGGTGAAACAGCGACAGCGTCCAGGTGGCGAAGATCGAATACAAAAGCAGGCACACGGCATAGACGATGCTGGCTCCGACGAGCGAAGCGATGAGCAGCATCAGGAAGCTGATCAGATAGGCCTGCAGATAGTCGCTGTTGCTGCGCCGTCGCCACAGCTTGATGCACAGGAGCACGCACAGAAAGCGCGTACCGCTATCCCACAGCGTCTCGCCCTGACTGGCATCCGGCAGCAAGAGCACCACCGACAGCAAGAGCACGCCATAAAGCGCGAAGGAAAAGCTGCGTCGCGCCATGAAGGGATGGGCCTGCGGGTCATAGAAGTACGAGCCGGCAATACCCAGCGTGGTCAGCGCCGCCAGGATGCCCGGCACTTCGCCGGCCAGGACCAGCATCACAAAGGCGATGCTGACCATCAGGTACGAGACCGACTTATGGGTGGCGGCGAAGCGCAAGCGGGGCCCTGGTTATCCTTTTAGCATCCGTGTTGATACATTAGAGCGCCTCGATGACGTGGGCCGAGGCGACCGCCGGCGGCAGCCCCGACAGCCCATCGATCATACGGGGGTGGGCGGCCAGTCCGTGTCCGGCTTCGCCAAGCGGCGAAGGAGGCGGCCCGGCCATCCCCCGGTTGGGGCGAACGATCAAGAGCGAGTCGCCGTGCTCGCAGGCGTACTGACCCAAGCGAGCGGGGGGCCGCGGGGCGACCTGAAACGGCACATCCGGCGTCACCGTTTCGAGCAGCGCCAGCGTGGTCAGGAGCCGACTGAGGCTGCTTGGGCTGTGCAAGACCGGCAGGGCCGGCGCCAGGCTGCGCACCACCAGCGCGACGGCGTAGCCATGCTCCAGGTAGTAGGCGCCCAGCGATGCGCCCCAGCTGATGACGCGCTCTAAATCGTTGACCGCTTGCACGCTCTTTTGCTCGGCGGCTGGCAGCGAGTTGTCGAGATACAGCGTCACCTGCTGCACCGCTTCGTCTTCGTACTCGCGCACCATTGGCCGGCCGCGCCGCGCCGAGCTCTTCCAGTGGATGTCGCGCGGATCGTCGCCGCCCCGGAGCTCGCGCACAGCGTGGAAGGCCCCGCGCCGGCCCAGCTTGCCCACCGTCTGCTCCCCGGCGGCCGAGAGTAGCGCCTGCGGCAGGTGCGACAGCGAAAGCAGCGCCGGGTAGACGATGATCTCGCTCCTGTGCTCGACGTAGCGCGAGGCGCGGAACAGCGCGAAGGGAAACTTGGTGCTGATGCGGAAGGCGGTAAAGACGTAGCGGCCGCGCTGCGGCAGGCTGTGGCGATAGCTGGTCTGCTGCGTGCGTCCCGAGGGAATTTTTAGGAAGTAGCAGCGCTTATCGACCACCTGATCGTCGCACAGGTCTTCGACCTCGATCGAAAACGAGGGGAAGCGGCGCTTCTCGTTGCGCAGCACGATGCCCATCAGAAACGGGTGGCCGGCGTGGACGCGCGGCGGCGGCTGGCGACGCGGCACGATGCCGGATAGCGAGATCTCGCTGAGCAGCCACGAGCTGAGCACCAGCGTCAGCAGCATGCCAAGCAGTAGGTAAAGCTGGTTGTTGCCGGTGTTGAGCGCCACCACCAGGATGCCGATCAAGACCAGGATGAACCAGCCACCGTCGCGGGTCGGGCGCAGGCCGCGCAGCCGCAGCCAGCGTCGCCACTGTCGCTTGCCCCAGCGCTCGGCGCGCAGCGACAGGCTGGGCCCCTGGGCTCGCGCGCTCAGCGGGACCGGCGGCTTTGGCCCCAGAATCGCCGGACCCGACGTGCTGTCATTTGCGCGCTGCACAGCCACAGGATACCGCCTCCTCCCCCGCTAGGGGGCGACTGGGTCGTAGCTGCTGGGGCCCAGCCGCTTCGCTGGGCGAGGGGGGGGCGGGGCCACGGGGCGCTTGCGGGCCAGCCCCGGCTTTTCGTCCTTGGGCTTGCTGGGCGGGGGGTCACGCGGGGCGGTCGGCTTGCCGGCGGTGGCCGTCGTGGCATCGCCCGGCGGGGTCGGGGTCGGGGCCGTCGGGTCACCACTTCGCCGCTCGCTGGGCGGCTGCTTGGCCGCGCTGTGGCCCTTGCCGGGATCGGCGGGGGGCTTGGTCCGCTCGCGCAGCAGGGCACCGAGGGCCAGCAGGGAAATCGCCGCCAGCCCGATCAAGATCCCGACGACAAAGCGGGGTGCGCGCAGCAAGCGAGCCGACTGGCCGCGGCCTTCCGAGGTCGTGGTACGACCGTCGCGTCCGGGGGGAACGACCGGCGCACCGTCGGGATCGTGGACCGTGGACTCGGGATCGGTCTGGTTGCCATAGCTGCGCAGAGCGCTGACCAGCGATGGCGGAGCGGTGGTGTTGCTCAGCAGGCTGGCCGGCAGGCCCAGGGTCTCGGCGAGGGCCGCGATCTGCGCCCCCACCGATGGGAAGCGCGCCTTGATATCGCGCGTGCAGCCCTTCTCAAACCAGCGATCGAAGCCCGGTCCCAGGGTGCTTCCCCGCGCCGAAGCTGGGGGCAGCGGCTGAAAGCAGATCTGGCCGATTAGGCGCGTCACGCCGTCGCTCTGGAAGTACGTCTTGCCGGTGAGTAGCTCAAAAGCGATGAGCCCCATCGCCCAGACATCGCTGTGCGGGCCGACCTCTTCCGGCTCGCCCATGGCTTGCTCGGGCGACAGGTACATCGGCGTGCCGAGGATGGCGCCGCTCTTGGTCACCTTGGCCTCGCGCCCGCCCATGTCGCGATCGCTTAAGCGCGCGATGCCGAAGTCGAGGAGCTTCACGATCAGCCCCTGGTCGCTGCGTCGATGCAGGAACAGATTCTCCGGCTTCAGGTCGCGGTGCACGATGCCGGCGGCGTGCGCTTTGTCGAGAGCCCGCGCCGCCTGACCGAGCAGCCACACCGTCTCTTCCGGCGAGAACGGCCCGCGCTTCTGCAGCAGCCGATCGAGATCGCAGCCGCTCAAGAGCTCCATCACCAGGAACAGCGCGCCGTGCAGCTCGGGCGAGACATCGGCGTCGGTGATGCGCACCACGTGCTCGCTCTTGATCAGCGCCGGGGCGCGCATCTCGCGCTTGAAGCGCTCCAGGATGTCTTCCTGCTCGCCGGTGTGCGCGAGCAGTGCCTTGAGCGCCAGCGTCTCGCCGGTGTTGAGGTGCTGCACTTGGTAGACCACGCCCATGCCGCCGCGACCTATCTCGCGAAGGATGCGATATCGACCGGCTACGGTGATCTCTGCCATGCGCGGGCTTCTGGCTCCTGGGGCCTAGCGGCAGGTCACGACCGCGGAGCTGACCAGTGGAGTGCCGAGGAGGTTGCGGGCAACGGTGCAATATGAACCTTTACAGGGAACGTCACTGCAATAACCAACGCAGCGACAACGAAATAGCGGTGCGGCGCATTTGTGGACACAGTTTATGTCGATATCAGGGCTGGCAGAGTACATGGGACATGTGCCGCTCCCTGGTCTTTGTGTCGAACAGAACGCATCACAGATCGCGGCGGCATCTTTCGCATAGTTGGTGCTGACCTGGATGAGCTGAAGGGCGGGATCGCCGCACATCGTCGGCTGGCAGGCCGCTGCTTGGTTCGCGAAATCGAAGGCGCAGTTTTTCTCGGTGTTGTCGGCGGTGTCTCCTGAACCGTTGCAGTTCCAGTCCCACGACGAAAATGAGCCGCCTGTGAACGGCTCTTTATGCCATCCGACATCGCGAAACTGCGGCGCGTTCTGTTCGGGACAGGAGAGGGTACCGGCGATGCACGTCGAAGTCAGATCGACGACGCAGGCGCCCTTGCCGGCCTTGCAGGGTTGACCGGCTAGGTTGCAGCCGCAGCTCTGCGCGATTCCGCTATAGCGGGCGTCATTATCATTGCAATCGGTACCGCCACATTTCTGCAGAACGTCGCCATCTTGGTCAACGTCTTTTACCGATTTTTCGCACATTAATGTTGATTTATTGCACTGCCAGAGCATCGCGCAGTCTTGGCTGACATCGATGCCTTCTGCGACATTGAGTCGCTGGCAGGCGGCTAAACCCAGATTGGGGTCACAGGTTTCAATGTCGTATTGCCAGGCGGTACAGGCCGAAAACAGTCCCATACAGGTGGCGATCGATAACGCGAGTGCGGCGCGCATCCAGGGTGCCATGGTCAAAACCTCCCCGTGGCGATGAGGGCTGCGCCCTCGGCAGATAGCGTGGGCAGGAGCCGCAGGTTGGCCTGAGCGGTCGGCTTCTTGCTCTCGCCGCCGCCCGGGGTTCGCCAGCGCGCCGTCACGGCCAGGATGCCGGCGGTGAGCGCCAGAGCCCCGGCGGTGCCGTAAAAGACGTTCGCCAGGATGGCGTCGGTGCGGATGGCGTCTTGGGCGGCCTGCGTGCGCTGCAGCGGATCCAGGGCTAGCTGGCCATCGGCGGCGCTCTGCGCCTTGACGCCAAAGCCGATGCCCAACGCCAGGGTCATAAGCGCCGCGCCACCGACGATGAACACCGCGACCTTGGGCACGCCGGTCCCGCCTGCTCCCGGCTCTAGCGTCACCGGCACCGATACATTTTCGTTGTCGCGCAGTGACTGCTTCCACACGAAGGGCAGGTAGCCGGGCGCCTTGACCGTCACCTTATGGCTGCCGACGTCGACGAACTGCGAGCGATCAAAATGCTCGGGAGGCAACGGCTGGCCATCGAGCGAGACCGCGAGCCCGACCGGGCGGCTCTCGAAGACCAGGCGCAGGGTGGCGGTGGCCATGCGGACAATCGGGACATCGACGCGACGAAACTCGCCGCGATGTAGCTCCACGGTCTGGTTGAAGCGCTTGATGCGTGGGCCTTCGGCGGTGATGGTGTGCGGGCCGGGATCGTTCTCGACAGCCATGCCCCACAGCGACTGCGGCAGGCTGCTGCCATCGACCCACAGCGCGAAGCCCTCGGGGATGTCGGAGGGCACGACGACGGTGAGCTTAGGGACCTTGCTCTCTAGCGCCGCCGCTTCGGCGAGGGCAGCATCGCGGGTCGGCAGGAAGCGCTTCTCGCCGGTGGCGTTGACGCGATCCTGGGCCTCTTGCGCGGCGCGCTTGAAGGTCACGAAGGCGCTCGCCACCTTGCCCAGGGCGACGTAGCACTTGGCGATCTTAAAGCGCGTATTAGGGCTGGGCTCTAGCTCCAGGCTGGCCAAAAAGGCCTTCAGTGCCGCGTCGTAGTGACCCCCGGCAAAGGCCTTGCTGCCCTCCTCAAACTTGCGCAGTGCGG
Source organism: uncultured Myxococcales bacterium (assembly GCA_937952145.1). GTDB lineage: Bacteria > Myxococcota_A > Polyangia > Palsa-1104 > JAEUJZ01 > JAEUJZ01. The sequence goes on from CALFYE010000426.1 coordinate 27,266, forward strand.
CGCCGGGTGGGGCGGCCCACGCGCCTTCCCCCAGCATGCCCAGGGCAAGCACCAAGAGCAGACATAGAGATCCTAGCGGGTGACACGCTCGCGACATTGCCTCTTGTCAGCGTATCACGTCGAGCCGCCTAGGCTAAAGCCGCAGATGGGGGGCGGGGTGCTCTCAGGAGGTGTTTACATATTAGGCTGCGAACGCTCTCATCTCGAATGTGCTGCACGGCGTGGGGCCCCGCTTACCAGGACACTTTTTTTCCGTCGGGGCGCCG
>CALFYE010000427.1 GCA_937952145.1 uncultured Myxococcales bacterium
TCGCTCCTTCCTCCTTGCCGCTGGGGTTCCTCTCGACGGTTTTGATAGGCGCTCTTAATGACTTATTTTTCTGGACAAATTATAAATATAAGACGGTTGATTTTTTACCTGAAATGGCTCTTCTAGAGTCTTCGGAAACAGCCAGCTCCGCTTTCTTCTGAGAATAGATATGATGCTATCCAGTGCGTCAGAATGGACTGACTTGTGTTGATTCAAAATGAAAATCTCCGACCGGTTGAACGTGCAGCCATCGTGGGGTGTGGCGGAGGGGACCTTCGGGCCTGGGGCGGATCCACCGATGACGATGGGACACACGGAAGCAAGCGGGCCCCTGCCTGCGATCGGGCCGCCGGGGCTGTACTTTTGCAACTTGATGTTGGGGGACGCTCCCGTTCCCTCTGATGAAGCGGGGCGTTCAGTCAGGGCGCGTCGTAAGGCTTTGAGGGGCGCTCTAGCGCTGGGCGGGACTTGCGGCGGGCGGGCAGGGGAGGTAGGCGGCGGCGCTGGCGGTGGCTTGGACGTACAGCCGCAGGTAGGCGTCGTGGGCGAAGACGTCCGAGACCTCGACGCGGCCGAGATCGACGCGCACGCAGGCCTCGGGGCCGGGGCCGGTCGGCGTCGGGATGCGCTGGCGCGTCACCAGATCCTTTTCAAACTTGGCGCGCACCGCCTGCAGTCGCGCCCCGATATCGAGGCGTGTCGCCTGCCGCACCTGGCGCCGCAGGCCATCGGTATCGAGCGAGGTCTTGAGCTTGAGCAGGGCATTCTTCGTCTCGACCGTCGGTTCGAGATCGGGGATCGAGAGCTCGTTGTCGCGCACCTGCGGATGCCCCGCCATGTACAGGTCGCCGCTGAGCGAGACCTTGAAGCCCTTCTTCACAAAGCCATCGAGGTGCAGCTTGGTCACCACCTGCCCGCCGGAGGCATAGACCTCGGGGCGCTCCAGGTACAGGTCGGGATACTCGGGCGAGAAGAAGAGCTTGCCATTGGTGAAGGCCTGCTTCATCGCTCGCTGCAGCTCCTCGTAGGTGGCGGCGACGGGCATGGTGACGGTAAACGGGCCCGAGGGGATGCTCGACACGTTGTGCAGGGGCGGCACGGTCTTGGCCCCCTGGCCCATGCCTGACTCGCTGCTGCACGGCATGGTGATCGAGGGGGCGATGACTGCGCCCAGATCTTTTTCGATACCGCCGGCCAGCACCGTCGGGCCAGCTTCGATCGCCACCAGACCCAGGCGACCACAGGCCGAGGCATCGCCGACCTTGAAGGAAAACGGCTGCGCCATCTTCAGGTAGCTCTGTTCAAGCATCGGCCGCAGATCGATGCGCAGCTCGGCAAGCTGCTTTTCGATCTGTCCCTTGATATCGGACAGCACGCCGGCGCCCCACTCGGCAGCGCGCAGCAGGCGGTCTTCGCTGGTGATGCTGACGTTCGGCGCCTGCAGCTGAGCCAGGTAGTCCGACGACAGCACCGGCTGCGCTTCGGCGGCCATGGTCAGCGAGAAGCTCTTGCTGCCGACCGGCAGGGTGGCCTCGCCGGTGATGGTGGCGCGCACGCCGATCTTGCCGGTGGCTCCGTCGAAGGTCAGCGTGATCGGGGTCCGCTGCCAGATCAGCTTGCGCTGGCCGATCAGCGTGAACGGCACCTCCCCGCGCTGCGGCACGCTGGCTTCGATGAGCTGCGACATGCCCGATGAGGTCAGGCTCAAGTGCATGGTCACCCGCGACGTCGGCGGATCGGCCAGCGCCGGTCCTGGTGTCTGTTGGGGACGCGGCGGATACAGCGCCTCGGTACAGGCCGATGCGCTGAGCACCGCTGCCAGAGCCGCGGCTCCGGCGGGGCCCACGCGCTGACCCCAGCGGCGACTGGTTTGCGCCCCCGCAGCGAGCGGCGACGAGTTTTCAAAGAGAATGGAAGGACCCTTTCTGCGACGCAATAGCATGCGGGGAATGGTAGCATCCCAGCCATGCTTGCAAGCAGATTCAGCGCACAGTGTGGGCAGGCCGGGGAGGGTGTTCCGTGGCTGCGCCGGTAAGTGCAGGCTATGTCCTGCGGCCTGGCTTGGACGCCGCGGTGGCTCGCTGCCTTTCGCGCGGGACCGGTGCCTTCACCCTGGAAGGACCGGCCGGCGCAGGCAAGTCGGCGACGCTGCTGCACGGCCTGGCCGGCGAGCGCGAGCGTCGAGGCAAGGCAGGGCGGGGCTTCATCCGCATTCTGCAGCTTTGGGGCGACGAGGCCCCGTCGCTGTTCGCCAGTCGCCTGGTGCGCGAGGTCGGCCTGCTGAACTTCGTGCCGTATCCCCAGCCCGAAAAGCTGGCGCACCTAGCCGCCGACATGGCGCAGCAGCTTCCCTATCTGTCGCATGCCGGCAAGCTGTTGGCGGCGCTTCTGCCCGACGATATGCGGCCGCTGCCGACGATTGCCGCCCAGGCCCTGGCCGAGTCGGGCGCCCGCGCGCTGCAGTCGGGCGGTCCGCTGTGCATCGGCGTCGATCTGCAAGGCGGCGAGGTCAGCCCGCCAGTGCGCGACTTTTTCACGCGCCTCTGCGATCAGCTTCCGCCGACGGTGGTGCTGCTGATTGCGCAGCCTGGTGGGCAGAACAGTCTGGTGCAGGTTCGCCCCGAAAATCGCCTGCCCGCGGGGCCATTTTCCATCGCTGAGGCCGCGGATTTTCTGGAAGAACGGCTGGGGCACCTCGATGCCGCTTCGCACGCGATCTTGGCCGGCGGTCGGCTGAGTCTCCTGCCGGGGGATCTGGCGCAGATCGTCAACCTGTATGCCTTCCTGGGGCGCGATCCGCAGGCCGGGCTGTCGGCGGTGGCGGGCTATCTAGAGCGCGACATCGCCAGCCGCTACCAGATGATGTTCGAGTCGCAGCTTCCGCGCGAGGGCAGCGATGCCCGGCTGCTGGAGCTGTGCGCCCTGGTCGCCGTCACCACCCGCCCGCAGCAGCCGCTGACCATCGAGCGCGCCCTGAGACGGCTGGCCGGCGACCCCGAGCTGCACGAGTCCGATACCGCCATTCGACCGATCGAGCTCTCGTTCCTGCGCCAGATGCCGCTTCTGCGTGCGCTGTGTGCGACGATGGCGCCGCTGCCGGTGCCTCCGCTCTCTGACGGTAGTGGCACGTCCGACGAGCCCGAGGGGCGTCGCCTGCACCAGCTGCACGAGACCCTTGCCGGTGACCACGTCGGCTGGCCGCTGGTGCCGGCCAATGCGCAAGCGCGCGAGGGGGTGCTGCAGGCCCTCGCCCGCCACGGCCTGCTCGAAGTCTACGAGCGGCGCTGGCTTCATGAGCTTCTGCAGACGCTGCGCAGTGAGCCGGGCCCCCGCGCGCTTGATGCCGGCCTGACCGCGATGTCGCTGTTGATGGAGCGCGCCGGCCGCGATCCGAGGGCGCTCGGCGAAGCTGTGACCCTGCTTGGCGAGCTGGAGACGCCGCTGTGGCACGCCGGCTGGCACCGCGCCTTTGCCGAGCTCTATGACGCGCTGTCGCCGTCTCTGCAGAGCGCTGGTGTCGAGACGCGCGATATCGCGCCGCGGCTGTGGTTCCGGCGGGCGCGGGCGCGCGTGCAGAGCGTCGATTGGTCCCTGCCACCCCCCGGCTCGGGCGGGGCCGAGGTGGAGCCCGCGGTGAGCGCTCTTGCCGCGCAGGAGCTTCCGCTGGCCATCGCGGAGCTCTCGGCCCTGCTCGCGCTGTCGGAGACGACGATCATGGCGACCCGGGCGCGCTTAGGCTTGCCGGTCGTCGGGCCCGAGGTCAGTGATTGGTGTCGCCAGCTGCCGTACAAGGCGCGGCAAGCCCGCGGCTATGCTCGCCTGCTGCAGCTTCTGATGCTGGGGCCCGCGGCGCACGATGCCGAAGCCGCGCGAGCCGCTGGGGCGCAGTGGCAGGCGGCGATCGATGACATCGTGCTGGCCCTTTCGCACTTTGTGGCGTCGGGTGAGGCGGAAAACATCGCGCAGACGCTGACCATCCTGGGCGATGCCTACAGCCTGCGCGGCGATGTCGACAGCGATGCCGCCGCCCTCGACTTCTACGAGCAGGCGGCGCGCTTGGCGGCCGCGCAAAAGCCCCCGCCAAGCTTTGCCCAGGGCGTCATCGCCCGCTCGCTGGGCAATCATCACGCACGCGCCGGGCGGGGGGCTGCCGCCGCCCTAGCGTACGAGCAGGCGCGGGGCTTCCTGCTGCGCAGCCCGGATGCTCGCATGGGGACGCTCCTGGCTCGGCTGCTGCCACGCGACTAGGAGGTTGTTGTTGTAATTGAATAATTAATAAAATAAATCTAATATTTATGTTTTTATTTTATTTCAGTATGTTGCTTTTTAGCTACCCTGGCAACTGGCCGTCTGCTGAAGCATGGCTAGGCCACGTAGGTGATCGTCCACTCGCGCGACTCGCCTTGCACGGTGACTTCGACGGTATCGCCGACGCGGCGACCAAGCACAGCGCGACCAACCGGAGAGACCGGCGTGACCACTGAAAGGAATCCGTCACCGCCCGGTCCGGATAGCTCCAGCCCAGCGCCGGCGGGGGCGAGGAAGAAGGTTCGACCGACGGTGTCGTCTTCGACTTCGACGATCGCGCCAAGCTCGATCGGACTGCGCGGCGACAGACGGACGGGGCGAAACGAGGCCAAGCTGTTGAGTTCGGCCAATAGCTTTTCCGCGCGCTGCCCCTGGCCGCGGGCCAAGCTGGAATACTCTTGCGAGACGCGGGCATTCTCGCGCTTCTCGGCAGCGGTGGCGCCATCGCGGGCCTCGTCAGCAGCGGCGCGTTCAGCCTGACGGGCCACCGAGACTGATTCGCGCAGGCGGGCGGCAAGCTGTTCAACCAAGAACTGTTTGTCCACGCCAGGAGCCTACGATCGGCCATGCGGCAGGGCCAAAAAAAGGATCGCAATCAGCTGGGCGGGCTACTTCCCAACGGTGCGACCCGGCAGAGTCTTCACACGCGTCTCTTGGTCTTCGACATCACGGCCACGAATCAAAAGGTAGGGCCGCCGCGTGTAGTGCACGGTCCACAGCTTGTCGTCATAGCGAATCGGGCGCTGCGAATCCCCCCGCAGGACATAGTGCTCGGCCGGCTGACCAGACCGAATCCCCGAAGGTGGAGCCGCAAAGCGCGAGGGCCGCTCGACCTCTGCGCTGTCTTCTCCCCCAAAGTCGCCATCGGGAGCAAAGACGATCACGTTGCGATCGTCTCCCGGCATAAAGCTGATGCCCATACCGCCCTCGACCATTGCCACCGCCGCCCCCGGAGTATGTCGAGGAATGCGCAGCTCCTCGATGCGTCGGCCGCGGAAGTAGCGAACGCTGCCCCCCGGCGTGATCTGGGCGTTTTCGTCGGTGCTATCGCGCCGCAGGCAGAACTCATCGGATACAAAGTACTGAAGCAGCGGCCGGTCATCGGCCCCCAGGTGATAACGCTCCGCCGTGCGGTCGGTGAACGGCAGATAGGAAACGCAGGATGCGGCGAACAGCAGCGGCAGGACAAAGAGCCGGCTGGCGAATAAAGAGCAGGGGTTTCTCATGACCCTAGACAACGCACCAAGCGCCCACCGGTTCTGCCGCGCTACTGCAATCGCAGGTAACCCCGCGTGATCGCTAAAGACTCCACCGCTGTCCACGGCTGCGACTTTGCCGCGCCGGGTCTGGCATGCAGCGGTTGTCCTGATCGGCCAAAGCGCTCGACTCCGCGATGCGGCGAGCCGGTTGGGCCTCGCGGATCAGGCGCACCTGACACGTGAGCTATTGTCCCAGCAGGGCATCACGCCCGATCTGCTGCAACGAGCAGGTCACTCATCAAAATAGGAAATAGGAATCACCGCCATGCATATCCCGACCACACACGGCACCATCGCGATCGCTGACAGCGGAAGCGGTGACACTGCCTTGATCTTCCTCCATGGCAATTCATCTAGAAAAGAGGTGTTTGCCGCTCAGTTCCGTTCCTCTTTGGTCGAGCGTTATCGTCTGCTGGCCATCGATCTGCCGGGTCACGGTGAGTCGCAGGATGCACGCGATCCACAGGGCACCTACACGCTCCCAGGATACGCCAGCGTCGTGCGCGAAGTGCTTGCCGCACTGCACATCGAACGATATGTCGTTATCGGCTGGTCGCTCGGCGGCCATATTGGCATCGAGCTCGCGTCGGCAGAGCCGCGACCGCTGGGCCTGGTCATCACCGGCACGCCGCCCCTGGGCAAGAGCCTGGACAGCTTCGCCGACGCGTTCATGCCGACGCCGGTCATGCAGCTTACTGGAAAGCCTGATTTCACTTCGGAGGAGGCCCTGGCCTACGCCCGCGCCACCACGCTGCCCACGGCATCCACCGAGGATCCCGCCTGTCAGGCTGCGATGCGCACCGATGGCCGCGCGCGGGCGCGCCTGATCGCCTCTTTTGCTGAGGGACTAGGCGCCGACCAGCGACGCACCGTCGAAGAGGTGGCGGTACCGCTGTGCATCATCAACGGTGAGCAGGATCCATTCCTAAACCATTCCTATTTCTCAAAGCTCCGCTACGCCCGGCTGTGGCGAGGCACCGTTTCAAACATCCCCGGAACCGGGCATGCACCTTTTCTGGAACAGCCGGAGCAATACGACTCCCTGCTGCTCTCCTTCTGTGACGACGTCCTAAAGAACGACTAGCGCATCGGCAAGCCCGGTGTCGTCGGAATGCTGGCGAAGAATGTCTGGGGCGCCGAGCATGCGGCGCGCGAACATCGATGCGCCCCCGATGCCCTCATCGAACAACACGATCTATCGTTCACAGTGCGCTGGCGTCGTGCAGGCCTGCGTAAGGCCGCTTCAGGCCAGCGGTGTGGAATCCTGAGCGACTACGTTCCGCGAGCAGCCAGCCTTTTCATTCCGTCGGTTTGCTGGACTTCAGGCGAACCAGCGTCGGGTTGCGCAGGTCACGCAGGTCGTCACATCGGCTGTGTAGGGCGGGCAATAGCTCGGTGTGCGTAAAGACGTAGAAGCGGCCGCTGCGGACCGCATCGAGAGTCTGCGTGGCGATGTCGGACGCACTGAGCCGGCCGCTCTCGACGGCGTGGCTGATGCTGGCGGCAACTCGCTTTTCGCTCTCGGTCGGCGGTCGCTCGTTGCGCAGCTCGCTGGGGCGATTGCGGGACGAGGAGCTAATGCCGGTCGGCACAAAGCCGGGGCAGAGCACCGAGACTCCGATCGGCGCCCGCGCTCCCGCAAGGTCGTGCAGCAGCGTCTCGGAGAGCGCCACCACCGCATGCTTGGAGACGTTATAGACCCCCAGGCCCGGTGCCGAGAGCAGACCGGCCACCGACGAGGTATTGACGATGTGGCCGCGATAGCTGGGATCGCGCTCGGCCTGGGCCAGCATAAGTGGCGTGAATACGCGCACTCCGTGGATGACGCCCCACAGGTTGACGCCGAGCACCCATTCCCAGTCGGCGGGCGTGTTCTCCCAGATACGGCCCCCGGCTCCTACCCCGGCGTTATTGAACAGCAGATGTACCGTGCCGAAGCGAGCCATCGCCGCCGTGGCCAGCGCCTCCACCGCGGCGCCGCTGCGCACATCGGTCACCTGGCACAGCACCTCGGCACCGGCCGCAGCTAGCTCGCTTTCGACGGCAGCTAACCCTTCGGCTTGCACATCTGCCAACACCAGCTTGGCGCCCGCCGCTGCGAGCTGACGTGCGAATTCTCGGCCGAAGCCGCTCGCGGCCCCGGTGATCACGACGACTTTGTCACGAAATGAGTCCATGGCCCCGATGCTCGGTCCTGGCTTCCCCGCCTGTCAACCTAAGAGCGCCTATCAAAACCGTCGAGAGGAATCCCAGCGGCAAGGAGGAAGGAGCGAGCGGCCTCCTGGCCGTGACCGACGACCGACGCGGCCGATGGGGTCCACAACAGGTTTTGATAGGCGCTCTAAGGTGTGCTCGGAAGTCGCACGGCTGCCAATCCCACGCGGCGGGAAGCCTGGCCGCCGAGCCCCTGGCTCCAGCGCATAGCCATTCCGACTAATCGATATTGGCTGTATTGAGCACTTTGACCAATTCCTCGATGGCTTTGGCGAATCGTAGTGCGTTGGTGCGAATCTGGGCCTTGCGGTACTGAGACTCACTCCTGCGTTGCATGTTACGGGCCTCTGTGTCTTCTCCGCCAAGCCGCTTACGAAAGTGCTCTTCAAGCATTTCCCGCTTGTTGAATCCTTCTGACCCCCAGAGATTGCTTAAGCCGCCAGCTTCGCTTCCTTTATGGGCAGAGTTACGCGGGATGTAAAATATTTGTCCAGCTTTCTGTAGAAATTGTTCGAGTGTTTCGCGATCGTCGATCAGTATGATCGTAAAATTGATCTCGTTCTGCCGGCTGGGAAGAAAGATCGTGGCGGGTAAATCATCTACGATGACCTGCGGGAATGGGCTAATTAGATCTGCGCTGTGGTGGACGGTTCTCAGGCAGTCACGAGTATCGACGTAACCCATTTTCTCGTTGAGAGATCTTACGGCGTTGCGCACCCGGACGGACCAGTTGCCGTAGTCATGGGACTCTTCGTATTTGCGCACCTCGATCCCTGCCGCTAGCGGATCGGTCGAGGGCTCGTAGGGCGTCAATTTGAGGGTCATCTCCGACTTATGGAGTTTTTGCGCCTGTTTGAAAGCATTCTTGATACCAATCGGAATGATCGGGCTGTCTTGCTTGGGATCAAAGTCTTTCCAGCGTGGGCTGACGGTAAGAAGGTCATAATCGGCTACTAGCGGCTTCTGTCCGCCGTCTGGAGTCGGGCCGGAGAAGACATAGACCGGGTGAAAGTACTCTTTAAAGTCGATTCCCGAGACGTTGAACGTCTCGATGATGCGAAGATAGATTAGATATTGCGCGGAAGCGCCGCTACCCGAAATGTGCTTGGCCAGAAAGTGGAACTCTTCGCCTTTGGATTCTGGGCAGATACTTGTGAGCAGGCGGTCGCCGTGTTCTCCCGAGCGAACGTCGCGGATGATGGGGAAGTTGCCTGTCTCGGGGTCATTTATCTGCTTTAGCTCATCAATGCGGGCCCCCGAGATCTGCAGGTGTGTCGTCGGCTCGGGATGAGCGAGTCCATATTTGATAAACTTGACGTTATCCTGCTGCTTAGGGCCTTTTCCGACTTTGCTCAGAAAGGGGTATGCTGGGTCGGCGGGGATTAGGCCGCACTGCGGGCCCCAGTTCGAGCTCTTGGCCTTGACCGCGAACCCCTTCGTCGGGCAGCCATCCTCGATCATCTTTTTGGCCCAAGGGCTGACGGGCCGGACCATGATAAGCTCGTTGCGCTTTTGTGCCACGGCCGCAAACGCTTTCATATGGTCGGGAACCATTCCCTGCTTCGGATGATCGATTGCAGCTTGTCCTCTGTACAGCATGAGGATCGAGGCTAGAGCCCGACTATTTTCACGTCAATAGACTAGTCGATAACCACGCGACCTCATTGCGGTTCTTGATAACATGGTAGGAACCCCTATTAACTCAGGTGGAAATGGCTGAGGGGAACTGTATGTCGATCGGTCTTTGCCGTCCGGCGGCTGCTTGATTCCAGCCCATTCTCCGACGGAAATCGACATCGGCGTGGGCAGAATCGGAAGACCGCGCGGTCCTGAGAATTAGCGCGGAGGAGCTGGTCGAAGCACGCGTGGGAGGGGCCGCAGATTTCGGCTCCAAAGAGTGCTATTTGTTGCCGCTGTGTTGACATGTGTGACCTTAATACAAGGTCGTTATGTTGATTGATAAATTACGCACGATGGTGCCGTCAGGGGGCACCTCGGTCGTGACGTGCTGTTCCAACCACGTGATTAGGTCTGTGCGCTGATTCCCATGTTGAGGCGCAGATCGATGAGCGGTATGCCGGACTCAGTAAAATGCAAAGTCTGGATGATCGGCTCCTCGGGGAATTAGGACTTTTTCGTGACCGCTTCCTTCCTTACGGGAAGGCCTGGAAAAGGGATTCCTTTTTGGGCCGCGTGGATCAGCTCTTCGGGGGCAGGTCAAAGCCTGGCCCCACAACGGCGCACGGGCACGGAGCTTAGGAGCGGCGCTGCAGCAAGAGCGTGTCGCCGCTGCGCCAGACATCAAAGCGTCGCAGCGGGCTGCGCGCCGGGCCGAGCGTCACCGCTCCCGATTCATCGAAGCGTGAGCCGTGGCACGGGCAGACCAGTTGGCGTGCGCCGGCGTCATACTCGACTGTGCAGGCACCGTGGCTGCAGATGCGCCAGAGGGCGCGGTAGTCATCGGGCGCGACGTGAATCAGCATCAGCTCTAGCAGGGCGGATGGCAGGGATACGACGGCGCTGCCGCCCGGCTCGGCCAGACTGGGATAGTCGCGCAAAGGAAGCGGGATCGGCTCGCTGTCCGGGGGGCTGGGCGAGACGCCACAGGCCGGCAGGACCGCGAGGCTGAGCAGGGCACGACGACTCAACTCACTCTGGGGCAAGGGGCTCTCCGTTCACCACGGCCACGGCATCCAGATCGAAGCCGCCGGCGGGAGCGGCATAGATGCGGTTTTGGCCGCTGTCGCGGATGCGCAGATAGCGGGCGCGCGGGAGGCCGATGTCGCGTAGATCGAAAGCATCGCCCCCGGCCTGGGCGGGATCGGTGGCCGGCACGCCGTTTTCGGGGTTGCTGAGGACGGGGTTTACGCCGGCACAGCCCGCGGTGCTGTCGCCGCGGTTTGTTGCGGCACACGGCCACTCGAAGAAGCGGTCGCCGTCTTCACTGGCGGCGACGACGGCGGTCTCGGGGAAGCCGGGGAAGGGATTTTCGAACACCAGCAGATCGGGGCCCGGACCGTCGCTGGCGATGATGTCATCAAAGCGCAGAACGATCTCACCGCCGCGGCCCAGCGACAGCACATCCAGACTGCCGGCGGCTGGACCTCGGCCCTGTGGGGGGCCCAGCACGACATCGGGAAAACGATCCTGACCAAAGCCGGCTCCGGCGCCGGGCGCAAACGACACCACCGCGTCGGCAAAAGGATCGGCGGGTCGCAGCGGGCCTTGGTCACAGCCAGCGATCGCAAGAGACGCAGACAACATCCAAGACAGGCGCATCGCGGTCTCCTTTATTCCTTGCGCGCAAGCTGCAAGAGCACGCCGCCATCGGCGGTGGCGATGACGGCATACAGGCCGCCCTGTTCATCGGTGAGTAACGACAAGCCGAGCGCCTGCGGTCCCGGCTGCAGCGCCTGCGGCAAGAGCGCGCCGGACTTTTCTAGCCCATCCCCCCGTCGGATGTAGGCCTGGGCATAGGCGGACACCGCTTTTCGCGGCATGTATTCATCAAAGCTCTTGGCCACCAGCCAGCCGGGGGCGGTCGCCGTCGGAGCGAGGCTCACCAAGGACGCAGTCCCGCCGCTGTCGATCTCGACCAAGCGGGTCGGAGCGACGCCTAGGGCCTGGGTGCGCAGGCCAAAGATCACGTCGCTGACAGCGCCTCGGCTAAGCGATGCCGCGACAAAAAGATCAGCCCCCTCGCCGTCCCCGGGGTTGGCTGCGGTCAGCGCCAGCGGGCCGCTGTAGCCATCCCAGCCGAACAGCTTGCGTCCGGGGGCACAGTCGCCGCCGGGACGAATGTGCGAGGCGCTGCACAGCCAGCTGAGATAGAGCCCATTATCGACGGTGGGGCTTTTGCGATCAGCCAGGCCGGAGAGCGCGCTGTAATAAATCTGCGTTCCCGCCGGGCTGTCTGTCGTGGCGACGGCGTAGAAGCCGTTCACCGGGGCGCGATCGACGATCTGGGCATCGCTGCGGCTGTACAAGAGGACCTCGCCCGGAAAGCCGGCGCCGCTTTCGGTGTAGGAAAGCAGTGCGCGATCGGCTGGTAGATCGACAAGCTCCCCGAGATAGCTGGGCATGGGCAGTCCGCTCGGGGCGGCCAGCGGCGTTTCGTCGATGGCGAGAGGTGCCAGTCGATCGAGTGGCAGTCGAGCGCGCAGGATGCGCAGCCCTCCCCCGGGAGCTGAGCGCGTGCGCAGGGGGCCTCCGTGGGCTCCCCAGCGTGCTCCGACCAAGCTGACGGCGCTGGGATGACGACGGAGCACGCCGAAGGGAAAGCTCGCATCGATCACGAGCTCGCCGGCGTAGCTCGTCGGATCGAGGAGCTTTGGCAGGTCGCCGGCCATGTCACCGGCTACACCGAGATCGGGGGCGGGATCGCTCGGCGGGCAGGGCGGCTCCGCGCAGCCGCTATCCGTCAGCAGGAGGGCGAATGCGAGGGGGCATAGCCAGCGGGCGACACGGGTGGAATCAGAGGTTCGGCAACGGGAACGAAGGGGCGGCATGGGCGGCGTTTTCTCCTCGGGTAGAGCGGAGACACGGCCAGCCCACGATGGTGGAAAGGTCCAGCCCAGCGTGGAGCCAACCATTGCCCCCGCGGGCAAGTGGGTTGTCGCTCCCCGCAGATTTCTCCCGCAGGGAGACGCCGGCAGGTCTTCGGGCTGGTGAGTTTGGGGACGGGGTCCCTCGCCTCCCCTCGTCGCTTCCCGGCGCTAGGCCAGTGCTGATGACGAGGCTCGTTCTCACTTACCGCTGCGGGGCAGCTCCGGATTTGCACACGGATTCCCTCTTCGGCTGAAGCAGGCTTCAGCACCAGCGCGGGCGCAGCCTATGCGCAGCGCGGGGCCGGCGTCAAGCCGCCGCCTGAGTTCCCTTTTCATGCGGACTTTCGGTCGTAGGAACTGCCGAACGGCATCCAATCCCCAGCGATGAGCAGCCCAGAAGTCCCAGACCTCCGCAGCGGTGGACCGCTCGGTCGACTTGTCACGTGGGGCCTCTGGCTCAAGCTCTTGCTTGGCATCGGTCTGGTGCTCACCGGCGCTCTATCCCTACGTGACGAGCCCCGCCCCGCTCTGCTCCTCATCGCTTTCGGCGTTGCCGTGGGTCTCCCCGTCGCACTGTGGCTGCGTCGCGAGTAGCAGCGAGCGGACGGCCCTGTCAGGTGTCCATCCCGCCGGATTGGTTGATAAAATAATTAATCAATAAATATGTTGTGCCGATTTGCTGCGTGGATATGTGATTAGGGCTGCAGCGGGAAGAACGGGCGGACGCGGGGCGGGCACACCGTCGCTGGGGGGAGCCCGGGGACCGAGGTGGTGACCACGCCGTCTTCTGACTCGGCCTCGGCGATGACGATGACGTTCGACGGCAGGGAGCGCGACAGCGAGTAGCTGCCATCGGGCTGCGGCATAAGCTCGGTCTGGCTGAAGGTGTAGCCGCAGTCGAGGCTGATGGCGGCGCGCACGTGGCTGGCCGGGGCCAGCGGCTGGACCCAGACGCCCTGCGGACTGACGACGACGCGCGGGCTGGGCGGTGCGGCCTGGGACGGGCGGCGCGGTCGGGCAACGTGGTTGGCGACGAGCGCGCGCAGGAGAGCCGACCAGCGGGCGAGGAATGCGGCGCTGCGGTTGTAGCTGTGCTGTGGGCCGCAGTAGGGCGGGAAAGCCCCGGCGGGGCAGGCCGTCGGACAGGTCGGTGGGGGAGGGCAGTCGGCGGCCGGCGCGGGCTGGGCTCCGTCGGGGCTGCCAGGCGTCCCGGGCATGCAGCGGGCGGGGCAGCCGATGCTGAAGTACCAGCCGTGGTCGTAGTCGGCGACCAGCGACAAGCGGTGATGGCGACCGCGCAGGCTGCCGAAGGTCTTGAGCACCTGCGGCAGGCGGAAGTATTCATCCTGGGCCCCGACCAGCATGTACACCGGGCCGTTCTGGCGACGGGCGTAGCGCAGCGGATCGAGCTTGCCAAACAGCGCCTGCGCCCCCGGATCGGTAAGCGGCTGCAGGCTGGGATCGGAGGTCGGCTGCCCGGCGGTCGGTGGCTGCTGCGCCATGCGCTGCTGCAGCGCCGAGACGAGGAGCTTGCGCAGCCAGGTCTCTTCCCCCGCTGCCGAAGCGAGATCGCCGCTGGCCGCGACCGGCAGGGCGCCAGCGATGCGGTCGTCGACACCGTTAGCGATGAACGTCGCGATGCCGCCCAAGCTAAAGCCGGTGAGCGCAATCGCCTGCGAGTCCACCTCGGGCAGGGTCTGGGCAAAGGTGATGGTGCGCAGGATGGCGTAGACGTAGCTGTACAGCCAGTTGCGACGGATATCGTCTTGTCCGATGAACAGGGGCTCAGGATCGGTGGACAGGAGGGCCCGTCCTTCCGAGCCGCCGAGCCCCGGCCCGGACAGCGACATCGCCACCACATCGAGGTTGCGGCAGATGTCGATCGCCGTCTGCACATCGGCCTTGGCCCCTAGGCCGTGCGCGAACACCACCGCCGGCTTGCTGTGCAGCGGGAACGATCCCGGCGGCACTGCGACGAAGGCCTGGATGCGAATCACCGAAGGCTCAGCCGCCCACTGCCGCGAGCTGAAGTGGACCTCGCGCAGCTTCACGCCATCGACGACGCGGGCACTGCCTGGCACATCGACGGCGTCAAGGTCGCTCATGCGGCGGGCGGCCTGCAGATCGAACTCTGCGCCACGGCCGCGGCAGCCGACCAGCAGCACGATGCCAAGGCCGAGCGCGGGGAGCAGGCGGAGCCCGGCCCACGATCGCGGTGGGCGGACGAGTGAGGCGAGAGCTGGCATGGAGTGAGCGCTAGCCTAGCAGCCCCTGCCGCAAAGCGCTGCGCTCCCGCGCACCATCGACACCGCGAGTGGGGCCGGCAGGCGGACGCGGCCGCAAGTTGGGCTCGGCTTGTGCGCTGCTTCCGAGTAGAGTCCGCGGCGGAGGCAGCATGGCATCCAAGCAGAGCACGGTAGACTTTCTCCTCGATCAGTTCGCGGGCGCCGGCGCGGTTTCGGCCAAGAAAATGTTCGGCGAATACGGCGTGTATCTCGACGGCAAGATGTTCGCGCTAGTCTGCGACGATCAGCTCTTCATTCGTCCAACCGCGGCGGGGCGCGCGCTGCTCGGCACACCGACCGAGGGGGCGCCTTATCCCGGGGCCAAGCCGCACTTCCTCATCGATGGTGACTCGCTGGACGACGCCGAGCGATTGAGCCAGCTAGCCCGGCTGACCGCCGCCGAGCTACCGCTGCCGAAGAAGAAGACCCCGGCAGCGAGTAGCCCCGCGGCGAAGGCGCGGACCGTGTCGCCGGCCGCCTCCAGTCCCGCCAAGGCCGCCCGTCGCCCGTCGACTCGCCGTCCCGCTGTCTAGCTGGGTGTTTACATATTGAGCTGGGAACGCCCTCATCTCGTATGTGCTGCACGGCTGGGGCCCCCGCGGACGCGGCCTCCTTTTTCCGCCGGGGCGTCGAAAAAAGGAGATCCGCTGCGGCCCCAGCCTTACGGGCTTCTTTAGCGGCATTGCATATGTAAACACCTTCTATGGCCGGTGGCGTCGACCGGCGGCTCGGGCCCTGGTGCTAGGCTCTTGCCTATGCTCGTTGGTCGCAGGCTCGCCTCGGTCCTTTTTTGCTCGTGGGCTCTGCTTTTGGGGGACTGTTCGGATGGCGGGCGCCGCGTGAGTCTCGCCCGCTCGTCGGGCTCAGCGGTCCGTCGTCCTGCGCTCGACCCGGCGAGCTTGAAGGAGGGGGATCTGATTTTTCATCGCTCAAATAGCAGTCAGTCAGAAGCAATTCGGATTGCCACTCAATCGAAGTTCAATCATGTGGGAATTATATTTCAATATAAAGGTCAGTTTATGGTGTTTGAGGCAGTGCAGCCGGTCAAAATTACCCCGCTTCCGCGCTTCATCGAACGAGGCAATCATCACTTCGTGATCAAGCGACTTCTCGACGGTGACAGGGTGCTGAACGCCGAGGTCATTGCCCGCATGAAGGCGCTGGGACAGGGGTATCTGGGCAAGAACTATGACCTGCAGTTTCGCTGGAGCGACGAGCGCATCTATTGCTCTGAGCTGGTCTGGAAGCTGTACAAGCAGGGCGCAGGGATTGAGGTGGGAAAGCTACAAACCGCCCGTGAGCTGAACCTGGGCAATCCCGTCGTGCAAAAGCTCATCAAGCAGCGCTACGGCGACGCCGCCGCCATTCCGCTCGACGAGCCGATCATCTCGCCGCAGGCGATGTTCGAATCGGACCGCTTACTGACCGTCGCTGAGAAGTAGCGTCCGTCCTAGCGTCGCTCGCGAAAGTCGGGGCCGGTGAAGGTGCGGATGGGGTTGCCGCGCGACAGCGTGTTGTGCTGATCCCAGCGCTCGCGCTCGGCTTGTGCGGCCTGCTGGTTCCCCTGTTCGGCGATAAGGGCAGCCAGGCGGGCCAGGGCCAGGCGCTTGTTCTGGGCCTGCGAGCGCTCCTCGCGGGCGACGACTGAGAGGCCGCTTGGACGATGCAGGACGCGCACCGCCGACTCCGTCTTGTTGACGTGCTGGCCCCCTGGTCCCGAGGCCCGCAGCGTCGAAAATTCCAGATCGCGCTCGTGCCAGCCGGGCTGACTGGGCACGCCGAAGCACTCGACGCCGACAAACCAGTTCTGGCGGCGGTGGTGCGGGCGGAAGGGGCTCTTGCCGACCCACAGCACGCTGCCCACCCAGCGGGTCTCGAGCGTGGCCAGCGCCTCGGGAGCACCACCGACGGCCAGCATCGCCGAGCGCAGCGTGCCGCTCTTTTCGCCGTCTTGCGCCGCGATGAGCTCAACGCTAAGGCCAGCGGCCTGCGCTTCGGCTTGCAGGATGGGTAGCAAGTGGGCGACGACGTGTTGGCACTCCGCAGGTCCGCGGGCCGAGGTGATCTGTAGCCACAGGGTCTCAGTCATGATGAGGGTCACCGGGGAAGGGGGCGGCGGCAGGCACCGCGTCCCTATTTTTGCGCAGTCGGGGCGGCTGTGGGAGCTGGCGGTTTTTTCGCTCGGCGGCGAGGGTGGCCGGCAAGCTGCAGCGTGCCAGTCAGCGGGCAGACGTAGAACGAGTTCCCGTAGTCAGACAGTGGCTGCAGGCCGGAGGCAGTCCCGCCGCACACCGCGGGATGGTGAGGATAGCCGGCGACGAGGATCGGATGTAGCTCGACGTAGTGGCGCAGGTGATCGAGCACGTGCTTCTGCACGGCCGAGCGCACGCCGATCTGGGCGCAGATCTCAGAGTGCACATCGTTCCAGGGCCGCCCCAGACGCCGCCGCAGGAAGCGACGCAGCGGCGCCAGGTTTTCGCTGAGCCACTTGCTGCGTGACCGCGGTCCCATGCGCAGCTTGTTCGGTCCGCCGTCGGAAAATCCGTGCAAGCGGGGCTGCAGCGGGTCGGCGCTGAGTGCGTCTGCTTCCTCCGCCAGCGGATCGGCTAGACAGTCGCTGGCGGCGCAACGCTTGGGCTCGATTTGCTCGGCATAGGCCACGGCCTGTCGCCAGTTCCAGCGCGGCCAGTCGCGCCCCCAGCCCGCCCCGCCGCGGGGGCGTTCGATGATGACTTGGTACATGTCGGATCGCACAGAGGGCTCCAGCTTGCGACGGGTCGGGTCCCGCGCACGGCCCGAGGTATTGCGAGCCTCGTGCCAGGCCAGCGGCCCCGGCCCTCCGTCGGAGAATATTCGAGGCAGCGGCAAGTGGTGCAGAGTGCATCACTTAAGAGGGTACATTTCGCACCAAACGATGGGGTAGAATGCACCATGCGCAGCGCGCTGATTACCTGGACCGATCGCGGCGGCGAGCGCCCCCCCGGCAGCCGTCTGCACCCCGCAGGCACCGTCGATCAGGGGCCGGTGCTGCGCCTGCTGCAGCAGCCGGAGCTGGCCGCGCGTTACCACACCGTCTGGCTGCTGACGACGGCCCAGGCGCAGGCGGCCAGCCGCGAGCTCGTGCGGGCGCTGCGGGCCCAGGTGGAGAAGGTCGAGATCCGTGAGCTTTCGGTGACCGACCCCTCGGACTACAGCCAGCTGTTTGCCGAGCTGGGGCCGCTGTGTCGCGAGATCCGACGCAGCCATCGCGCCCCGGGCTGGGACCTGGATGTGCTGTTGTCAGCGGGCACGCCGCAGGCGCAGACGCTGTGGGTGATCTTGGTGCAGGCGGGGCTGCTGCCGGCTCGCATGCTGCAGGTGATTCCGCCGCAGTTCGTGCCGGTGCCGCATCCGCGCGCGTTTCGCGAGGTGCGCCTGGATATCGACGGCTTCCCCGAGGTGCGGGCCCTGCGCAGCGAGGTCCATCGGCTGCGCGCCGCCGTCGCGCGGACCCCCGGCCCGGCGCTGATCGGCGACAGCGAACCGATGGCGGACCTGCGGGCGCGTATCGAGCGCATCGGGCGCGCTGATGTTCGCGTGCCGGTGCTGATCCTCGGCGAGAGCGGTACCGGCAAAGAGCTGGTGGCGCGTGCCCTACACGCCGCCAGTGCCGAGCGCGATGGGCCCTTTCTGGCCGAAAACTGCAGCGCCTTTTCCGAAGGCGTGCTGCACAGCGAGCTGTTCGGACACGAGGCCGGGGCGTTCACCGGCGCGACGGGGCGGCACCGTGGACTGTTCGAGCAAGCGCACGGCGGCACGCTCTTTTTGGATGAAGTGGGCGAGCTGCCGCCGAAGGTGCAGGCGACCCTCCTGCGCGTGCTGCAGGAGGGCGTGCTGCGGCGGGTAGGCGGCGATGCCGAGGTGCGAGTCGATGTCCGCATCCTTTCGGCGACGCATCGCGATCTGCGGGCGATGGTGGCGCGCGGCGAGTTTCGCCAGGACCTGTACTACCGGCTGTGCGGCGCGACCTTAGAAGTTCCGCCGCTGCGCGCCCACATCGCCGATCTGCCGGCCTTGATCGCCGCATTTCTCGACGAGATCCGCGGGCCGCGGGGGCGTCGGCTGGAGCTGGATAGCGAGGCACTGCGGCTGCTTTTGCGCTACGACTGGCCGGGCAATGTGCGCGAGCTGCGCGCCGAAGTGCAGCGCTGGGCGGTGTTCTGCGAAGGGCGGGTGCGGGTGGCTGATCTGGCGCCAGAGATTCGCGCTGCCCGCTCGCAAGCTAGCCCGCGCCGCAGTCCCGGGAGCGCGACGGATTCGTCCGTTCCGCCGGCTGGGCTAAGCCTGGCGACGCAGCGGCAGCACACCGAAGAAGCGGCGCTGCGAGCCGCGCTGCAGGCTCAGCAGGGAAACCTCCTGCGTACGGCCCGCAGCCTCGACATCGACCGCAACACCCTCAAGCGCAAGCTGCACAAGTACGGCCTGTATCCTGGGCGCTCAAAACAGGCTTAGAAGGCTGGCGCACAGGGTTTGTGAACACCTGCGTGGCTGGCGCTTGGCGAACCCGACGAGGCCGCTGCGCTCGTGTTACTCACCCGCGATGGTGGTGGAGGCGTTCCATTGCTGGACAGCGTGCGGGCCGGAATAGAGCCATAGCTTGTTCCAGAAGTCCGGCAGAACGGCGTTATTAACGAAAGCGCCTTCCATTACATAATTGATTTCGGCGAGCGGGTGGGGGTAGTGGTTGTCGGAGCCCACGACAAAGATCGAGTCGTCAATAATCGATATTTTCATGTGCTGACCCACCGATTTGGGGAAACCGGCCACCGCGAGCGAGCCGCCAGCCTTTACCACGGTGGTGGAATTGGGCCAGAAATAGTGAGTATCGGTGGGCTCATTCGCGGCATCCGTGAAGTGGATGGGAGCAACAAATAGACGGTTGAAGAGCTTTACACGGTGGAGGTCGTCGGCACCGCGGAGCTTCCCAGTACCGACCGTCGGTCGAGCATAGTACATAATATAGTCCGCTGCCGATTGCGGACCATTGGTCACGTTGTAGTAGACGTCCATGATGCCGCTACCGTAAGGTGCGGTCACGACGACATATACCTTCAGGTTCGTATTGTTATAGAGGGCGTTGCCCAGGTCTTTACAGGTCGAATGAGGGAATCGCGTCATGACTCCCCCCATAATGTTCATGGCGACAAGATCCTGATGGGCCAGCTTGACCGACGTCTGCGCATTCGAGATCAAGAACTCCTTCATATAGTCGCTGGCGTTGTAGGAGCCAAACGTCGCTTTATTGAATCCCCCGCAGCGGCCCACCGTCAGGATGCGGCACTGATGCCACTCCGGTCCGGGGCTTTGCATCTGATCGTCAAACGGATCTTCATACCCCTCTGCTGGAATGGAAGTGATCGCGCTCCAGGTTGCTTTCGTCGTGTCCAGCTCCCATGCATTGATATACGTCGAGGTTTTGTTGGAAACCATGGAGATTGGATTCCAGCTGGTTTGGTTGGCGATCCCGAAGCTCCACAAGAACGAAGCGTAGTTGCGGGCGTCGAGCGCGGCCGGGCCCTTGACCTCGACGGACACGTCGTGGACTGGCGGATACTGACGATAATCTGTGTCGTAGAGGTTGTGGCCGCCAACGACCGCATGGGCGGCGTCCGAAGCGAAGATCTTTGAATGGTTAAAGATCGCAACGCTGGTCCCGGACCAAGAGAAAAAGACACCAAAATAGACTTTTACTTTGACTCCCACCAGGGCTCTCTTGAGGTTGTCCATAAATTCTTTATGAACTTCATCGCGCCCCGATTGCGGCGGTTTCCCGAAGAGCATCCGCACTGTGAAAGAGCCACGCTTTGCGCGCTCTTTGATTCCGTTCACGATTGCTTTATAGAAAACGCCTTTTTCGCCAGCTGGTCCCCGCGGCGGATCAAGACTTGTGATATCTACAATGTTAATCGCGGACTCGATGACCATCTGCATCGCGACCGCCAGTTTGTCGACTGAGGCCTGGGCTCTGTTCTCCACGCCGCTTTTGGTCATCGGCTGGCCAAAAATGTCTGGGGTAATATGCAGCCTGGCATAATTGTTATCCCGGACTGGACTCCACAGCTTTCCCTCTTCCTTGGGGTGGACTGACCGGAGGTGCTGCTCTAAATTATCGAGCATCGTCATTGTGGATTATCCTCGGCTATGTTTCTTTTGGAGAAGACTGCTTAGAGCAATCCGCTCACTTGTTTGGATGGCATGGTGTGGATGTTCGCAGGTTGGATCAAGTACACCGTTTTGCGGTGTTGCTGCCATGCTCCCCCCTGAGCTACTGCCGGTCTATCTGCCCCCGCCGACATCTGAACTAACCCTGTATGTAGTTAACATAAATAGTGATTGAATGTAAGCAGGAATGTTGAGCTTGCTTAGAAATCAGCTCATATCAGGCACCTAGCGCGCATGTCGGCTAGGGCAGGCTCTGGCAGCGGCGAAGCAGGTGCTCGATCTCGGTCGGGTCAGCGTCGGGGTGGTGATAGAGCGAGCGCAAGATGTCGCAGCCGTAGCGGCGCAGGGTATCGGGATCGAAGGCGTGTACCAGGACCTGACCGTCGCGGCCGGCGGTGACGGCGTAGCGGCCGTCGGGCGAGAACTCGCCGGTCGACACCGGGCCGCTATGGCCGGTGAGCACCAAAAGCTGCGCACCAGTGCGCGCATCCCACAGGCGGGCGGTCATGTCGGCACCGGCGGTGATGATCTTGCTGTCGTCCTGCGAGTAGACGGCGTGGCGAACCCAGCCGACGTGACCACGTAGCGTCAGGGCCCGACTCTCGCGCAGCACCGGATTGCCCAGCGGGCTCGTGGCGCCGGTCGGGATCAGATCCCAGACCACGGCGGTGCGATCGCGGCTGGCGGTGAGGATGCGCTTGCCATCCTGCGAATAGACGGCGTGGCGTACCCAGTCGCCGTGGCCCGCCAAGCGGCCAAGCTCTGCCCCGTCGGAGACGCGGAAGCGACGCGAGGTCTGATCTTCGCTGGCGGTCAGCACCTCGCGGCCGTCGGCGGAGAACACGGCGGAGGTCACGGCCCCCTCGTGTCCGATGAGCGCCGTCGAGCTTCCCCACTGCGGGCCGCTCCAGATGCGGGCGGTCTTGTCCTTGGAGGCGGTGACGATCATCTCGCCATTGGGCGAAAAAGCGGCGGAGCGAATCCAGTCCTTGTGGCCGGTCAGCGTCGCCAAAAGCCGGCCGCTGTCGGCGTTCCAGACCCGTGCGGTGTGATCCATGCTGGCGGTGACGATGAAGCGACCATCGCGGCTGTAGGCGGCCGAGTTCACCCACTCGGGGTGGCCGCGCAGCTCAAGTCGCAGGAGGCCGCTCTGCAAATCCCAGATGCGTCCAGTGCCGTCGGCGCTGGCGCTGAGCACCAGGCGCTGGCCGGGCACTGGCGAGAACACCGCCGAGCGCACCCAGTCGTTGTGGGCGCCGATGCGGATATGCGGTCGTCGCTTGGGTTGCCACAGGCGCACGGTGCCGTCCTGGCTGAGCGTGGCGATGCTGTCGCCGTCGGGCGAATAGATGGCGGTGAGCAGGCGGTCGGTGTGGGCTTCCAGCGACAAGAGCGGCTGGCCGGTCTGCACATCCCAGATGCGCGCCGTGTTGTCTTCGCTGGCGGTGAGGATCTGCCGGCGATCGGGCGATTCGTCGATCGAGGTGATCGGGCCGGCGTGCCCAAGCAGGGTGCGGATCTTCTGACCGGTCTCGGGATCCCAGAGGATGACGCTGTTGTCTTCGCCGGCGGTGAACAAGCGCTGTCCGTCCTGTGAGAAGACAGCGACGCGCACTTCGCCGCGGTGGCCATCGCTTTGTTTGGCCAGCGCCTTGGCTTCGCGCAGCGCGTCCGAGGCCTGCGACGGTCCGATGGCCCGCAGGAGCACGCCGGTCTCGGCATCGAAGATGCGCACCAGCTGATCGCGGCAGGCCGTGACAATGCGGTGTCCCGACGGAGAGTAGCGCGCCGAGAACACCGGGTCCTTGTGCGGCAGCGAGAGCAGAAGCTTGCGCTCTTCGACATCGTAGACGCGCACCACGTGATCCTGCCCGGCGGTGATCAGCGTCGAGCCATCGGGCGAGAGATCGAGCGACAGGATGCCGCGATCCGATTCTTTCTTGATCGGGGCTTTGGCATCGCCCGTACCTTCGTCGCTCTTTTCCGACTGCGGCCAGGTGATGGTGGTCAGCGCGGCTTCCGTGTTGCTGTCCCACAGGTTGGCGACGCGATCGTCACCCGCGCTGAGAATCACGTCGCCCTGGCGGGCGTAGCTGACGAAGTTGAGCGGCTTGTCGTGCTTGCGCACGGTCAGTGTGCGCGGGTTCGGCGGCGCGGTCTTGCTGCCGGCTTTGTCGCCGAGGTTGGGCGGGCGGCGCAGATCCCAGATCGCCAAGGTGCCGTCCTGCATGCCCGACAACAGGTGATTGCCGTCGGGGGAAAAGGCGATGGCGCGGATGTTGGCCTGGGCTTGAATCGTCGCGGCATCGGGCACGGTTGCGGCGTCGAGCTGTCCCAGCAGGCGCGAGGGCAAGAGCACCATGCTCACCTGATACAGGCCTTCCCAGGTCGGCCCCAGCTCGCGGCTGTCGGCAGTGGCTTCCATCGCCAGGAGCAGTGCCGAGATGCCCTGACCGGGCTGCCCAGCGAGGGCGGCGGCGCTGCTGCTCTGGGCCAGGTGCTTGGCCTGGCGCGCGCGATCGAACGACACCACGAAGACCAACAGGCCCATGACGGTCGCGACACAGGCGATGAGCAGCGCGACGAGCAGCCAGCCGCGGCGACTGCTCTGCATGCTGCGCTCGGACAGTCGCTCGGCAAGCTCGCGGCGCTCGAAGGCTTCGCAGGCGGCGAGAAACTCTTCCTGTTCACGATTCAAGACCGGTTCGCTGGCCGCCCGTAGCGCTCGCAGCTTGTCGAGATCGCGCTTCTGCCACAGCCAGCGAGAGGCGCGGCGATCCTCGCGATAGCGATCGATGGCCACGTCGAGCCGGGCCAGGAACTGCACCTGCTCCAGATCGTTTTTTAGCCAAGTCGACAACATGCCCCAGCTCTTGGGGATGACGTCGTGGGCCAGCGTGACCTCGTCGTCCTCGGTGATCTGCAGCAGGCCAGCCGGCTGCAGCTTTTCGAAGGCACGGCTGAAGTGCAGCACCAGCGCCCGCGTTCCGCTCTCGTCGTGGCCGGCCGGGATCAGCTCGGTCAGCGGACGCTTGCGGCGCGCCACGCCGTGTCCGCCCTCTGAGGGGCGCAGCAGCCGCAGGAACAGGCGCTGGGCGCGGACGCGCTCGCTGTCATCTTCA
Organism: uncultured Myxococcales bacterium; assembly: GCA_937952145.1. Lineage (GTDB taxonomy): Bacteria > Myxococcota_A > Polyangia > Palsa-1104 > JAEUJZ01 > JAEUJZ01. Next base: position 23,937 of record CALFYE010000427.1, read on the forward strand.
AGCGCCTTGTAGAGCGAGTTCGCCCAGTCGGACAGCGCACCCTCGATACCGCCGACGTGGCGCAGCGCGACCAAGCCGTCGCGACCCGAGGCTAGGTCGACCCACAGCCGATACAGCGTGAACTGCAGCAGCGGCAGGCCATGCGGCAGTCCCGCGGTCTTCTGCACCAGCTCCTCGATGAACTCCGGGGCGAGGCGATGGCCGGCGCGCTGGGCCGGCGAGGCGATGATCTCAGCGAGCTGCGCCCGATCGAGCATCGGCAGGGTGTAACTCTCGGCAGCACACAGGCGGGCGAGCTCGGGAAACTGGCTCAAGCTCTCGGCAAAGTCGCTGCGGATGACCAGGATGACGAAGATCGGCTGGCTGCCCGTCGCTGCTTCCAGGAGGCGGCTCGCTAGCTGCGACGCTTCCTTGGGCGACCGGCACATGGTGAACAGCTCTTCGAACTGATCGATGGCGATGAGGGTCAGCGGGCTGGCTTCGCTGCCACCGATGCGCTGGCAGGCGGTGATCAGGCCACCGGGCTGGCGCAGGAGCTCATAAACGGCATCGCTGCTCAGCGAGCCGCCGCTGCTGCGCGACAAGGCCGCTGCCAAGCTGACCAGGGGCCGCTCACCGGGGGCGCTGACGACGATATGCTTGCGTGAGACCTGCGGCAGATCGTCGGTGGGGCCTCTGCCGCTCTCTTTGGGCGGGTCAGAGCGCTTGTCGCCAGAGCGCTCGTTCTGCGCGGGCGGGGCTTTGCCGCTGGGGGTCGTCTGCAGGAACGAAGCCAGGAGGCCGGCGCGCAGGAACGAGGTCTTGCCACAGCCCAGGGCGCCAATGAGCGGCAGCATGCGGCGGGCCGGCTCGCTGCGCAGGAGACCTTGGATCCGCTCCCGCACCTCGGCGAGCACGGCGCGACGACCGAGCAGCTGATCGGCGTGCTCGATCTCGAAAGCTAGGAGGCCGCGGTAGGGGTTCTTGGCGTTCAGCGCCTGCTGCTGATGAGTGTTGCCGCGCAGGGCTCGCCAGACCGCGTCCGCCCCCGCTTCCCCAAGCAGCAGACTGACGCGCTGCTCGCGATTCATCGCGGCGGTGAAGCGGGCGTGAATGGCGGCGAACTTCTCGACGCAGAAGGCGTCAAACTCGTCTGCCGAGCGCAGCTGGCTGAGCAGCGCGAGGCGCACTTCCGAAAGTGGTATGCCAGACAGTGTCTGTGACACGGCCAAGTGTCCCCCCAAGACGCAAACTAGTGGCTGGCTGCGGCGCTTGTCGCACTCTCCTCAGCCGGTAGGTTTCCCGTATAGATCGGCGCATCGGCCGGTAGTGCCCGTTCCCACTTGGCGACGACCACCGAGGCCATGCAGTTGCCCAGGACGTTCACCGTCGTGCGGGCCATGTCCATCACCGCATCGACGCTGAGGATGGTTGCGATCCACTCGACCTTGAGTCCGAACTGCGCGCAGGTCGAAGCCAAGACCACCAGGCTCGCCCGCGGCACCGCCGCCACGCCCTTGCTGGCCACGAGCAGCGTCAGCATCATCACGATCTGCGTCGAGACCGGCAACGTCATCTGTGTCGCTTGAGCGATGAACATCGCCGCCAGCGCCATGTACAGCGTTGAGCCGGTCAGGTTGAAGCTGTAGCCGGCCGGCAGCACGAAGCCGACGATATGCGGCGGCACGCCCAGCCGCTCCATCGCCTTGATGGCCTTGGGCAGCGCCGACTCCGACGACGAGGTCGAAAAGGCTAAGAGCAGTGACTCGCGCAGCGCCGACAGCGTGGTGCCCAGGCGAATGCCGGTCGTGAACTTCATCTGCAAGAGGTGCAGGCTGACGAAGATCACCAGCGCCAGGTACAGCGCACCGACCAGCTTGGCCAGCTGGAGGATCACGCCCAGACCCTGCTCGCCCACCGCCGCCGCCATCGCCGCCGCCACGCCGATTGGCGCCAGCTTCATGACGTAGTCGGTCATCTTGAACATCGCATCGGCAACGCCGCGCAGCGTGTCCAGCACCGGCCGGCCGCGCTCGCCAATCGCCGACAGCGACACCGCGAACATCACCGAGAAGAAGACGATCTGCAGCACGGCATTTTCGGCCAGCGCGGCGAAGATGCTATCGGGCACTACCTGCTCGAAGAACGACTTGGCCGCCGTCGGTGGGGTGAACGAAACGCCGGTCCGCTGCACTGCGCCAAGGCCCGGCTTGATGGTGTTGGCAATGGTCAGCCCGATGGTCAGCGCCACCGCGGTCGCCACCCAGAACCAGGTCAGCGCCTTGAGCAATAAGCGCCCGATGTGCTGATGCCCCGCACCCGCTAGCCCGACGACCAGCGTCGAGAAAATGATCGGCGCGACCAGCATCTTGATCAGCCGGATGAACAGCTTGGCGACGGATTTCATGGCCGCCGCATGGCCCGGGAAGAAGTAGCCGTAGGCGATACCGAGCAGCAGGCCGACGACAATCCAGAAGGTCAGACCGGGCTTCTTCATCGCCACCCTCGACCGGGGATGGGGCGTGCAGTGGACGTAAACATGAGGGGAATTTGCGACTGCACTGCCATCGGCTACAAGCACCATTTTGCATCGTTTTGGGGTCGCCGTTTCAGGTTTCCCTCAAATGCCGGCCCGGGGCGCGGGGCGGACCTAGAGCCGGTGTGACCCCCGCTATCGCCGCGCCATGGTGCGATGAGCGGAGCGCTGCCGAGAATCCGTCCCGCGAGGCAGGGCTGCGTCGGGCCGGGGTTGGGTGATATGCTGCCGCCAATGAGTGAGCACTCTCCGTCCCCGTCGGCGACGGCCCCAGCCGGCGAATCCGCAGCGTCCACCACCCGCGCCCCCAGCGAGAGCGACGCCCACCCGAGCCAGAAATCGCGGATGCCGCGCTGGCTGCGCCGGCTCAGCACGCTCCTTCTGAGCCATGCAGTCGGCCGTGTGCTCCTGTGTGCGCTGTCGGGAACGCTCTTGTTCCTGGCCTGCGCCGACTTCGACATCTGGCCGCTGTGCTGGCTGGGGATGGTGCCGCTGCTGTGGGTGCTGCTCGATCGGCAGGGACGACCGCGCACCAGCCACCCGTTTTTGTACGGCTTTGTCACCGGCCTGTTCGCCAACGGCGGTGGCTTCTACTGGATCGTCGGCCTGCTGATGCGCTTTGGCCACCTGCCGTTTATCGCCGCGCTGCCGCTGTTCCTTTTGCTCATCGGCTACCAGGCCATCACCTTCGGCCTCTTCGCCGCCATCATCTGCCGTCTGCGTCGCCACGTCGATGTGCCGGTGACGTGGCTGGTGCCGCTTGTCTGGGTGGCCTGCGAGCTCTGCGTGCCCTACGTCTTCCCCTGGTACCTGTCGATTACTCAGGCCTGGGTGCCGCCGGTGATCCAGATCGCCGACATCACCGGGCCGCTGGGGGTGAGCTTCGTGCTTGTGCTGTCGAACGCTGCGCTGTGGCAGCTGGGTCTGATCTTCACCAGCGGGCGCATCCTGCCGCGTCGCGGCCTGCTTATCGGTCCGTCTCTGCGACCGCCGATTCTGGCCGCGGTCACCATCCTGCTGGTGCTCGGCTACGGCATGATGCGCATCCATCAGGTCGACAAAGTGCGGGCGGCCGCGCCCAAGATCCGCGTCGGTGTGGTGCAGGCCAACAAGATCGGAAGAGCGTCGTGTAGGGAAAGAGTGTCTTCGCCTGTGTAGAT
>CALFYE010000428.1 GCA_937952145.1 uncultured Myxococcales bacterium
TTCCGACACAAGAGCCGAAATGATCGTGGGCCATGAGTCACCTCCAGCGCGGAGGCTGGCCTGTTCAGCCACGGCGTTCAATATGCGGACAATCGGGCGCATACTCTGCGACGACAAAATGAGTTGAAGCGCGACACGGGGAATGGTTGGAGGAACACGAAGGGGCACCAAGCGCATAAATGGACGCGATCATGACCCGTTGCCTCCGAGCAAGCTCATTCGGTCAGCGGAACAATTTGGCGGCTCAGCTCGACGGATCGACCCTTACTGTCGCCAAGGCAGTAGTAGCCAATCTCAGACGACAAATAGGCTATATGCGGCTGATGGGGAACGCGCAGGGGAAGCGTAGTAGGGCGCCGTTGAACCCGTGACCGAAGGGCAGGGCAAGAGCATAGTACACTGACCTCGCATTGTTCAGTAATCCGTCGTCGGACATCCAGGTTTGTAGGGGTGCGAGAAGGCGCGTGGCTGCGGATGGAACGGCGGCACGGACATCAGACTGCAGCTCCACCAATCGGGGGGGCCGTGGCGAAAGTGTTGGCGTAAAGGACCACCATGGCGACCGGGTTGGGAAGTTTGCCGCTCTAAGCTCTTTGGGCGTGACGCTTATGTCCATAGGCAGCGAACCGGCCGACCCAGGCGATCGGGCGGACTCGCCCAAGATGGTGTCGCCGCGCAAGCACTGCTGCAGCGGGAAGAGCAGGTCTGATTGCAGCGGCGTGGAGGAGCTAGTGAAGAAACTGAACACTCGTTCGGTTTATCTCTTCATCATGTCGATCCAGTCCAAGTTATGCCTTCTGCTCGCTCACGGCGCTCATTGTCTGTGTGGCGGCGATGGTGGCGGCAGTGCCGGCGGCGAACAGCCCGAAGTCCACCCCCACACTCGGGTCGAGCACACTTCTGTCAGAGCTTGAGGACGACGAGAAGATCGCATTGTGCAACAGGTTGAACGCGCAGTACGACCCGGCGCTCGCAACCTCGAAGGAACGCCTGTGCGGGTTCGCGGCGATGTTCCTTCTCGACGACAGTTCCTGCGACGCGATCTACGGTGACTGCTTGTCAACTCGCCGGCGGAAATCGGCGAGGTGTACGATCCGTCCGACTATGGCACGCTGGAAGGCGACTGCGGCATCCCCTCCTGCGACGTGTCCGTCGACGAGTGCGTGGCCTGCGCGGAAGCGGAAGCTGCACACGAGATGGCGCATTACGAGGTCACGACCTGCGACGAGCCGGGCTAGGCAGACAGCGCGCACCTGCGCGAGGACGAGCGGACGGTGCGCGAGCTTTGCAAGAACGTCTTCGACCATTGCATTATCGAAGACCAGGAGTAAGAGTACAGAATGTCGCTTACTGCACACGGAGCTGACTGAGCGCGACGGCTTCGGTCGTCAGGTCGAATGAATGCCACGCGTCGCCGAGCGCAAGGGTGTTCCGGAGCTGCCGCTCGCGGGCGCGCGTGAGGAGGAGCGTGTGCATGGTGGGGGTGGGGCCGCTGTGCGCTTGGAGTTGGGTCTGGATGAAGTGATCGAGCTGGCGCGCGGACCATCCCGGCGTGGGCGTTTCAGTGCCGCAGGCGAGCTGCTCGACGGACAGGACCTCGCGCACATCATTCAGCACGAAAAGCAGCTGGCGCGCGGTCTGGACCTCGGCGCTGCACAGTCGGTACAGGCTGTGCGGGAAGCTCAGCGCCACAGTGCATTCATCCGGGGTCGGTCCGCGTGAGGCATGGAGCTCCCAGTTGGAGCTTATGCCTTGGAAATCGAGGCAGATGCGCTCCCAGTCGACACTGACAGCGAGCGCCGCCTCGATGGAGCCGAGCCCTTCGAGGTCCCGGTCGTCTTCATCGTCGTAGGCGAAGCTGTCCAGCTCGGCGTCCCAGTGCAGCGCGCGGGCACCCCCGTCGAACGTGAAACCGTGGTCGACAAGGACCGTGGCCACCCGTTTCAGCGCTTCACTGCGTCTCAGCGCGACGCTCGGAAGCATGACCAGATGATCGTCGGCCATGATCAACAGGCCTCGTGGGCGACCTGAGCGCCCCACCTGGCCACGTGAGGCGCTTCCGAGGCTGCTTTGGTTGCGGACTGGCACATCACGGTAACCGGCGCACCGCCGAAGTGCTGTTGGCTGATTTGCACGTAGTTCATGGTCTGCTTCTTTTTGGCGCCCTGATTGCCGGCCTTACACTCTACCGGCTTGGAGTCGACGATCAAGTCGACCTCCTGGTACGCGCCGCACGTCATGCACTTGTAGCGCGCGCTCACGTCGACCGACTTTCCTTGAGCCAGGAACTTCCGCGCGAGGCACGCGTTGTAGGCCGAGCCGGCGTTGCCGGTGTCGTTCTCGAGTGCCTTGATGCGGTCCTCGGTGGTGTCGTCGTCTTTCAGGCGTTCCCAGGAGTGCGTGTTGCAGCCGCCACCGCCGCCGCCAGCTCCAGGCGCTCCCTGTGCGGGTTGCCCGCCGGCATTCGAGGTGTTGCCGTTGTGCAGGCAGGTGTCGAGGAAGCGAACCACGCCCTTTCCCTCGAACATCACGGTGGAGCTGGCCGCGACCCACGTGCACTTGCCCTTGGTTTTCGACGAGACCACACCGCCGCCCGCAGTACCCGCTTCGTCGCCGGTGCTGGTGGCGAGGCTGGAGCTCTGCAGCGCGACAGGGTTTCCTTCGATCTTCACGGACGTGGTGCCGTCCGAGAGGTCCGAGTCCTTGGCGATGTTCGGGTAAGGAATGGTGACTGGACCGCCAGGCGACGGCGTCTTGCAGACGTCCGGCGTGCCCGATGTCTGCACGCGTCCATCTCCCTTGTGGAGGATCGAGCGGCCGTTGCCGAACACGCTCATGCGTCGGCCTCGACCAGAAGCGATCCGCCGCGTCCGGAATCACAGAGCGTATGGATCAAGCTCGTTTGGCCCTGTCCCGGTCGAGGCGCGCGGAGCGACGGCACCATGGCGACGGCCGCAGCCAACGGCAGCGCCGCACAGCCCAGGTCGCCGTAGGCCTGCGCGATGGACCTCGCGCGCAGCGGATCGCGAAACCACGCGGCGTGACGCAGATACGCATACGCGAAGTAGCGGTCCCAGCGGCTCTGGCCGTTCTGCGCGGACCACGCAACGTCCACCGCGCTGTCAGGCGAGTCAGAGCGGGCTTCGTCGAACAGGCGCCCGAGCGCTTCCGACATGGACACGTCGGCCGGCGTCCCGGAGCCCGCGTCCACCTGACAGGCGTACGAGCTCAGCAGCCCGCTGACACCGGTGCGCATGGCTCGACGCCGCTGCAGAGCGAGTGACAGACAGGCCGCGGCTTCTCCCGGAAAGATGCCATCGAGGTTTCTCTCGCCCTGCAGCGCGCCGAGTCTCGCCAACTCGGCGAGCGTCTCGCGATCAACGAGCGAATCGGCGACGCCCACCAGCACCTCGTCGGCCCTGTCTTGCTCGAGTGCGCGTCGCGCCACGGCCATTGCCTCGAGAAAGATGGTTCGCGCTCCGAACAGAACGTTGCCAGAAGCCGCGTGGTCGAGGTGCGAGCGTGCGGCGACGGCGCTCCGCATGATCGCTTGGGCTTCGTGAGCCACATGCTGGAGTCCGTCGGGCAGGCAAACCAGAGTCATCACGCGACTCCGCTGCGTCAGCTGTCGTGCGCAATCTTCGACGGCGTGCTGCAGCAACGCATACACACGTTCGCGTCGCGTGCATTCGGGGGCGATGGTCGATAGTCGCGAGGCCGTGCATGCGTCGCCGCGAGGCCCTGGGGCCTCGACCAGTGCAAAGCGACGAATGCCCGCGCGCTCGGCCGCCACGGTCGGAACGAGGGCGAGTCCGAGGGGTGTGCACGCGCCCGCCGCTTGGACTCCCAGGGCGGAACGCATCAGGCGACCTCCCAGGACTTGCGCGGACGGATGGTCGTGAGCTCGTGCTCGCTGACCGACGCCTCGAAGGGCATCGCCATCCGCCAGTAGAGCTTGACCTTCCCGAGATCGGTCTGGAAGTGGACTGCATCGAGCCGCAGCAAACTGCGCCTCGGGCGCCCACGAATCAGGACGACGCCCACAAGCGCATAGCGAGGCAGCGTGAACTGGTAGGTGCCGCGCGGTGAAGCGCCGGCAATCACGACCTCCTCGCCACCGACCAGCCATGGCGTGGCCGTCATCCCCGGGGGCGCTGCGCAGAAGAAGCGAAGGTCCAGATCCCGAGGCCAGAGCGGAGCCCGCTCGCGGATCCACGTCTCGTCGTAGGACCCGGCGAACTTGGCGCGATCGCGCCAGTGCGAAGCGATGGGTCCGAGGCCAGCGGGTCCGCGCCCTCCCGCGTCGGGGCCTCTGCCCGTGGCGTTTTCCAGATTGGGTAGCAGGTCGTTGTCGCGCGCTCCGCCGAACCCTCGTCCCACGGGGTTGTGCTCATCGAACAGCAGGCCGTTCGGAGCCACGCCACCGAAGCTGCGCTCGTAGGTGAGCTCCATTGAGACGAAGGGGCGCGGGGCGCTTGCCGCGAGCCCGAAGATCCCGCGGGTCCAGACGCGCTCGCCGAACACATGGACGCCGCGCAGATGGTTCCCGACGCGCACCCTGACCAGCATGGAGTCCACGGGCCGTTCCGCCGGGGCCCACGCGCTGCCTTCGAACGTGATGTCGGTGCCTGGCCGCCCGTACACGGCCTGTCCGGCCTCTCGCAGGCTGCTCTTGCCGGGCTCCCCGACGAAGCGGTCGGCGAGCGGCGGTGGTTCTTGCGTATCGGCAAGTTCGAGCGGAGCGAGGCTCAGTCGGTCGGGCTCCGGGAGACAGAACGTTCCACACACGCAGGTCACGACCAGCCCCTGACCGCGCTTGTCGACGGCGCAAAAGTCCACTGTAGCGAAGGGCGTTTGGTTCTCGATGATGACCATCTCTACAAGCAATTGGACGGTAAGCCTACATTTTCCGACATGTCAAGCGCTTCATCTTAGGGCGAGCTTTTCATCTCTGTTCTGCTTATAGGTTATAGGCGTCCGCGCACTATGAACTGACGCTCCGACCTCACCAACGTCGAGGAGCGCACGCCCAACTACCCGTCGGCCGCGGTCTCAAACCGTCGCTGCGCGGAAAGATAAATCATCCCGCACGACCCGGCCTGACCGCCCACGACCTCGACCCCCATCAGGGTGCCCCCGTTCGTAAGCACCAGCGACGTAGCCCCTTGCCCTGGTCCTGAGGACCCCACCACCGACTCACCACTCCATACGCCCTCGTACGTCTGCGTACGAGGCATTGTCCCCTCCAGGCTACGCTCGGTCCGTACGAGGTAGACAGCCTGTGGGCCTGTGTGATGGGGGGCCCAATCGGCGAGTCGCCACCTCCGAGCGCCAGCGCCCGACCTTTTCCCGGCTCTTGGCCTCTTGGTAGGCCTAATGCAATGGGCAGATCTTCAAGTTCGTCGCTCGACTGGAAATGCGACCGGGCTGCGATCGCGGCGCGATCACGACGCGACTGGGACGCGATCACGATGCGACTGGGACGCCATCGCGGTACGATTGGCACGCGCATGGCATGCCCGCTTTATAGGAGGAAACCGCTGCCTCCCAACAATGCCCTTGTGCTATCAGCCCATCCATTATCACCTTCATCGATTGATATCTGATTCGGCTCATGCGCACCCCGATCGCGTCCCGATTCGCATCGCGATGGCATCCCAGTCGCACCGCGATGGGACCGCGATGGCGCCGCGATGGCATCGCGATCGTGCCGCGATGGCGCCGCGATGGCATCACGATCGTGCCGCGATGGCGCCGCGATGGCATCGCGGTCGCGTGCCAGTCGCATTCTGTCCTCGCTCCACTCGCGTCCCAGCCGCATCGCGATCGCATCGCAGCCGCGTCCCAGCTACACCACAATTTCACTCCGATCAGGACTGTGAATCGTGAGTCATTGGCGAACAAGTGCCACCTATCTACGAGCGACCCTACGCCAAGCGGCGAGTATCGCCGTCCTGCGCGCAGACCATGACCAGCCCGAGCGCCGACCACAGCGCCGAGTATCACCGACTACAGCGCCGAGTATCACCGCCCGCATCGCCGACGCTAGCGCCCTCTCTTTGATCTTCTCTAGGCCCAGCCGCTCGCATTTCGGAACAGACCCAGTCCGCTTTCTGGGGAACGTCCAAACTGCCTCGGAACTCCGCTGCATCCTGGGATTCCTGATGATGCGAAGGCGGCTATAGGGGCGGGGCTGCGCTACGCCCTGGGCGAGCTCTGGTACGGCACGGCCGGGCGCCTCCGAGCTCGCCGGCGCCGGGCTTTCCGCCGGTCCCTCCGAGCTCGGCGGCGCCGGATATCAGCCCGCCGCGCCCTGTCGGTGTCGGTCGCATCTGGATTCGACAACCACCCTACACGGGCCTACAGGGCGGACTGCGCCGCCCCCGCGGTGCGGGGCGCTGGAGCGCTGCTGGGCGCGTTCTGGGGCTTTGCCGCTTACTTCGCGACGATCGCGCCCGGCGCGGCTTGTGGGGGTCCTAGCTCACGGTCGGGTAGGCAACCGTAGGCTGCGGCGGCCCGTCGGTCACCACGAAGTTGGCTGTGAGGCCGTTTTCGCCCGCTGCTCGGCTTCACGCCTACCGGGTCTGCCATGGTGTACCCCCTAGAAAATGGTGTGGGCGGATCGTACGGCGCCAGCTTCCGCGATTCAACCCGGGCGCCGCCGGGATGTGCCGCAGGTGCGCCGGCTGCATGACCGCGCTCCTGCGCGCAGCTGGGGGCCGTTCTCTAGCCGCGGCGGGCGCGTGGCCGCGGATGCGGAGGGGCTCGGTGAGCTGAGTTTGCCGCAACCGCCACAACATCGCCCACAACATCGTCACCAACATGGCGCGCATGCAATTCAGCCCGGCCAAGAGCCCAGCGCCATCGCTGGAATAGCTGGGTGGATCATTCGAAAGACGCGCCAAATGTGGGCCCACTTTGGGCCCACTGCCCCTGGCCGCGTTCGAGATCGTGCAGCCTGCGGGTATGCACGTCCTCGACCATGTCCTCGACTTCATCGTCAAGATCGCTGCGGCTGTGGCCGCGGCACTGGTGCAGCGCTGGCTGGCCAAGCCCGCCGATCTCCACGTCGGAGGCGGGATCGGGTCGAAGGGGACGGAATCGCTACAGCCTGACCGCTGGGGGGTCGAGGATGAGTTTGCGGTCCCCGCGGCTCCACTTGACCCTTGGCTCGAAGAAGGGAATCAGCATCTTGAAGTAGCGATCGTGATGAAGCGTCCCCTCGGGGGTGAAGTAGGCGACGATGTAGAGGCCGGGAGCAGGGACTCGTGGGTCCTGATAGGGCTGGATGGTAAACATGCAGGGCCATTGCTGCTCGGCGCTGGGGAACCAGCGAAGGTATTGCTTGGCCTCG
>CALFYE010000429.1 GCA_937952145.1 uncultured Myxococcales bacterium
ATAGCGAAGGCGGACATCATATAGTCCGTCATCACCAAATGTGTGAACACATCGCCCCTGGGAATCGTAGACGTAATGGAACGAGTAGCCCCGCCGATCTGTCTTGCGGGTCATCCGGTGGGCATTGTCATATTCATATGAGGAATGATGCCCGGCGGCGTCGGTCCACCTGACCAGCCGGTTGTTTTGATCGTAATCATAGGCAGCCAGCGTCGCCTCCTCTGCCAGCGAGGAAACCCAGCGCACTACGCGACAAAGCTGACCCTGCGGATTATATTGGATTTTGATTCGCCAATGAACAGCGGCGATGATGGATAGACGGTTGTTGGTGTTGTCGTACTGAAGTTCGATCGTTTCTTCATCGGATCGCAGCCAACACAGGCGGGCCTCAGACGCCTGGTCGCTGAACACAAATACCATCGATGGCTGCTCGAATGCTTCGACGATATACTCACAGTGCGAAATTCGGCGAAGGAGAACCCCTTCTTTTGCAACTTCGGCTCCATCGTCCGACAGCACTGGGAAATCAGTAACAGTTCCCTCTGGGTTTACATACCTGAACCCATCAAGATCGCGAATCAATTCACGTTGATATTCATGCCTAAAGCCGGGCCCCATGGGGCCTGGCTTATTGCACCATGTGCTACTGTAGTACCGCTTCCACAGGAATGCGTTGTTTTCATTTCCCTCATAATCGACAAAATCATCGACATTTTCACCAGTGACAACGTCAACAGGCTCTCCTGGCCGACCGCATCCCGAATTGCTGGGTTTCTTTCTGCCTTTGAGCAGCTTCATAAACCCCCCAGCAATGGCCGACCAGCTAGGCATGGGGAAGCCGCCGATGAGGACATTGGGGGCGCCGAGCATGACCATTCCCATCGTGCCGGGTGGCACGCAGGCGTCCATGCCCATGCTGGCCTTCATGGCGTTGGCTACGGCATCCGCTGCGGCCTGTGCGGCCATCACTGCCAGCCGAGCGGCGGCGGCGGGGTCTCCCTCGACCGCGTCCATGACATCGGCGCCGACGGCTGCGGCGGTCGCGACTTTGCCCAGTGTGGACAACACGCCGCCACTGGCGGCAGCCGCGGCGCCTTCGCCTGGCTTGCAGTGCATCGTGATGTCGATCATGCGTGCGGCGCGCTTGCCACCGATGAAGACCTTCGACGATCCCGTGAAGATGTCGAACATCGGCGGGATGCCGCAGCAGGTGGGGTTGAAGCCAACATCCCCGCTGCGAGCGGCAGGGAGGCCGTTGATCATGACCGAGATGCAGGTTCCCAGCGCAACCATGCCGATGGGAGGAAGCGGCGTCGGGGGAATCGGCGGCGGACCACTCGGCGGATGCAGCACGTGGGCATGCGGCATGCCAATCGCGAGTGAACCGAGGAACGCCGCAGGAAAGCTGGGCAGCGCCTGCGAGATGAAGTTGGTGGCGTTAGCGAGGACTTGATCGGCCTTGTCCTCCAGCATGCCGGTCACAGCGCCGACCGGATCCTGAATCATGCCAGCGACCGACACGACCTCGTTGATCGTGTCGGAGACTTCACGGAGGGTATCTTGCGCGGCTCCGGGCATCGGCGAATCCTAAAGTTGGCCTAGCTCTTGTCGGACCTGGGCGAGCTCGGGGTGCATCTGCTGATGCAGATACGCTCGCTCTAAGTGCTGTAGGTTCTGCTTCAGATACGGCTTCAGGCCGACTTTGCGGCTGATATGAACGGCAGCTTGCCAGCTTGTCGTCGCGCGCTCCCAGGCGCCCTGCTGTTCCTGGCTGCGACCGCGCCACTCTTCAGCGCGCACCATGGCGTCCACGTCGAACATCTTGGCGGCTAGCTTCTCCCAGCCGTCGTAGTACTGCTCCGCGTGCGGATACTGTTTCTGCGCGTACGCCACGTCGCCCAGGTTCTTCACGATGGTTGCGAAGATGACCAGCGTGGGAGACTTCACGATGGACTTGGCGGCGCGCTGATACCACTCCTGCGCTTGAGCGAGGTCACCACGCCGATGAAACACATCGCCGATGCAGTTGAGAACAAACGCCTGCATCGGCAGATCGCCGCTCCCCTCATAAAACCCGAGAACGCGCTGGTATCGTTCGAGCGCTTGGTGCTCTCGGCCGTGCGCATAGTCCAAGCAAGCGACCTGCAGCAGGGTCTGCATGCGGTTGAGCTCGGGTTTGGATGGATCTTCGGCGTCTTTTTCCAGCGCAGCGCTCAACGCTGTTGGCCCGAAGTCAGGACAGGCACGGCGCACGCGGGGCATCCTGTTTCGAATCGGGGACCCCTCGGGAACTTCGCGCAGGATGATGCGCAGCCGATGCATCCAGGGCTGAACATCGTGGCTGGGCAGTAGCGTGGACCACAGCATCCGCCATGCTGCGATGTCCACGACAGACAGCGGCATCATGACCCAGATCAGACGATGCCCGCCCTCCTGCGGAACTTGATCGCGGCTGTAGCTGATGATGCCGCGGAGCCGCTCCGCTGGCGGTCGCTGTTCATCGAAAAGCGCAGCGGGCAAGGGAGGAAGCTCTGGTTTGCCATCCCCCCGTGCCTGTTCGCAGGCCCGAAGATATTCTGTCTCGATCTGTTTGACCGCGGCAGAAACCCATCCCTGTGCATCACGAAACTCGTGCGAGAAGAACAGGTACAGATCGGTGCCCGTCGACTCATCGATGTCTCGCAGAATCTGCAGAGTGATGGCGACATCCTGGTCACGACATGGGCAGATGAGGAGCAGATCATCTCTCTGCTCCACAAAGTCCACGAGGTCCGAGCGGACCTTGTCAACCAGGGCCTGCATATCAGTTGATCTTCACCATCGCGCCCGAGATGTCGACTGAGGCGCCGCCAGTCAAGGACGCTGATGCACTTCCCCCAACGCTGACTTTCGCGCCAGCCAAGTCCGCATTGGCGGTAAGCGAGAGGCTAGCCCCTGAGCCTGCGGCATCGACCGAATCGGAGCCAGAGATGTCCACGGCCGTTCCGCTGATGGTGATGTCTGCATCACCGATGTCAACAGCGGGCGACGTCAAACAGAAGGAATCGGTACCGTTGAGTGTGATCTCTTTTGTTGTGATATCCACACTCGACGGCGTCATCGTGATCGTACTGCCACCACAAGTCAGGGTGATCTTCGTCGGCGCTTGGATGTGAATCTCGGCCGTGGCATCCAGCTTGTACACGCTGGTGACATGCAGGGAGGCTTCGCCGCCTTTGACCGTGATCTTCTGCTTGCCAGTCACGCTCAGCGTGTCATTGCCGGTGACATCCGTTTTCTGATCGGCCTTGAAGGTGTTGGTGACGTTGCCGGTAACGGTATTGGTACGCGTTCCCTTGATCGTCGTCGATTCGTTCCCCGTGACGCTGATGTCTCGATTCCCAGTCACGGAAATGGACTGGTTTCCGCCGACGCTCAGCGACTGGTTCGCCCCGACGCTCATGGTCTCATTGCTGCCAACCGACGCCGTTCGGTCAACACCCACGGTCTCCGTCTGGTTCATCCCGACGTTGAAGGTGTGGTCGTTGTTGGTGTTGTCGTTGCGGTTGTACTGCGCGTTGGTGAACATCTCCTCGCTGCCGTTGGTGTCATCGAACTTGATTTCGTTGAAGCCACCGGTCTTGCCGAGCGAGGCGCTGCGAATGGTGCTGAGGTTCTTGCCGGCGGGCAGCCCGTGCGGGACGGGGTTTTCGCCGTTATAGACGCGACCAACGATCAGCGGTCGATCGGGGTCGCCTTCTAGGAACTGGACCACGACCTCTTGGCTGATGCGCGGGATAAACATGCCGCCTTGGCCGGCGCCGCCCCAGGGCTGGCTGACGCGAATCCAGCACGAGCTGTTGTCGTCTTTCTTTCCTTCGCGGTCCCAGTGGAACTGGACTTTAACGCGGCCGTGCTCGTCGCAGTGGATCTCTTCGCCAGGGGGGCCGACGACGACGGCGGTCTGCACGCCGGGGATGCTGGGCCGCGCAGTTTCACGCGCTGGACGGAAGGGAACCTTGGCGGGAATGCACTCGATGCGGTTCTGGTAGGAGGGCTCTTGCTTGCTTTCCCCCTCTTCGCCGAGCGCGGCCGGCTGGGTACCCCGGTGCTCAACGGCGACGATGAGGTACTCTTGATTACAGTCGCCCCGTCGGTGTCCCGAAAGCGTGAACTGGTAGCCAGGCAGCATGGCCCGCACGCTTCCTGAGCCTACATAGCGGCTGCGCTTGCACTGCAGCTCTTCCAGGCGAAGCTTGGCGTACTGCTTGCCAAGCTCAGGGTCGACGTATTCACCCGGGAAAAAGTACATCTTGTAGTCGGCGAACTTGCTGGCCTGCGCACTCGCTTCTAGATCCAGAGTCGGCTGCTTGAACTTGAAGTCGCGCAGCACCGTCGCCCCCGGCCGCAGTGCATTCTCTGCGCGGAACTCGAACAGACACTCTTCGTGCAGGTGCGGCTTATCGCGGAGCTGGGTCTCGGCATACTCGTTCAGGTCCGAGAACGCATGGCCCCCATCCCCAAGCACGAGCTTGTCTTTGTCTCTCTCGTGCTCGAAGAAATAGAAGATCCCTTCCTCTTCCCAGAGGCGCTGCACAAAATCGAGGTCGCTCTCCTGGTATTGAACGCAGTAGTCACGAGGACCATAGCTGCCATGCAGCAGGCTGCTGACCCAGTCGCTGGGGATTTTGTCGTCTGTCAGTACCTTCTGCGTAACGTCCGGGCCACTCTGTTTTTGAAAAATCCGTGAGTTCCGCGTAAATGCGAGCGGCTTGATCGTCGGAACCAGCGTTGCTTGATAGCGACTGTGCCGAGCGCCGGCTCCGACCTGAATAAAGCGCTCAATCACCCCGTGTACATGCCGCTCATAGCGAGCCGCGCCATCAAATAGCCGACCTCGCAATGTCAGTACCGCGGACTGGCCAATGGGGGCATCTAAATCCAGGTCTGGATCATCACAGACGAGATCAACTACGAACTCAAACGGCTGACTGATGGATTCCCGGCCGGTGAACTGATGGACATGCAGATCGGCGCTGGCAAGCGCGTCGCTATGAAACAAGAATTCCGCTTGGCTGAGATCGAGCTTGGCCATCGTGTCCTCTGAAATGCAGATTGGCCGCTGGTCCGCGACCGCCTTAAAGACCCACGATTTCGGTGCACCGGGCGCTGCCCCCCAAGCGCGCTCCGGAGGCGATGAGCTAGACGGGCGGCTCGTGCCAGTCGGCCTCTGCGCCGACGCCTGCGGGCTCGAA
>CALFYE010000430.1 GCA_937952145.1 uncultured Myxococcales bacterium
TTCCCTACACGACGCTCTTCCGATCTCCGACGTGCGCGCTCTACCAGAAGTGGATAGCGATACTCGGTGGGACTAGGCCGTGTACTGCCCGGCAGCGATAGACCGCCATTCGCGCTGAGCCCGGGTAAGCCGGTCTGCGCGTCGGTGGCCGCTGCAAAGAAGTCGAGCTGACGCTGCTCGCCCGTAATGTTGCGTCCCGTGCGCAGCTTGTACAGGTTCAGCTCGGCCCGCAGGCGCAGGGTACGCAGGACGGGGTTGATGGGAACGCAGAACAGGACAGGTGTAGAGGGCATGTATTGGGCGGCTGCGAAGTCGCTCTCGGCCAACGCCAAAGCAGGGGCGGCGGCGACTGCCTGGCCCGCTAGCCCATCTCCATTTGCGGCGAGCGGCTCCCAGCGATTCTGTCGCTTGTAACCCTCGCTGATCACGCTGTCGGGTTGGGCCAGAACTGGAAAGCGGCGACTGGGGTCCAGCGTCTTTTGACGCTTCTGGCTGGGCTGCGCCAGCCACGGGAACTGTACGCCAGCCTGGCTCTCTAAGGTGCTGGCTGCGACGCCCGAAAGGCGAGACAGAGCATTCTTGAATCGACCAACAGCATGCTGTGTAGCGGCACGATCTAGCGCGCGGACTTGCGGAAGCGACTGCAGGGCTAGGTGAGCTTGGCTGCGCAGCGTGCGCTCAGCTGCGACGACGTCTCTGGCCTTCTTAGGCTTGGGCCCAGCCGCCCGGGCATCGCGGATGGCCTTGTCTGCCTTGGCGAAGCGATCGGCCCACTTGGGGATGGTGGTGTCTTTGAGCGTGGCCGTGATCGTTGTGCGCAGGCTATCGGCGCTGCTGCTGGGCAGGCTGCTTGCCGCGGACATCAAAGTAAGCTGCAGCTCTTGCGTGGCAGGAACCCACTCGGGCGGCACGTACGAGAAGTCCATCGTCGCGACCCAGTCCTGGCAGTCTTGTGGCTGAGGGAGATCCGTGTGCCCGAGGAGCTGCAGCGCGTCAAGATAGAGCGCTCGGGCCCGAGGCAGAGACTCAGGAGTATCGGCCGCGAACTCTGCATCGGCGTAGTCAAGTAAGCAGCGGATGATCGTAAGCAGAGTGAACTGTGTATAGGAGTTCTGGCGAATGTTGGCTACGGCGTGGGGATCAAATGGATCATAGAGCCAAGACAGTGCCCGATTGTACTGACTACTAGAATTGATGTTTCCCTCCCGTTCGAGGCCAAAGTACACTTTTCTGACCTCGCCGAAGTTTGGATCAATGACTGCTTCTCGTTTTGAATAATCATAAATAAGCCTCAAGTAATCCAACGCGTTTTGGTAGAATCCGTTTTGCTGAAGCTGTGATGCAATATGCAGAGGAACCGCAAAGTAGGCTTCATAGAGTTGCGTTAGAAGCCCAGGGGAATTATTACTGTCAGCCTCCCCAAGCCGATTCCGTACCGCACGAAAGTAGCTGTCTTGACCAGCTCGCAGAGGAACGAAGTCATCACTATTCGGATAAGCATGCAACGTGGTCTGGGAAATTGCTTCAATCGTTAGATCCAAGCCAAATGTTCGCAGGCGCCCTTTCTGGTATCCCGCAAAATAGCCGAATGAGGCCACTGCGTCGGAAGGCAGCGGAAACTGCAGCTCGGGCGGATCAAATCCACCTGGTTCAACGGTGACTGGTGGCACCTCTGTGCAGAACGATGGCCAGGTCCATGTGCCAAGCGGGATGAGTGCGATCACATTTGTGATCACTGCAGAAGTCAGTAACTGCGGCTCAGTTGTGGAGTAGTCATAATTTATTAGTCGGGTCCCTGCATCGCCTGCGATCAGAATGTTCTGAGCTCTGCTATTTATCTCTCTACCAACAACGCGAATGCCTCTAATCTCATTGGGCGAGCTAACGAAGGCCCCGAGCGAGACACCATCATACGCGCTTACACTGTCATATAGCCGGATCTCGTGTGCTTGTGGTTGTTGGGAAGTATGCTCGGCGATAAAGAATCGATGCCCGCCATACTCATCCAACGCGATGTCCAGATCTCCACCAGTAATTACTGCGAATGCGAATCGTATTCTGTCGATGTCGTATGGCCCGTTTGACAGTGGATGCGTCAATAGGAAGTCCGCCCAGTCACCCTTCTGCCATCCAGACCCATCGGCATTTAGTCCGCGACGGTAGACCAACCTGCCGCCTGCAGCGGCTGGACGGCTAACATAAATGAACGGTCTTCTGCCAACCACTGGGCTGTTTGGGGTCGGTTCAGGAATTACGGTGGTGCGCTGCTCGACAACGACTTGGATGTCATCTGGATTGACGTTGGCTGCTGCAGGCGGCATGTCGCTGAGGTCGACTTGGTCGCCTAACCAGTCCCAGACACCTTGTCCCAGCTTGGCGACATCTAAGTTTCGCGCTTTCAGCTTGAGCGAACTGCCCTGATCCAGGACTTTGGCGATCACGGTCACCAAGTGTCGCCCTGCCCTGGTTCGGAACGGGACTGCGCCCAGAATTTCTGAAACTCGCTCCCAACTTGGAATGGGATTCCAGGGGCTTTGGAACACATTGGGGTCGAAGGCGACGTCGCGGTAACACCAGTAGGCCTGACCCATGGTGTTGTAGGGCTTCGCAAACGTCAGAACTAGCTCCCGGGTCTCCATGACCGGCGTTGTGTCGATGGGGACAGGCGCGGCAGGAACAGCGATGTGGCAGGCGGCCTCGACGTGCAAGTGATTCAGCTCATAGAAGTACTTGTCGTAGGTCTGCGCTAGCTGCGCCACCCGCTCCGGCGTAACCGGCCCCCCCTCGCGCAGCGCCTGGACGAGATTCCTAAAGGGTTCGCTCTGCTCTTCCCGATTGCGTAGGGTTGGGTAGAGCAGGTTCTCGGGATACATGAAGATGAACAGGGCAGAACGCCACGAGCCGTAGGAGCCCATCCAGCGCCACTCGCTGTCGAAGTGTTCGGCGTCGAAGGTGAGGACGGGATAGAGGGCGGTGGTGGCGGTGGTGCGCAGGCGGAAGAGCTCGCCGGTGCGCAGGCTGAAGAGCAGGGTCTGCAGCGTGGTGATGGCGTGCGCGACGCGCGAAGTCTTGGCTTCAGGTGCGTCGACGAAGTCCATCAGCAGGCGGTCGGTGAGCCAGTTTCCGGGCTCTAAGGTGTTGGCGTCGGCCGGGGTGTAGGCGTCGATCAGAGCGTCGCGCAGGCTGGGGAGGGTGGCCTGTTCCACGCGGTCGACCATGTCGACGAGAGACTGCAGCAGCGCGGCTTTCTCGTTGATGCGGCTCGCAAGGACGGTGCGCCAGCGCGCAAGCTCGGCGGCGGTGCGCAGCGGGGTGGCGGGTAGGATGTCTTCACTGAAGCGGGGCGGGAAGTGCAGCGGCAGTGGCGTCGGAAGCTGGAAGTTGGTCGGGGTAAGCGCGATGTTGCCGGCGGCTTCTTCGTTCCGCCACGTGCCGTGCAGGCGACGCTTCATCGAAAGCAGCAGCGCGTCGAGCGCGGCTTGCCATGTGGCGCTGCTGATGGTCTTGCCCGCGGCTAGGAGCTTGCGCAAAAGGAAGATGGCGTCGAACTGGGCGCGATTGAGCAGGAGCTGACCCAAGTGGGCGGCGGTCATGCTGCCGGTGTCGTAGGCCTTCTGCAGCGACCCAGGCTCGTACCAAGCCAGAGCCGCGGTATCGAGCTTGGGAATGCGCAGGCCGTAGCTGAGCAGCTTGTCATCGAACTCCGTCACGCGGGCGGGAGCGGTCATGGCCGCGGTGACCTGGCCCTTGCGGGTTGTCAGGGCCGCTGCGGTGTCGCTACGCCATGTGTCGCGCGCGATCCACAGGGCATGCGGTGGAAACAGCGTGCTGATGTCTGTGAAGGCGGTCTCGCGAATCAGCGTGGGATCGATGATGGGATCGGCCGACGCGCTCTCTAGCGCGGTGAGCCACTGGTTGTAGCGCTCCGTAGAACCGAGCCAGCGGGGCTGAGCGGGCTGCTCGGCGCTGATCCAGAACAGTTCAGGGGTGACGGTGATGTTCGCACCCGCCTCATCAGATGCCCACGTGGAGAGCTGGCCAACCTTCCAGCGTGCGACGAACAGGCGATCAAATTCCTGCCAGTCGGCGGCGGTCATGGCGCGATAGCCCTGGCCCTGCAGCTTCAGATAAAGATCCCAAGCCCGCAGGAAGACGTCGACGGAGAAGTTGAATCGCGCGATGTCTGTGGTGGCGGCGGCAACGGTAGGGCTGGTAACGCTTCCTTTGAGCGCAGCGTGGTTGGCTGCCCAGCCGGTCTCACTCAAGGCCGCGCCGGCGCTCGGCGTGAGGCCCTCGAATAGCGTCTTGATCCAGTCTTTGGACTCGGCCTGGACTTTGGTGGTAAGGCCGGTGCCGGTGTAGTTCAGGATGGCGTCGATGGTGTTCTGTTCGTCGCTGCTCAGCATGGGGCTGGATGCAGGGGAGCGCTGCAGGCGAGCTTGCAGGACCTTGCGCTTGGCTGCCTCTGCCCGTGCTTGGTCTTGCTGCGGAAGTGGCAGGGTTGCAGCGGTGCTAAGGACTTCGTCATCGCTGAGGTTGACGGTCCAGTAGGCGGCCCACTTTTCGTCGGTGGTCGCCATCGGGGCGCGCAGGGGCTGGGTGATGGTCATGGCCCCCAGGCCAACTTTGAGCGCGCGGCTGGTGGCTAGGCTGACGAGCTGCGCGTCGATCGCCGTTCGCCGGGCCAGCCAGCGCGTCGTCGTGGCGTGCGCTGCGTCCCAGCCCAGCCGCAGGTTGGAGAAGTCCAGAACATCCGGGTCCAAGATCGGTACGCCGCTGGGAAAGGCGATGGGACGATCCTGGGCGAGCCAGGCAGCTTCCAAAGAGGAAAGACGCCAGCTCTTGAACTCGGAGTCCGACAGAACATCGAGCGGGGCCCGGGTGCTCTTGCGAACCCCAAAGCGGGACTCCAGCAGATCTTCGTTGGCCAGATCGGTATCCGACAGCAGCAGCTTTTCGACTTCGGTCGCGGAGGGCAGGCCGAGGAGCGACGCTAGCTCAGCGAGCTTGGCACTGTCGCCCTGCGCCAAAAGTAGCTCATCGAAGTTGGTGCCGATCTCGGAGAGCAGGGCCGCATAGACGCTCTGGCGATAGCTCGCTTCAGCGCTGGCCAAGGCAGCGGCCGAAATGGGATCGAGCACTGGAGGGGGTTGAGCGTAGGAACGCAG
>CALFYE010000431.1 GCA_937952145.1 uncultured Myxococcales bacterium
GACGCCCGTCCTCAGACAGCCCCCAGCAGCGCTACCAACACTGCTGGGGGCACTCTCACAACCTGAAAATCGAAACGGTGGTCTCCCTATCCAGTTTTTCTGGACAGGCTAGGTGCCATAACCTGCCGAAGTCAACAAAAAAATGGCAACGATCCTCCCTGCCCAATGCAGAGCCGGTCGCGCTCTGCTTGATTGGACTCAAACTAAACTGGCAACAGAGGCTGGCTTGGACGCAGCCACCGTCAATGCGTTTGAGCGCAGGAAGAAGAATCTGACCGAAGACAGCCTCTTACGCATCCAGCAAGCGCTCGAGGCGAAAGGGGTGATTTTTCTGAACAGCGGCAGCCCCGGTGTGAGGCTGAGACCTGACGTGGTGCGGCCTCCGCGGTGAAGCCGCGCCTTCGTCTAGTGAGCGGCGGCCGGACCTCGGTAATAGGGCTCAAAGCGCCCCTCGAGTAACTGCTGCACCTGGGCTGGCCACCAGTGCGCGTGGCCTTTGGGCGTAACGTAGCCAGCTTCCCCCAGTAGCTGCGCCAGCTTGGGCAGCCCCGGCCGCTGGAACGGTTCATCGGGCGATGCCTTCGCGTGCTCGCGAGACATCTTTTCTAAAATGCTTTCGAGGTAGCGCTTGGGCGTCTGGTGCTTGGTCTCGTCGCAGCCTCGCAGCAGCTTGCCGACACTGCTATCCGTGAACTTGCGACCCTTGAGCGGTACCCACTTCTCTTCGTTCAGGATGTTGGCCATCTGCGGGTAGGTATGACCGCGTCCGCGCAGCTCGACGATTCGCGCCAGCAGCTCCGCGTCCGTGTGCGTCCGCTGGTTGTGGGGCAGCGGGTTGTGCCAGCCATGGCGCTCAATCAGCAGGTAAAGAAATGAGGTACGCCACCGATCTGCCTGCGGCGGCTTGATCCCTTCGCTGTCCAAGCGCGCCGCGATGTCCGGCACCTTGAGGCCAGCGCCGACCCACTCTTTGATGCGGCCGAGGATTTTCTGTTCTTCGGGGTCCTCGATGAGGACTTTGAACCGTGGCTGGTCGGGGGCCGGCACCGCCTTGAATCCGTAGGGGGCCTTGCCGTGGTGATAGCCACGCTGCCGGATGTGCGATAACGCTTCGCGCGTCCGCTCTGCCGTCGCCTCGCGCTCCATTTGCGCGAACACGAGAAGGATACTGACCAGCGCTCGGCCCAGCGAAGAGTCCAATCGGATGGACTCTCGAATAGCGACTAACTCTTTTTCGCCAGATTGAAAGTAGGTTTCATACAGCTCACAGAAATGCCGGATAGATCGGCTCAGCCTATCGAATTTCAAAACGACAAGAACATCGGCGCCACGCTGAAGACTTTCTAACGCCTCCTGTAAACCTGGCCGCTCTGACTTAGCCCCTGAGATTACGTCCTTGCAGATCGATTGCAGCTTCAGGCCGTGCAGCGAAGAGTATTGCTCGATCGCGGCAGTCTGGGCATCGAGCGAGAGTCCATCGGTAGCTTGCATGTCGGTCGATACGCGCACGTATCCGACCGCGCGCCGCGGTCTGACATTACTGGAGGCGAGGTTGCAATCATCACTGAGGTGGGGCTTGCGGGTAGTCTGCATGACATCTCCATCCGTGGGTCCGTGTAAGTACGGATGGGAGGGTCATAATCCCCCTTCAGGATGGTGTCAAGGAATTCTTTCGTGCCGTCGATGTCAGCTTAATTAAGACTCCCCCCACAATGCAGGCGGGGAGCAATTAATTGTCAGATT
>CALFYE010000432.1 GCA_937952145.1 uncultured Myxococcales bacterium
CACTGGGTCGACCCGACGGTCGGAGCCGCGATTGACTCGCTGCCGAACCGGGTAAACTCGCAGGGTTTCGATCCGTGGGGTTTCTCTCCGCAGGACGCCAAGTTCTACTACTCGCTGGCGCGGCATGTGTACGACTACTTTCGCCCGGAGATTTTCGGCATCGAAAACCTGCCCAAAGGCCGGGTGCTGATCGTCCCCAATCACTCGGGGCAGCTTCCGTTCGATGGGATTGTGGTTGCCGTCGCTGCGCTCCTGAAAGCGTCGCCGCCCCGGCTGGTGCGGGCGATGGCCGAGCGCTGGGTTTCGACGCTGCCGTTTGTGAACGAAATGTTCGCACGCTCGGGCGTGGTGCTGGGCGACCCGATAAACTGTCGCAACCTGCTCGAAGACGACCAGGCGATTCTGGTGTTTCCCGAGGGAGCACGCGGTTCGGGCAAGACGTTTCAGCATCGCTATCGGCTTGTCGACTTCGGTCGCGGTTTTATGCGGCTGGCGCTTCAGACGAACACGCCGATTGTCCCCGTCGCTGTGATCGGTGCCGAGGAATCCATCATCAGCATCCACGACTGGCGGGGCCTGGCCAAGCTGCTGCATGCGCCCTACGTGCCGATAAGCCCGCTTTTGCCACTTTTGGGGCCGCTTGCATATTTTCCACTGCCGACGAAGTTTCGCGTCTACTTCGGCGAACCGATGCGCTTTTCCGGACCGTTTGACGACGAAGACTCGGCGATTCAGCGCAAGGTCGACGAGGTCTCGGGACGCATTCAGCAGATGATCGACGACGGCCTGCGCGCGCGCCGCAGCGTCTTTTTCTAAGAGGAACCGCCATGGCGACCCTTCTGATCACCGGTATCGCAGGCGGGCTGGCGCAGCGGGTGGCCCGCATCCTCCTCGACTCGGGGCACACCGTCATCGGCGTCGACTATCGCGCGCTGCGCAGCTCGGCGACGCTGCGCGAGGGCGAAGAGCGCCTGACGATCCATCGCGCCCACTACAACAAGACCATCATCGAAGACGTCTTTCGCCACACCCACATCGAAGCCGTGCTGCACCTCGGCCGCACCGGCAGCTTCAAGGAATCGCTGGGCAAGCGCTTCGATCTCAACGTCGTCGGCTCGCAGAAGATCATGAACCTCTGCCTGCAGCACGGCGTAAAGAGCCTGGTCGTCTTTTCGACCTTTCACATCTACGGCGCCCACCCGGCCAATCACATTCCGATCGCCGAGGACGAGCCGCTGCGCGCCGGCCTCGAGTTTCCGCAGATCGCCGACGCCATTCAGATGGACAACATGGCCAGCACCTGGGTCTATCGCCACCCCGAGGTGCGCACCGTCGTCCTGCGCTGCACCAACGTCATCGGCCCGACGGTGCAGAACACGATGAGCGAGTTTCTGCGCCGGCCGCGCGTGCCCTATCTTTTGGGCTTCAATCCCATGTCGCAGTTCGTGCACGAGGACGACATGGTGCGCGCCATCCTCGCGGTGTGGCGCAGCGAGCAGCGCGGCATCTTCAACGTCGGCGGCCCCGCCATCATCCCCTGGCGCACCGCGCTCGAACTCTGCCGCTCGCGCACCTTCCCCATCCCCTGGCCACTCACCCACTTCGCTGCTGAGCTCTTCGGCCGCCTGCCTTACTACCTGATCAATTTCTTCCGCTACCCCTGCGTGATCAGCGACCGGGCCCTGCGCGAAGCCACCGGCTGGTCTCCCCAGATCCCCATCGAAGACACCCTGTGGTCCACCGTCGCTAACGCTCGTTTGCACAGCACGCGCTAGTCAGCGTCCCCACCCGCTTCGCCGGTAGCGGATGTCGCCTATCCGGCTCCTGCTCTCGCACAACCCACCCAGCGACGGTGCCCTGACAGCGCGTCTGGCCCGCCGAAAATCGGTGCGCGGTCGCTACTGGCCGAGCTGTTCGAGCTTGGCGATGAGCTCGGGCGCGAAGGTGCCCTGGCCGAGCTTGCTGCGCACCTGCTTGTAGAGGGCGTCCCACTTGGCCCGCTCGTCGGCCGTGGCGTCGATCACCGTCATCTTGCCCTTCATGCGACCGTAGGCCGCTTCGTCTTCGGTGCGGATGCGCTTGGTCAGCGCGCTCGCCGCGACCTTGGCGGTATCGAGGACGATCTGCCGCAGATCGGCGGGCAGCGCGTCCAGCACCTTTTTCGAAAACACCAGGCCGCCGATGGCGAAGCTTTGGACCGCACTCTGGACGGTATCGAGCTTGCTGGCCCACTGCAGCTGCTCGGCGGCCAAGGACGGCGCCGTGACGATGTTGATGGCGCCGGTGTTGAGATTCGGCAGCACCTCGGGCACGTTGAGCGGCACCGGCGTGACCCCACCCAGGGTCTGATAGAACACCGGCTGGATGGCATCGTCTCGCCACATGTATGGCTTCTTGCCCTTGATGTCATCGGGCACCCGCACGGCGACGCCTTTCGACAGGATGCGCACGCAGCCGACATCGCCCCAGCCAGCAAGCTGGAAGCCGGCGTCGCTGATCCCCTTTTCGAACTCCGCCTTCATGGCATCGCGGGCCTTGTCGAGCTTGGCCCAGCTTGAAAACAACCCAGGGCACTGCAGCGCGAGGATCGGCTTGTAGAGCTTGCTGAGGCCGACGGCGGTGATGATGGCACCAACCAGCTGACCCGACTTCATCTTGCCGACCATCGCGGCCTCGTCGCCCTGCTGGCCGTTGTAAAAAATCTGAACTTCCAGCCGGCCACCGCTCTTCTCCGCGACGGCCTTTTCCCAGACGCTGAGGACCTGGCCCCACGGGCTCGACTTCGGGGCCAGCGTGGCGATCTTGAGGACATCAGCGGCCCGCGCCTTGCCCGGCGCGCCCACCCCGGCGAGGAGCGCCAGAGCTCCGGTCATCTGGATCATGCTTCTTCGTCGCATGCGGATCTTTCTCCTTAGCTAGTACCTTCTCGCGATTCGCAAGCGCTGCGGAAAAAACTTTGCCGCACCCGCCCGCTCCGCGAACCAGGCCATCCCCTCGATAATCTCGGCCGCTGGCTCGACTTCGAGGGCTACTTGCCAGGTGATGAATTGCGTGGCGGACGGCTAGCTGCGGGTGCGTTCGCGGGCGACGAGGCGGACGGGGGTGCCTTCGAGCTCGAAGGTCTGGCGGAGCTGGTTTTGCAGATAGCGACGATAGGAGTAGTGCATGCCCTCGGGGTGGTTGACTTGCACGACGAAGGTCGGGGGGCGGCTCTCGGCTTGGGTGATGTAGTAGAGGCGGATGGGGCGGCCGAGATGCAGCGGGGGCGGGTGGCGCTCGATGATGCCTTCAAAGAAGCGGTTGAGGGCGCCAGTCGGTACGCGCTTGCAGAACGAGCGATAGCAGCGCTCAACGACATCGAGTAGCTTGCGCATGCCCTTGCCAGTCTGCGCCGAGATGGTCGTGACCAGGGCCCAGGGCGCGACGAACTGCAGCTTGCGTTCGAGATCCTCGCGCAGCTTTTTGTCGTCGCCGGTGGTCAAAAGATCGGCCTTGTTGAAGGCGATGACCAGGGCGCGTCCCGAGTCTTGGATCAGGCCGGCGATGCGGGCGTCTTGTTCGCCGATGCCCTCTTTGCCGTCGATCACCAGGACCGCGACATCGGCGCGGAGCAGAGCCTTTTCGGCCATCGCCACGGCGACTTTTTCCATCGGCTCGGGGATGCGGGCGCGGCGGCGAATGCCGGCGGTGTCGATGAGCAGGAAGCGACGATCGCCGAAGGTCAGCAGGGTATCGACGGGATCGCGGGTGGTGCCGGGGATCTCGGACACGATCATCCGCTCGTCGCCGAGCAGCGAGTTGACGAGCGAAGACTTGCCGGCATTGGGGCGGCCGACGAAGGCAATGCGGATGACTTCGTTGTCCTCGGCAGCCGGCGGCGCATCCTCTGGATCATCGTCGCTGGCCTCATCCCCGTCGGGATCTCCGTCGGAGGGGAACAGCATGTCCTCCAGCGTCGGGGCGACCTGCGCGTGCTCGGCAACGGGCGGCTCGTCTTCGTCGGCTTCCGCGTCTTCTGTTTCTGCGGCCGTCTCGATGGGCGGGGGCAGGGCGGCGATCAGATCTTCGAGCAGATCGGGCAGCCCGCGACCGTGCGCTGCCGAGATGCCGTAGACCTGCGGGGCACCGACGGCGTAGATATCGCCGATCAGCGCCTCTTGCCGCGGGCCATCGACCTTGTTGGCGACGTACAGGATCGGTCGGCCGAGGCGTCGCAGCTTGTCTAGCACCTCGCGATCTTCGGCGACGATGCCGTGCTGCGCATCGACAACAAACAGCACCAGGCTGCTCTCTTCAATGGCGCGCAGGGCCTGCTTCTGAATCGCGGTCGAAAGCGGCGAGCTGGGCACGCTCTCTAGGCCACCGGTGTCGACGACGCGGAAGCCACGGCCGGCGTAGTCGGTCTCGCCATAGCGACGATCGCGGGTGACGCCCGGTTCGTCCTCGACAATGGCGTTGTGGCCGCCGACCAGGCGATTGAACAGCGTCGATTTACCGACATTGGGCCGACCGACAATAGCGACCAGCGGCAGCGGTGAGGTGGGGTCTTCCGCCCGACGGAGCAGGCGCTCGCGCCGGATGGCACGCGGACTCTGGCGCATGGCTAGGCTCTCCCCGGGGAGGCGGCGCCGGTCCCGCTTTGCTGCGTATAGCCCATCTCGCGCAGACCGAGCCGGCTGTGCGACCAGTCGGCATCGACGCGCACGAAGAGCTCCAGGTGCACGCTGCAGTCGAGCAGCGCTTCCATCTCGGCGCGGGCGGCGCGACCGACCTCGCGGATGCGACTGCCACCTTCGCCGATGACGATCATTTTCTGATTTGGCTTTTCGACGTGGATGGTGGCGTGGATGACGGCGACGCCGCGCTCGCCCTTGCGCTTGCCACGGTCGGAGATTCGCTCTTCCCAGGCATCGATGGTGATGGCGGTGGCGTAGGGCAGCTCTTTGTGGGTCTGCAGATAAAGCTGCTCGCGGATGCGCTCGGCGCAGAGCAGACGCTCGGGCGCATCGGTCAGCATGTCTTCGGGAAACAGCGCGGGGCCAAGCGGCAGCATGCGGCACAGCTCGGCTTGGAGCGTTTCCAAACCGGTGCCGCGCAGCGCCGAGACGGGCACGATCGCCGACAGCCCGGGCAGCGCATTCCAGGCCTCGATAATCGGCAGGAGCTGGGTCTTGTCCTTGCAGCGATCGACCTTGTTGATGGCCAGCACCATGGGCTTCTTGAGCGCGGCAAGCTGCTCGATGATGAAGCGATCGGTGGCGTCGATCGTTGGTGCTGGGCGGGGCGGTCGGCGCGACGCAGTCTCGTCATCGCTCGGGGCCTCGCGCGGCACCAGCTTGCTGGCATCGATGACCAGCAGCAGAGCATCGACATCGCTGGCTGCGGCGCGCGCTTCTTCGATCATGTAGCGATTGAGCAGCGTCTGCCGATGCACGCTGGGGCGATGCAGACCGGGGGTGTCGACCAGCGCAAGCTGAGCTCCGGGCAGGTGCTTGACGCCCAGCAGGCGCACGCGCGTCGTCTGCGGCTTGTCGCTGACAATGGCCAGCTTTTCACCCAGCAGGTAGTTCAGCAGCGTCGATTTGCCGACGTTGGGCTGGCCCATGATGGCAATGAAGCCGGCGCGCGACTCGCCGGGCGGCAGCGTCGGCGGACGGAGCGGTAGCCGGGGCACGGGTGGCGGCGGGCTACGCGTCGCCGCGGCCGGCTCGGGCGGGCGGCCTGCCCCCGTCGCCGGCTTGGGCGTACGCGGGGCGCCGGGCTTGCCTCGGCCGGGCTTGCCTGGCTTGAGTGACGGGCCTGGCTTGCCCGACTTAGCCGACTGGCCTGGCTGCGACTTGCCGCGGGCTGGCTTGGGCGAGTGGCCTGGCTGCGACTTGCCGCGGGCTGGCTTGGCCGACTTGTCGCGAGCCGGGCCCCCGGCGGTGGGCTTCTGCGAAGCGGAGCCTCGGGCGGCGGACTGGTTGGGAAATGGCTTGGTTTTAGAGGCTGGTTTGTTGGCCGACTTGCGTGCGGCCGACGGGTTCGCCGACGACTTCTTGCCGGGCGAGGACTTCGATGTGCGCTGACTCATAGGACTCCACCGTCGCGTCACAAACCCAAGGCAAAAGACCCGGCGACGCGAAAACGGCGCGCGCACTATGCCGACTCAGGGGGCCTAGGGCAAGCCGTTCCGCGCAGGGGCGCTGGCTGGCTCGCGTGGAAGGGGGGGATGGGGAGGTGTTTACATATTGGGCTGCGAATGCTTGCGGCGAGGGCTGGCTGCACGGCTGGGGGCCCCGCGGACGCGGCCTCCTTTTTTCGCCGGGGCGTCGA
>CALFYE010000433.1 GCA_937952145.1 uncultured Myxococcales bacterium
AGAATCAGGACGCAACGGCGCCAACCGCTGCCCCAGGGTCAGGAAGAGCCCAGCTTCGCCATGGTCATAGATGACGAGATCGCCGACCAGCTTGCCCTTCACCGAGAGCAGGCAGGCATGGCAGCCGCGTCCCAGAGAGAGCCCCTGCACGTCGTTACTGACCATGCCGTGCAGGTAACGGCGGGCATCCGGCCCATGTACCCGCAGCCGGGCTTGGTCAGTCGCGAGCGATCTCACAAGGACAGAACGATCAGTCATCACAGAGTCTCCAGAGCGAGCCCCCGAAACGAGGGACGGGCCAGCCGATTGCGTGGTTGCTTGCCCCCAGCCGCTAGGGCTTGGGATGGGCCATGAGGAAGTCGTAGATTGCAGTTGGCCAGAACGACGTAAAGGCCGGGACGTGACTGCCACCCTCGATCGTCCATAGCTCGACGGGGCCATTGGCGGGACAGCCGCCATACTCTTCGATCTTGGTCTCGGCTCCCGGCAACAAGGACTCTAGATCAAGGCGCTTGCCGCCATAGCCCAGGCGACCCGTGCAGCCGTTGCGGTTGGCCCAGATGGCGACGGTCTCGCGCGCTCCCGGGTAAAGCGGTCCGCCGCCGTAGGCCACCAGGGTATCGAGGTTGCCGTGGACCTGCAGGACCGCGACCTTGTCGGTGGGCGTGCAGCGAGTGGCGTCGTTCCACTGCGCGCCAGCCAGGCTGACAATGCCCGCGATCTTGCTGCTGCGGTCACAGGCCATGCGGTGCGACATGAATCCCCCGTTGGAATGACCGACCAGAAAGATGCGCTTCTTATCGACGTTAAAGCGGCTGGCCATGTCATCGATGACCGCCGTGATGTACGCCACATCATCGACCGTGCTGCCAAAGAAGTTGCAGCAGAAGTCGGTCGCATTCCAGAAGCGCATGCCCAGCGGGTTCTGCGTGCCGTCGGGAAAGGCGTAGAGAAAGCCCTTGGACTCGGCGAGCGGGGCGAGGTGCAGGATCAGCTCATTGAGCTCACCGCTGGCCGTAAAGCCGTGCAGCATGACGATAAGCGGCGTCGCCTTCGTGGCGTCATAGCGCGACGGAACTTTGTATTTGTAGGGTCGCGAGGTGAGCGGTCCGGCGGTCCGCGGCGAGAACAGTGCATCCGCCACGCCGTCGTAGGGAAGCTCGCGCAGCGTCGAGACGCGAGGCGCGGTAGCCAGCCCGGGCGGGCTCGTCGTCTGAGGGGCGGGCAAGAGGGGCTCGCCGGGCGGGTCGCCACAGCCCATGGCGAGCAGCGACAGTACGGCCGGCCCAATCACCAGGGCCAGGCTCAAAGCGCGGGGGCAGGAGAGGGGGGTCGGTAGATGGCGTGGCATGCGAGTCTCCAAGAGCGAGAGGAGAGAGGGAGCGTCCGAGGGGCAGCACCGCCTCCCCGGCGTGCAGAAGCACTAACACGAACTCCGCGCTCCGCGCAGGTCGGATGCAGAGCGGGGCGAAGTTTGACGGGCCGGCTAGCTGCCTGACTCCAGCGAATCGATCAGCTCCTCGACCGCCCCCCAGCGCACGCCCCGATCGCTGACTGAAAACTCGTGCACACCGGCTCGCAGCGCGATGCGCCACAGGATCGCGGCACCGGCGTAGATGACGTCGGCCCGCCGCGGATCGAGACCGGGCAGGGCCCGCCGCTCAGTCACGGTGAGGCGTGCCAGACGAGCCACTAGATCACCCAAGTCAGCGACGGAAAGCCGCATGCCGTCGATGCGCTCACCGTCATAGGTCGGCATGGCCGCGCCAAGGTGCAGCGAGGCGACAGTCGTTGCGGTGCCAGCAAGGGCAACCAGCTCGCCTTGGGATTCGGGAAGGGCCGCGATGGCGTGATCGATAGCCGCCATGAGCGCCTGCTGCTCGGCAGGGCTGGGGGGATCGCTGCGGATGAGCCGTTCGGTCAGACGAACCGAGCCAATCGGGACGCTGCGGTGGGCCTGCATGCTGCGCCCGCGTCCAACGATAAGCTCCGTCGATCCGCCGCCGATATCGACGACGCTGCGGGGGGCCGTTGATGCGGCGTCTCTCGCGGAAGGGCCAGCGATGCTCTCGGCGACCGAGCGATAGGACAGGCGGGCCTCTTCATCGCCCCCGACGACGCGCAGCTTCACGCCAATCATCGGGGAGGCCGCTGCAGCCAGAAACTCATCGCCATTTTTGGCCGCTCGCACCGACTCGGTAGCGATGGCGAGGAGGTGCTCGGCGCCTGCCTCCTGCGCGCGGATTCGCTGCCGCTGCAGAGCAGCCAGGCCGCGCTCGATGGCCTCTGGCTGTAGCCGACCCGTCGCGTCAAGCCCCTGGCCCAAGCGCGGCATTTCCATGTGCTCGGCGATTCGACGCAGGCGAGGCTGTCGTCCGCGCTCCCACTCGGCGATCAGCAGGAGGACGGTGTTGGTGCCACAGTCGATGGCAGCTACTTTCATGGCGCGACGCTATCACAGACTGCGCAGCCCTCGCCGGCTGGCAGCGGTTGAGCGGTCGGAGCAACGCCTTGCTTGGGGCGCTGAGAGTCATCCATCCACGGCCCTTCGGCACTGGGGAAGAATTCCCCCCTGGGGAGATTCTCCACGGCATCCCGCCTCGTCCGGGCGGGGGCCGAGTCAGCGGGCGGCTGGCTCGGCCTTTGCTACTGCTGCAGGCCGCGACCGCACTACGGTTCGGAGGGCGCGACAGGATGCGAGTGCTGCTAGTGGACATCGCGGTGGAGCGGCATCCGCCCCTGCCGACGGAGCTTCGGGCACGAGGCCATCAGCTAGCCGAGGCCAGTAGCTGCGACGAGGCACTGGCTCTCCTGCAGTCGGCTGCGGCGTTCGAATCGATCCTCTTGGCGCTGCCTCGGCTAGACCCCGCGGGACTTGCGCTGTGTGGGAAAATCGCGACGGTGGCAGCGGCTGTGCCGGTGCTGCTTTTGACCGACTGCGGCGACCTCTGTGATGCCGAGGCCGGGCTGCGCGCCGGGGCTCACCAGGTCCTCTCCTTTACGCTGCGTCCCGATGCGCTCGACAGCATCCTGCGCCAGACCGTCGAGCAGTGTCGCCGCCAGCGCGAGGTCGAGCAGCTGCGGAGCCGAGGCGACGAGGGCTCGGGATTCATTGGGCTGCTCGGGGTGTCAGCGCGGCTGAAGCGCCTCTCGGACCTGCTGGGGCGAATGCGTGGCTCAGACGCGGCGGTGCTGCTGACCGGCGAGAGTGGCAGCGGTAAAGAGCGGGTGGCGCGGGTCATCCACGCCAGCAGCGGTCGTCGCAGCGGACCCTTTGTCGCCTTGAACTGTGCCGCGCTTCCCGACGACCGGCTGGCGATCGAGCTCTTCGGGCAGGAGCGCGGAGGCCCAAGTGGGAACGGCACCGCGCGGCTTGGCGCCCTCCAGCGCGCGCATCGCGGGACGCTATTTCTCGACGATATCGGCGAGCTGTCGCTGGTCTTGCAGGCTGGCCTGCGACGGGCTCTCAGGGATCGGCGCGCTCGGCCGATAGGTGGCGAGCACGAGCTGAGCTTCGATGTGCGGGTCGTGGCGGCCAGCCCGCGCAGCTTGCTGCCCGCGGTCCGCAGCGGTGGCTTTCGTGCCGACCTGTTTTCTTGCCTCAACGTGGTCTCAATCCCCGTTCCGCCGCTGCGTGAGCGACGCGAAGACATCCCGATCTTGGCGGAGCACTTCCTGCAAGAGTTTGCTCAGCGCGACGGCAAGTCGCTGTCCGGCTTTGCCCCCGATGTCATGCCGCATCTGCTGCGCCATGACTGGCCCGGCAACGTGCGCGAGCTCCGCAACACAGTCGAGGGCGCCGTGACCCTGGCCAGCGGGGCTTGGGTTACGCTCGCTGATCTGAGCGGCGATCTAGCGAACCTCCCGTCGGAAGAACAGCCTTCGGGCGAGTCCTCTGCCGAGTCTTCCGGCGAGCTCGTGCCGCTAGCCGACATCGAGCGGCGGCACGTCCTCAGCGTCGTCAACGCCGTGCGCGGTAACAAGAGCGAAGCCGCCCGCATCCTCGGCGTCGATCGCAAGACCCTGCAAGCCCGACTGCAGCGCTATGGTCACCGCTAGGGGATCGGAGCTCGCCGCCACGACCTCGGGCTGCACTCCGCTGACTCGTCTCAGCGGCTGGGGAAGATCTCCGCGCTGCCGTCGTGCAGGGGCTGGGGAATTTCTCCGCAGCTCTCCGCCTGAGTAGTGCGCCCTCCTCGCCGCTGGGCCTGCCTCAGGCCCCCCACAGGCCCTGGCACGATCCCTGCTGAATCCTGCCCCATTGGCACGCTCACGTATTCGTGCGGCCCAGATCGCGGCATCGCCGCGATCGCGCGGGGGCTAGTGATTTGACCACAGGCTCACTGGGGGCGCTTGGCAGGGGACTATGACCAGACCGAAAACCCAATCCTACGTCTTCGCAATCGCCGGCCTGCTGGCGGCGCCGCTTCACATCGGCTGTCACTCGAAGGCGCACACACAGGAATCCGGAACCACCTTTCAGACCACCAGCGCGCTGCGCACCGATACCGAGGCGACGCGTGAGTACGTCGCCCAGATCCGCGCCGTGCAGCACATCGAGCTACGGGCCCTTGAGAGCGGCTATCTCGACGGCATCTTCGTCGATGAAGGTCAGGCGGTGAAGAAGGGACAGCACATGTTCCAGATTCGTCCCGCTCTGTACATGGCCGAGCGGCGCAAGGCTCAGGCCGAGGCCGCGGTGGCGCGCATCGAGTTCGAAAACACGCGCAAGCTGGCCAACGGCCATGTCGTCTCGGCCGCTGAGCTAGCCCTCAGCCGGGCCAAGCTCGACAAGGCCAATGCCGAGCTCGATGTCGCTCGCGTTCACCTGGACTTCACCGATGTCCGCGCTCCCTTCGACGGCATCATGAACCGTCTGCAGGTCCGGCGCGGCAGCCTTGTCGAAGAGGGCGAGCTTCTGACCACGCTGTCGGACAACAGCAAGATGTGGGTGTACTTCAATGTGAACGAGGCGGAATACCTCGATTACAAGACCCGCGCCGATAGCGGTGCCGCCGCGACGGTGAAGCTGATGATGGCCAACGGGAAGCTGTTCGCCAACACCGGCAAAGTCGAGACCATCGAGGCCGATTTCAACAACGAGACCGGCACCATCGCCTTCCGCGCGACGTTTCAAAACCGCGACGGCCTGTTGCGCCACGGCGAGACCGGCAAGGTTCTTATGACCTCGCCGCTGAAGAACGCCCTGATCGTTCCGCAGAAGGCGACGTTCGACATCTTGGACAAGAAGTATGTGTTCGTCATCGACAAAGACGGCGCGGTGCGCTCGCGGCAGATCGCGGTCGCCAGCGAGCTGCCGCAGATCTACATCGTCGAGAGCGGCCTCACCGAAAAGGATCGGGTGCTCCTAGAGGGGCTGCGCAAGGTCAAGGACGGCGACAAGATCGCCACCAAGTACTTGGAGCCCAAGGAGGTCATCTCCCACCTGGAAGTACCCGCCGGCTGACGCCGTTTCATCCGCGAGAAAAGCAAGACCATGTTCGCACGATTTATTCATAGGCCAGTCCTCGCCATCGTCACATCGCTGGTTCTTTTGTTCCTGGGACTTTTGGCGATGCGCACACTGCCCGTCTCCCAGTTCCCAGAGATTTCACCGCCGCGCGTCATCGTGACGATCGCCTACCCGGGAGCCAGCGCCGATGTCTTGATCCAGTCGACGCTGATCCCGCTGGAGAAGGCGATAAACGGCGTCCAGGGGATGAGCTACATCATCTCCGACTCGACCAGCGCGGGCGAGGCGACGATCCAGGTCATCTTCGAGCTCGGCTCCGATCCCAATCGCGCGGTGGTGAACGTCAAGAACGCCGTCGATCAGGTCATAAACCTACTGCCGCCGCTCGTGCAGCGCGAGGGCGTGGTCGTCTCTCCCGTGCAGTCCAGCATGCTGATGTTCGTCAACCTGTACAGCACGGACACCGCGGCCGATGAGAAGTTCATCTACAACTTCGCCAACGCCAACCTCCTGCCGGAGGTCAAGCGCATAAAAGGCGTCGGACGAGCGCAGATCCTGGGCAGCCGCCAATACGCCATGCGGATCTGGCTCAAGCCCGACCGGATGCGCGCCTACAACATCTCGACCGATGAGGCGATGAAGGCAATCAGCGAGCAGAGCGTCATCGGCCGCCCCGGTCGAACCGGCGGCAGCTCGGGCAAGCACGCGCAAGCGCTGGAGTACGTGCTCACCTATGGCGGGCGCTTCAACAAACCCGAGCAGTACGCCGACATCGTCATCCGCGCCAAGCCGACCGGCGAGATTCTCAGATCGGAAGAGCACACGTCTGAACTCCAGTCACGC
>CALFYE010000434.1 GCA_937952145.1 uncultured Myxococcales bacterium
CCGTAGTTGAGCGTGATGCCGCCGGCAAAATAGCGCGTCGACGAATACCAGGGGTGATCGACCCAGAAGGACCACTCGCCCGCCGCCGTTGGTTCATAGCGGTTGAGCGTGAAGCCCTGCTGTGTCGTGGTCTGG
The DNA here is from genome assembly GCA_937952145.1 of uncultured Myxococcales bacterium. Taxonomy (GTDB): domain Bacteria; phylum Myxococcota_A; class Polyangia; order Palsa-1104; family JAEUJZ01; genus JAEUJZ01. The sequence continues at coordinate 136 of CALFYE010000434.1, forward strand.
GCCGCGACGGGGGCACTGTAGCCAAGGGCGATCGCGCCACATAGGCTCGCAGTCGTAAGCAGCCTCTGCACTTTTCTTCTCTGTCGCACGAGAATCCTCCGCGAGGGATCGGTCATCAAGGCACGCGGCCGTCCTGGGACAAGGTGAACAACCCAGGGCTTATGTCCGAGACCCCAAAAAGGGTCATGTTCGCTAGCGTACCCCGCTTAGTTGGCGAAGAGAATCGACTTTTGCGGCTCAGCCGCCTGTAAGCCCGCGCAAGGTCCGAAAAATTGCCGGCACAGACAAAAAACCGCCCGTTGCTTGTCCGTCGTTTTGACCGTCTTTGACCGTTGACCCGCGGCCCGCGCGCTTCCTAGGATGCCGGCTTCCTATCCCCTTTTTCACGTCGGAGAAGGGGTCCTAGCAAACCCATCCATAGGAGATCTGAACATGAGCGAACAACACAACGATGGCGTGGTGTGCTTCTCCGGTAGCCCGCGCAGCGAGTGGGCTCCCCGCAGCCCCTGGGCCCCCCGCTGGGCCCCCCGCAGCGAGTGGGCTCCCCGCAGTCCTTGGGCGCCCCGCTGGGCTCCCCGCGCGCTGGGCACCGTCAAGCGACTGGGCGTCGTTAGCCTGCTCGCGCTGACCCTTGGCGCCGTCGCCTGCGGTCCCAAGGCGGGCAGCACCGGCGACAAACCGACCACGACCCAGGGTGCGCCGCCGGCCGGTGGCGGAGCGGGCGGCACGGGCGGTGGCGACACCAGCACCCCGCCGACCGGCACGCCGACCTCGCCCGGCACTGCCCCAGGCTAGTCCGGTCTCCTCTGTTTCCCCCCGCGCTTCGTCTCCTCGGCCACTCTGCCCTCCGGCCGCTCCCTCCCTTGTCTGACCGACTCTAATCCCCCTACCGACAGCCCAAAATCCCTGTCACGCTGAACGCCCCGCCCGCGAGGATATTCAAGCGCTCGCCACCCTCATCTATGCTCAAATTTTGTTTGTAACTTAAATGGCTATACGGTGTGGTTTTTTCCATTCACAGATATAAGAACAGCGCCCCATATTCCCGCTCAACGCGCATATCGCCCCTGCGCATTTACCTGCAATCCGCGTTCAGCGCAGACCGTATGAATCGCCGCGATCAAGTCCTCTTGTCCCGCCCGCTGTAGCTGGGTGAGAGCGGTGTTGATGGGACCGAACTGGGCGCGCGCGCCGGGTAGCCCGGAAGCCTTGCACCCCGCAATGCCGATGATGAGCGCACACTTCGATGAATGACTGCGCAGACACTTTGCACCCCAGTGCATGGCGTCGGTGAAGCGCTCTCCGCGCAGGGCACTCTCCGCCTGGGCAAGTGCCTTGTCCGCATCCAGCTCGGCGGACTTCGCCGGCCCCCGTTCGTGATCGCCTCGACCGGGGGGAGGCCCAACCAGCGGGACCGCAGCCGCCGCCATGGCGAACGGGACTGGGTTCGAAAACGGCTGGGGCGCTGTGGCGTCGTTCACCGGGGTGATGGGCTGAGCGGCAACCGCCACCGGGGCGACTGCCGGTTCGGCCATGACACGAGCCGCTGCGAGGGGAAGGCCCTTGTCGGGCCGGATCCTGCCTTCGGACTGCAGGTTTTCCATCGCGGCACGCGCCATGACTGCTGAGCCCAAGCTCGGTTGACTGCGCGCGAAATACGCCGCCGCCGCGAAGAGCCCCAGCCCCGCTCCAAGTCCGTACCCCGCAAGTACAAAATATTTTCCCGTCGCTGGCGGAGTTGTCACGCGGGCTCTGTTCTGTACAGAATAGGTACGAAAAGGGAGGAGTATGGGGGGACTCCTATTTCGATCGGGGAGTGCTGCGCAGGACATGCGCACGCGCATCGTGTGACGTGTGAGGTGGGGGAGGAGAATTGCGAATGGGGTTTTTGTGTCGATGTGCGGCGGGCGGGGTTACTGCGCAATCGGGGATGGTGCATTGCGCAGGTGAGGCGCGCGGCGGGTCTGTGAGGTCAGCGCATCGGGCACCCCTCACGGCTGACGCGCGGGGCGCGTACGGCCATCGGGTCGGACGGGTTGCTTGAGTGGCTTCATGGATCGCAGGAGCGACCGCGCCTTGTCTGCTGAAGCTACTGGCTCCCAGGTCATGCCCTGCCCATCGTTGCGCCAGGTCACCAGGGCGTAGTATGCGGGGGGCTCACCGCGCCACTGCACCGCCTCATACAGCACACCGTCGATCTGGCGCATCGCGAGCAAGCGGAAGAGTGGCCAGCGGCCGGTGTGCATGCGTTTGATGAGGTCATGCAGCCGGCGTTGATTTTCGTCCGCCAGATTCAGCAGTGCGGCGATGGGCGGCATGCGGTGCGTGCTGGGTTTCGATTGGGTCGCGAGTCGGTTCATGGTCTGTCTCCTTTGCGTGGCTGAGGTTGCCACGAATGATATAAGCGGCATAATTTTTGACTCGTTTATTCTTCAAATCGAGACGAATGGAGACGACTTTTTTACTCGGGTTGACCTTGCATCACGAACGTCTATGGTGCGAGCGATGCCACGTCCGAGAGTGCAGCGACCTCAGCAAGTGCCCTGGCCCGATCTGGCGCAGGGACAAGCGGAACGTCTGCGACGCACACGGGAAGCTAAGGGCTACAGCCTGCGCGACCTCGCCGCTGCATCGGGCGTGACAACTCGCACCATCAGCGCGATTGAGATGGGTGCCAAAGGCGAGACAAGCTGCGCCGTTGTCGGTGCGCTCGCGGACGCGCTCGGCGTGCCGCGCGGCTGGCTGGCATTTGGCGGGTAGCGCCTGGATCTGACCGAGCGGGCGCGGCGATGGGAGTCTATCCCCCGATTGTACCCTGTACACGTCGGGCTGATGTTTCAGCACTCCCACATATGCCGGTGGTTGGATAACAATTAACCCCGAATTCGGCTCGAATTTACGCTGATCTCGGCCTGATATCGGTCAGAATTGCCCTCCGCAATTCGCTGGGGAATTCAAATTTATTCGATTCAGCGACGGGGCGACTCAATACATGAGACAAAAGGTATATCGCCGTGTAGTTCACTGTGCGGAGACGGGCCAAGACCTCTCGCTATTGCCTTGAGTGTAGTTGGGCAGATAGGGTGACACCGTCGCAATGGCGAGCTAGGATCGCGGCGAGCATGCCGCGGGCGGTCAGCGATCTGTGCGCTGCGTCGCAGCCTGTCCCCGGCAAATGTGCGTCGAGCCGCAGCGCAGCAGCATGGGTGACCGGGTTGTGTACAGGTGTGCGTCCCGCTTAATCCGCTAATTGAATCCAGGCAAGAAATGTTGGGCATAAATGCCCAGCGGTGGCTGCCATAAAGCGCACGATCCTCCACGGCTTACAGGCTGGTCGGATCAAAAACCATGAATTGATTTCTAAATCGACCTAAATCGCAGCGACGGAGAACGCGGAAAATCAGCCTAATTAGGGCGGATGAGCTCTCAGTCCCCCCGCTAAAAGGGAGCTGAATCGATTTGTCTGGCAAATCAAAGCATAAATTACTTAAGCAATGATTTCCGCTTTCTGTGCCGATTTTCTCGGCTGGAATGAATTGATGCTATTTATTTTGACAATTCTTATCAAAATCCGTTTTTTTGAGGCTGCTCAGCACGAACCCAGACCGAGGACTGCGCCTGCCAACCCCACGCCCAGATGCCCATTGGCATCGCCGCAGCCCGAATCGTCCGGGCCGATGGCCCGGATGGGCTGGGAATGCGCACGAAGCGGTGACGGGGCAATTAGGACTGCGCTGCAAACCGCGCGGCGGGAAGGCTCAGCGGGGCTTGCGGCGTTCTTCCAGGGTTGCGATGAGGATCGGCACGGTCATGCGATCCTTGGGGCGACCGGCCGCGGTCTTGACGGCGATCAGCGTCGGCAGATCCAGCAGGCGCAGACGCAGGTCGCCGTGCGGGAACTCTTCGGTGTGGGGCAGCAGCTCGTCGTAGCCGCGCGCGTCGGACACTTCGCACAGGACATCGAGCCGCCCCATGCTGGTCTGCATGTTCAGGTGGCCATGCCCGGCCAGATCGCTTTCCAGCGGCGGCAACCGACGCTGCGCCAGATCGGGATGGAAATAGGCACCCAGCTTGCGCAGCACGTCCAAAAGCTTCGCAATGTTCTCCGGCGTCCGCCGATGAACGATGTCCAGATCCATCGTGGTCACCGGAGCCCCGTGCAGGATGCCGGCTGCGCCCCCGATGACGATGAACTCCACGCCCGAACTGCTGAGCAGTTCCAGCAGCTTCGTGATCTGCTCCATCGGCACCGGCATTTAGGCCGCGCCCCTCGACGCCCGCAGGCTGGCGGCCAGGGCGTCCAGCTCATAGGCCATCTGAACCGCCCGGTGCAGCCGCTCCATCGGCGCAAGCTCCAGCATGTTCCAGATCAACCCCCGATCCACATCCGCGACGGCGGCGAGGACATCGGGATCGTGCTCGGCCAAGTAAGCCCGAACGTCTGCGATTGGATCGTCGCCCATGGGGCCAACGTGCCATGAACGAATGGGTGAAGCAACAGGCCGCGGCGTGATCCGCCAGACGTTCAACCGACCGAACGACAGCGGGCCGGTTCATGCCGGGCGTGGTAGGCGGCGCAGCGCCCACGCCGAACAACACACCAGAGCGGCCGAGTCCGCGCCCCGGTGCGCCTCCCAACGCGCGCCTGGTGGACATCCTGCGCGCCGTCAACGGCCAAGCCCAGCCCATCGCCCCCCCCCCCGAAGCCCTCCGACGACGAGCCATAGGAGCAACCATGGCACGCCGAAAGAAACTCAAGACCGCCGGCGACACCGAGACCCGCAAAGTCTGGAACAAAAAGAAGACCCGCAAGTACACGATCACGACGACGCTGGACGAGCGGAAAGAGAAGAAGCCGAAGAAGGCCGGCGCGAAGAAGAAGGCGACGGCTACGCGGAAGGGGGCGAAGACAGCGAAGGGGGGCGGGGCGGGAAAGGCCAGCGCAACCGACAAAAATAGTTGCACGCCGCTTAGCGCGAATTAAATCTTACTACGCTATTTACCGTATCCTGACTTTGCACTAGCACAAGTTCACATTTTAGGGCGATCGCAAGCTTCCCGTCTACGCGCGCCCAAAGTTCCAAAACAGCGCCAAGAGGTATTGCAAAGCACAAGTTCTGAATAAAAATCTCTAGCTGCTGTTCTGTTACCCTACCGCAATATGAATTTTCGGCAACAAACGGGATATCAATCATTTGAGCTTGCAAGTGCGGGGGTCTGGGTTCGCTGAAGGCATAATTTCCATATTCACGCCTAAGACGCACATCCCGTTCTACGTCAGTCTCCATCCGTTGAAGAAAAAGCGGCGATGATATCTGCACTGGCTTCCCAGTGATCTGAAGTTTATTGGCGATAATGTAAATTCGGCGAGACTGTGAGTTCATACGTTTTATTGCCTCTGATTGATGATAGTATTTGACGCCATGATCGTCACGATATGGGAAGCACAGCCAATCTTTGTCCTTGTTCTGGCCGCCCTGTAGAGCGCCAATACCATCGCTGAATGGAACAACGTTGATTGCTAATATTCGCGATTCGCCATTAATTACATCTAGCACTGAAATCGAAACAGTGTCCAATAGCGGAGGCGGATAAATTCCGTGCGCCACAGTAGAATTGACCCATTCGATGCTTTGTTCAATGTTTGTATTGTGGACCGACTGAGCTACTTTTCTGTCACCAATCAGGCATTCTCGAACGCCGATAAGAATCGTTCCACCCAAAGTGTTGGCCATAGCAAGCACGTCCTTACGGAGTTCATGCGGTGACTTTGGGTCACGAACATCGTACGATTCTTTGAATTCGAGGATTCTTGACTCCGGCGTTCGGCCAAGCACGACCAATCGTCTGAAGTCTTCATAGTTCTTGATCGGCGCGCGGTACACGGCGATGTCTCCTGACTAAACCGCATTCCTAGCATCAGCAGATGACATGATTGTCTTTAGAAAATATCCGCGATACTCAGGACTAACAAATGTCCTTTGGTTTTCACGCCTGGCAAATGATTCATTGGTCACATACACTTGACCATTGCCCATATCGGCAATAACACTGCCGGCCTGGTTGTTTGTTATGATCGGCAAGTTTCTCCTTGACCATGCGTCATATGTAAGGTGATCCGATGACGCATTGCCAAACAGTGTTAGTTTTGGGCGCAATACATCTAAGAAACGGTAATCTCGGTCGGACTTCCTCCCATGGTGCGGAGCAATCAGCAAATCAATGTCCTATATTAACTCCGACTTCATGGATAGCACATATTCCCAGGTGGCATCATGAGAATCTCCGGCTTCAGCGCGACATAGAGCGTCTGTGCGTCGAGAAGGGCGCGCAGTTGATCGACTTTGTGGTCGATCTGGGGATTCCGAAGGACCACGCGACGGAGTATCCGGCGCTGGCGTATCTGCGCAACGGGTTGGCGGACGTGCTGCTGGTCGTGCGTGCGCCTGTGTTCGACGCGGCGGACTTGGTAGACGTGGAAGACTCGGCCGATCTGCTGGAGTCGTACTTGCTGCCGGCCAGTCAGCCGATTGCGTGGGTCACGGTGCCGGCGCTGCGTCGGCTGGGCCTGTTGCCGGCGGCTGTGGGGCTGCCCAGCTTTGCGCGTCAGCGGGCGGCAGAGCTACGGGCGCGACGCTTCCCGCTGGACGTGATAGCGCGGTGGCTGGATACAGAGGGGCATGCAGCGCCGACGAGGGCGCGCGACCACTGGACGCGGGCCGACGTGGCGACGCTGCTAGAGGAGGAACAGGAAGAGGCGAGCGAGGCAGCGCACGAGGCGCTGTAGAGGGGCTACTAGGCTGCGAACGTGGCGACGGGCTGGCGGAGGAGGTCTAGCACGCTGGCAGGGTGCCACACGTCTGTGCGGGCGGGCAGGATGCGTTCTTTCTGAAGCTGGCTGGCGATCTTGCGAAGGCTGAGGCCCTGCGCGCGGAGCTTGTGCGCGCGTTCGATGGCTGCGCGCTTGTCGCGGTTTGGTTCGTGCTTGCCCTTGCGCTTGTCGCTGTCGCGCGGTTCGCGTTCTTTGGGCGGAGCGACGAGCCCTTGCCGCATCAGGATGCGGTAGATCGTCGGCCGTTCCCACTTCGCAGGGCGGGCGGGGATTTTGTCGGCGACGAGTCGGCGATAGATGGCCATGACCGACAGTCCGGCGCGGTGCAGTTCGCAGATGCGGCGGATCGCTTTCTGCTCGGCGGGATCTTCGGCTAGCGTTTTGCGGCCGTTGGCGTCGCGTTCTTCGCTGTACTTCCAGCCGAAGGGCGCACCGCCCAACGTGACCCCCTGCCGTTTGAGTTCGTCCATAGCCTCTTGCGTGCGTTCGCTGATGGCCTCGCGTTCCCACTGCGCGACCGACATCAGCACGTTTAGAAGCAGCTTGCCGCCCGCCGATCGCGTGTCGATCGAATCGCTGACCGACAGCAGAGAGAACGGCATCCCCTCGCGGAAATAGGAGTCACAGAGCGTGCCGAGGTCCTTTACGCTGCGGGTCAGCCGATCCAGTTTTACGACGACGATCGCATCTGCTTTGCCCGCCTTCAGCATGGCAAGCGCCCGCTGAAGTCCGGGCCGTTCCAGTGTCTTCGCGGAATACCCCTCGTCGGAGATCATCTCGACAAGCGTGATCTCTTGGCTGACGCAGTGGGCCTTGATGCGGACTTGCTGCGCTTCTAGACTCACGCCCTCTTGGGCCTGTATGTCGGTGCTGACACGAACGTAGCCGACGGCGCGCAGCACGCGCGGCAGCGATGATGAGGACTGCTTACGCATGCGCTCTCCTTGTGGACAGGGACAGGTCAGCCAGGCATCGCATGACATCCAGCGCCATGCGTCCCTGCGGCGTGCGCGTGTCGATGCCATCGGCCACCGACACCAGCGCCCCGATCGGCTGCGATGGCCCGAAGTTCTCCGCGATGATCGCCAGGAGTTCCGCGATCGACCGTGACAAGTGCGTCAGGCTGGGCACGACCAGCATGCCCGCCTTGCCCCTGCGCAGCGCATCCAGAGCAGACCTGAGCCCCTCACGTTGCTTGGGCCGATACACCCTGCCTATATCCACAAAAGAACATGCTATAGACAGCGCGTTCTTATCGCAATATAAGCCGATTGTATCCCTGTGTCGCTCAACCTGCGCGCCCCCCTCCCACTCGTTCCCCGTCGCGACCTGTATGTACTGAACCGCTTTTGTCCGTTCGTGTGATTTCATGTCCGATCTCCGTTAGGAGGGCGTTGTATTGGAAATTAGCGTACCCTTACCCTTCGCAACGTCATGGCGATCTTGTTCAGGTACGTCGTCGGTCGCACGTCTGCCGGGATGGAAGCGCGTGGAGGTATTTGGCTGGAGGATGGTGCGGGAAGCTGGATATTTGGCGACAGCCCCATCCATGGCGGAAGCCCTGCCTGAAATGTTGGAAGCCAGTGGCCCGCATCAGGTCAATCATGGGAAGTCTGGCGCGCGTATCCAGAGTGAGCCGGTGCGGAGTACGGACTTGAAAGGCGAACCCACTGCGTGGTGCGATCCGGCTGTGCGATCGGCATCGCCGCACGCAAGATGGGGCTGTCCGAGGACCTGACGCTGCCCGAGGACCGGACAATGCGTGCGACGATCGGCCGCACGGGTTTCACGACGCAGAGACGTCACCGGAACCTGGCATGTGATGTGACTAGCACGCGCCGGTGCTTGCTTCGGCATCGGATCCACCGGCCCTACAGACGGCTCGCTCGGTTCGCCCTTCCCCTACCAGCACCGCGAACCGGAAAAGACGCTGCGTGCGCCACGACTGCTGCGGCGGTCACCGATGCAGTTTACGGGTCGCCTCGCCGGGCTGATTCCCCCTCTGCGTGTTCGCCGAACCCGCTTCTACGGCATCTTCGCCCTACAGCGAAAGCGCTTTCATCAAAACCTCAGGAAGCTGGGTCGAAGGCAGCGCAGCTTGCCGGATCGCTTCAATTGTTCTTTTCAAATGACAGAATCCAATATTCCATTAGCCGCCAACGCATCAAATTTCTCATGCGGATGTACACTTTGGCCATGCGCTCAGCAAAATCACCGCGCCCGTTCAATAGATGTAAGAAGATAGGCGTCGTGGGCAGCGACTGGCGAGTAATGTTTTCTGAGGCAGCCATCTTGACACCACACGCTTCTGCCATCTGCTGATAGTTCTTAACACTGATAAGTGGCAGGCACGTACCTGAGGTTGCCGCAATTTCAGCGTGAGAAAGCTTGGTGCCCAGGTCGAGTAGCGGACGAGACCAGCCGGTGGCGACAAAGTCGGAGACGATTAACCTGCCGCCTGGCTTTAAAACCCGAAAGGCTTCGGCCATGAACAATTCACGCGAAGGAAAATGGAAAATGCATTCCAGCGCAAATACGGTATCAAAGCTGGCCTTTTCATAAGGCAATGAAACGGCATTTCCTTGCTTGAACTCAATTGAATTGCCGGCAGTGGCCTTGGGCGTGATTAGCTCGTTTGCACGCGCTATCTGTCGCGGATCGATATTTACCCCGCATAGACGTAGCTGGGAATAGCTCGTGTTGAGCAGCCCGATCGTGCCACCAAAGCCACACCCTACATCCAAGATGCTGGTTCCATTTTTGACATTGGCCGCCAGAAAATGCCGACGCGAAAATTCGTCGGCGGCCCGCTCGAAGTCATCCACCGTGCCGGTGGCGAGCGTCGGATCTGGCCAATAGCCCCAGTGTGCATGGCGCCCCCATGCCTGAGCGTATTCCGGATCGCCCTTCGAGAGCTCATCGAGTACTTGATCGAAATAGGGCAACGAAAAGTCTAACAGCTCGTTCTTGCTCATTTTTGAGGTCCAGTGGGCTTCATTGTTTATCTCCGGAATACAGCCTGCGGAGAATGGCGCATGCACAGGCTGACTTCTCTGCGTAGGCGTACTTCTGCTCGAGCCCGAGCGTAGCTGAGAGGACGCGGTTGAACTGAGTTCCATCGGTGAGCGCCTGCTTCTTGCGGAAGGCGTGCTCCTCCTGCAGGTAGCCTTGCTCGACGGCCAGCGTCCTCAGTACGATCTTCTCGGTGGTGCCGTCGAAGCTCGCCTCCGGGGGGATGCGGAAGGCGCAGTTCATCACCGCCGGATCCCAGAAGAGGTGGTGGACCTCGACGCCGAGAGACCAGGCATAAAACGGCGCGAACTCGCCGCTCCAGGCCGTGCGCTCGATCAGGGACTGCAGATCCGTGACGCCGGTCGCCTGCAAATATTGCTCGTGGCGGAGCATCGAGCCAAAGAGGAGATCGGCGCCGTAGCCCGTGGCGATTCGGCGCACGCCGGTCGCCGCCGCGCGCGCGAGCACGCTGAGCTGCGCCAGGGTCTCGGCGGTCAGGCCGTCGATGGTCTCGTTGGCAAACACCGCGCGCTCGAAGTGCTCGCGCGCATCCTCGCCGGTCACCAAGACGCGATGGTGCTTCGTCCCAAGGCACGCAGCGAGCGCCTCGGCATCGGCATACTCGTCGCTATGTTCGCTGCCGAGTGTGTAAGTCGCCAGATCGCGGTGATGGCGGGCGAGCAGGGCGGTCGCGGTCGAGGAGTCGATGCCGCCGGAGAGAAACGTGCCCCAGGGGCCGTCGGCCGAGGCAATCGCCCGCGCCGAGGCGAGCAGGGCAAGAGCGAGTTCCTGTTTCTGGGCCTCCGCAGCGCTGAGCGGATCTCTCGGCCGATACTCAAGCGGTGTGCGCGGTTCGGTATGCGCAGTGCCGTCGGGCGCGACCCAGAGGAGCGCGCCGGGGGGAATGCGGCGTACGTTGGCGTAGGGTGAATAGTTCGGCGGACGCTTCTCGCTCGCGGGCCAGCGCTCGGGCTGAAAGACGACCTCGAAATCTCCGAGAGAAAGCAGGCTCTTCACCTCGCTTGTGATCATCAGGCGCGTGTCGTCTTCGGCGATCCAAAGCGGAAAGGTTCCCAGCGGATCCGTCCTGAAGCGCAGACCTTCCGCGCTGCTGCAGATCTCGAGCCAGGCAGTCTGCGGATTCTGCTTTGTCGTAGCCGGAATCTTTACCGCGCCATCCAGGATCCCCGCGAGCGACGATGCCAAAAGCTCACCGCCGCCGAGCCGCAGCGACGAGAGCGAGCCACGGTACGGACAAAGCAAGCTTGCGAGGCGCGCTGCATCGACTGGACTAGCCTTGCCGCCCGGCTTGGGCAGGACGTAGAGAAAGGGCATCGTGGATACTCTCCTTGAGCGGACCGCAGCCGTCGCGCTTAAACCCGGGATGCCGCTCCAGCGGTCGTGGCTTGCCGCCGCTCGACACGCACGCGCAGGCTACGACGCGGATACATCGACATGCCCGGGCGGACGTCGCTGGGATCGATGTCTGGGCCCGAGCGGCGTACGCGGAAGCGGCGGCCGAGCGCGGCGACCATGACCAGCAGCTCCTGCCGCGAGAAGTGCGCGCCGATGCACGCGTGCGGGCCGCGCCCGAAAGGCAGATAGGCATTCGGCGAGCGCTGCGCTACCTGCTCCGGTAGGAATCGGTCGGGGTCGAAGCGGCCCGGATCGGGCCAGACGTCCGGGTTATTGTGCAAGGTTGGGATCGACATCAGCATGTTGCTGCCCTGGCTGATCCGCTGGCCGCCGAGCTCGATGTCTTGCAGTGCGGTGCGCGCCATGAACCACGCTGAGGGCGTCTGGCGCATGACCTCGTCGATGACTCGGCTCGTGTAATCAAGGCGCGGCAGCTCGTCCGGTGTCATCGCGCGGTCGCCGAGCACGGAGTCGAGCTCGGCATGCATCCGCGCCTCGACCTCCGGCGCGCGTGAGAGCTGATAGAAGGTCCACAAAAGAGCCGAGGAGGTTGTCTCGAAGCCCGCGATGAGGAAGGTCAGCATCTCATGGCAGATCTGTTCGTCATCCATGCCGCGCCCGGTCTCCGGATCGCGAGCGCTCAGCATGCGCGTGATCATGTCCTTCGCATCGGGATCGAGCGGCGCTGCGCGGCGCTCCTTGATGAGCCCGAGCGCATAGCGATCAAAGCCCCGCAGGGCCGACCGCGTGTGCAGGTTGAGCAGCGATGGGAACCACCACTCGCCGAGCACCGGATAGGGAAAGCCTTCGATATAGGCCTTCATGGCCGAGAACCAGCTCTGCAGGCGTGCCTGTTCGTCGCGCAGCTTGGCGCCGAACAGGCAGCGGGTGTTGACGTCGAGCGCGAGCTCGTTCATCTCGGTCTTCATGTCGAAGGGCTCGCCGTCCTGGCTCCGCACCGCCCAGCGCTCGGCCCACTCCGTGCCGGTCGCGATCATCGTCTCGGCGAAGCCGCGAATCGCCGACGCGGTAAAAAGAGGCGCGATGCGGCGGCGCTGACTGCGCCAGTGCTGCGCTCCGCTTGTCGCTAACCCGGTGCGTCCAATGTTTCTCAGACGCTCGTAGATCTTGTTCTTTTCTGCATCCCTATCGATCGTGCCTTCTTTGTTGAGGAGCACCGGGCCGATGAGGTCCGGAGAGTTAAGGAAGTAGAAGTCGAGCAGTCCGCGAGCGAGGACGAAATCGCCGAAGTCGCGGTGCAGCTCGTTGCAGTAGCGCACCGCGTTGCGGGCGAGCAGAAACTGCTTGTGGAAGCGCGGGGTGACGGCGAGTAGCGTCATGGGGCGTCTCCAGTTTTCTAGGCCGTGTTTAATGCGCGGTCTCGATCGGCTCTACGAGCTCGATCAGGACGCCGCCGGTGGCCTTTGGGGAGATGAACGCGATGCGGTGGCCACGGGCGCCGATTCGCGGGGTCTCGTCAATCAGCGGCACACCCAGCGCCTTGAGCAGGGCGAGCGCTGCATCGAGCCCCTCGACCTCGATCGCGATATGGTGAAGGCCTGGGCCGCGCCGCTCGAGAAAGCGGCTCAGGATTCCGCTACTTACCGTCGGATAGGGCGAGATCAGCTCGATGCTACTCTCCCCGATCGGCAGCAGCACGGCCTCGGTCTCAAGCGCGGCCGAGTGATCACGGTCCACGCCTTTTAGCCCGAACAGCTCGCCGTAGCGTGCCAGCGCCTGGTCCAGGCTGGGCACACACACGGCGACGTGATCGATCTTCTTGAGGACGATGCTCACGCGGCACCGACCGGCGCGTGCGGCTTTTCGTTCGTCATGTCGTAGGACTCCTGTCGGATGCGCTCGCGCGGATCTTCGACTTGAGGATCTTGCCGAGCGGGCTCTTGGGCAGCTCACGCCACAGGATGCAGCGCTTGGGAATCTTGTGCAGGGAGAGCACCGCCCGCAGGTGCCGGGTAAGCTCCTCGTGGACCGCTTTGGGCGAGCGACTTTCGTCGCGCGGAACGAGGTGGGCGACAAGCGACTCGTTGCCAAGGGCGTCCTTCTCGCCGAGCACTGCGCACTCCGCGACCCAATCGAGCGCGATGATCGCGGCCTCGACCTCGGAGGCGTAGACCTTGAGGCCGTTTACCTTGATGAAGTCCTCTTTGCGGCCGATGATGCGGAACAGTCCGTCCTCGTCGACCGAGACAATGTCACCGGTGTGCAGCCAGCCGTCCCTGAGCTTGTCATGTGTGGTCACCTCGTCGTTGAGGTAGCCGAAGAACATCGCCTTCGAGCGAACGAGCAGCTCGCCCTCGCTTCCCTCGCCATCGAGGCGCCAAGTGATGCCGCGGATCGGCTTGCCGACCGAGTCGTAGACGATCTTGCCGCCGTCGTGCATGTTCGTGCAGATCACCGAGAGCTCGGCCAGCCCGTAACCCTGTCGGATGTGCACGCCATACTTGGCATAGAAGGCCTCCGCCGTCGCGCGGGCCAGTGCGGCGCTGCCACAGAAAGGCAGGCGCAGCGCGTGGAGGTCGGGCGAACGATCGAGCCCGAGCTTCACCGCGAGGTCGTAGAACTGTGGAAGCGAGCTGAAGAAAGTGATCCGCAGTCGATCGAGCTCCTCAAGGATATAAAGCGGAAAGGCGAAGCGCGGCGACTTGAGGAAGAGCGTCCCGCCGGTGAGTAGCGTGGGCAAAGCCAGGCACTCAGAGCCGTGGGCATGGCTGAGCGGCAACGTGCACAGCGTGCGATCGTCCGGGCCAAGGCCAAGCGAACCGGCGAGATCGTAGGCGCGATGGAAGAAGGCCTCGTGCCCGAGCAGGATTCCTTTCGAGGCTGCGGTCGTGCCCGATGAGAACTCAATGCAGCCGATGCCCGGATCGACCGAGGGCGCGGGCGGTGTGCAGATTCGGCACTCGACGATGTCTCCGCGCGGCGTGACCGCGACGAGGTTGCGCGCCCAGGCCGCGCAGCGGGGGAGGGCCGCGGGATCGCAGACGAGAAGATCACTCCGCACGGTGGCGAGAATCGAGCCCGCCTCGGCATCGGTCGAGCCAATGTCAAGCGGGGCGAAGGCCGCACCGAGCCGTACGCTGGCCAAGAGAGCGACGAGGAAGGCCGGCTCGTTGTCCAGATAGGCCAAAACGACGTGGCCTGGCCCGATGCCCGCTTCGCCGAGCGCGCCTGCCAGCCGATCGGCGTTGGCGATGAGTTCGCCGTAGGACAGCGTCACCGCGTCCGAGATGATTGCCGGCCGCCCAAGATCTGACGAGGCGCGTGAGATGGTCTGCCAGAGCATGCTACACGACCGTGATGGCAAAGCTGCCGTGGCTCGTACGGTCTTCGATGAGCTGCTGATGCGCCAGTGCGGCGTCTTGCCAGCCGAAGGTCCGCGTGAGCGTGGGTTTAATGACGCCCTTTTCGATAAGGTGACTGGCGCTGGCGGCATCGTGCGAGTTGCAGCCGTGCGAGCCGACGATCGACTTTTGGTGCATCCACAGGTAACGCGCGTCGAAGGTGAGCCCATGGCCCGTCGTCGCGCCGCAGATGACAATCTTGCCGAGGCGGCGCGCGACAAACACGCTGGTCGGGAAGGTCGCGGCGCCGACGTGCTCAAAGACGATGTCGGGATCGCGGCCGCCGCTGAGCTCGCGCAGCTTGCGGCGGAACTGGCGCATTCCATCATTCGGGATCGAAACCGGGTGCTCTTGGGCGAGATGCGGGTAGTCGTTTCGATCGATAAAGAGCCGTCCACCGAGCGAGCGGCAGTAGGCCTCCTTCGCGGGAGAGCTGATCACGCAGATCGGGTTAGCGTTGACCGCGCGGCAGAGCTGGACCGCGTAGGAGCCGAGCCCGCCGGAGGCGCCCCAGACGAGCACGTAGTCGTCGGGCTTGATCTGACAGCTAACGAACAGCATGCGATACGCGGTAAAGAGCTTGAGCCCATAGCAGGAGGCCTCTTCCCAGCTCAGGTGCTTCGGCTTGGGCAAGAGCTGCTGCGCCTGAACCTTCGCATACTGCCCGAAGCTGCCCCAGCTCGTCTCGAAGCCCCAGGCCTTCTGGTGCAGGCACGAGAGCGGCTCGAACCCGTTACAGGCCGCGCACTGACCGCAGCTCTGATTCGGGTGGGTGATGACCTCGTCGCCCTCTTTCCAGTACTTCACACCGCTACCGACCGCAGCAACGACTCCGGCCGCGTCGCTGCCGCCGATGTGAAGCGGCTCATCGGGGTGGAGCTGGCTGATGGTGACCGGTTTACCGCGACATGCCCAGACGTGGTTGTAGTTGATGCCAGCGGCCTTCACCCTGACGATGACCTCGCCCACTCCCGGCCGCGGCACCGGTACCGACTCGAGCTTCATCGCGTCGACGCACTCACCGTGGCGTTCCTCTCGCACGACCCACGCCAGCATGTCGTTCGAGAGCGAGCTGCTCATGCCACCTTCCCCTTGAAGAAGCCGTCCGGGATCTGGATCAGGTCCGTGCCAGAGACGACGTAGGTTCCGTCGGGCGTGGTGGGCACCGACTTGATCAGCCCGTGGTCGAGGAGTCGTGTGCCGTCTGGGATGGTCCGCCCGGGCGAGAAGACGAGGTTTGCCCCGAGGAAGCAGCCATCGCCCACGCCGCTGGCCAAAAAAGGCAGGCCCGAGGGGACCTGCTTGCCCTCGATCGTGGCCGGGATCGACGCCGCGCCGACGATGAAATCGGTGAAGCCGCTGCCACCGCTTAGGAACCCGTGCTCGCCAAAGACCGTGTTGTAGAGCATCGGCGCGAAGATCGCGGTCTCGGCGCCGACGTAACTATTGACGAGATCCGACCCCATGATGAAGGCCCCCGGTCCGACATAGGACATCTTGACCGAGGACTTCTCGCGCAGGACCGCCTTGTCGCCGATCACCGAAGAGCGCAGATAGGAGAAGGGGCCAATCTCGACGCCATCGCCGACGACGCAGCCTTCGAGAATCGCGGTCGGATGGATGCGGCAGTTCCGGCCAATCGAGTTGAACTTGCTCATCACCCAGGACGAGCCGGTGAACCCAGCGAGGAGCGAGGCCGGGACGCGTCCGTGGAAGGGGCCGATCAGCTTGGCGACGAACTCGCGGCTGTACAGGCTGCTCGCCGAGAGCAGATCAAACCAGTAGTCGATCGCGACACCGAAGATATCGAAAAAGAAGACCGTGATATCGGTGAGCTTCTCCATGCGCTGCGGCAGGCCCTGCTCGACCTCGAAGACCGGCACGGGCTGAAGGCGCAGCGGCTGGAACTCCAGCGCGTCGTCGCCGTGATAGCGGATCGGCAGCTTCTTCCACAGCGGCGGCGCCTGCTTGGAGGCGAGCATCGTGAAGCGGGCGGACTCAATCTCGACCTGATAACTTCGGCGCCGATCCGGAATCGCGGCCAGCAAGCGCTTGAAAAAGCTGTCCGAGAGAACGACGTTGTCGGATAGGACGAGCGAACGCGGCTCAATCCGCGAGGGAGCATCGGTCTCGTGCACCTCCACCTCGATCCCGGCGCGGCGGAGCTGAGCTTCGAGTCGTTCGGAAACAGTCCCTTCCTTGTATCGGACCTGGGAAGCTGCTTTGCGATAGGGCGGAAGGGGCTGGCGATTGCGCGATATGTACGCCTTCATGAGCGCTCCAGAAGCCGCGCGACGTCGCCGACGGTCAGCGGCGTGACCTTCCGCTCGGCGGCACGCCGTCCCAGGTCGACGCCGTACATCGTGTGGACCAGCACCGTGAGCTCGATGAGAGCCGCGGAGTCCAGACCCAGATCCTCGCGCAGGAGCGAGTCCGCAGTCATCGGGAGGTCGGCACCCGTGAGCTTGCGCAGCGCTGCGATTACTTTCTCTTCGTTGCTCGACGCGCTCATACGCTCTTCCCCAGGACCTTTTCGAAGTGCTTCTTGCCCGCGCGCGCCAGGAACGAGGCCACGTGCGCCTGCGCGGCGGGTTCGCGAACGGCCTCGAGCGCGTCGACGAGACGCTGGTTCTGGCCCTTCTTGGTGGCGACAAAGGGGATCCGGGGATAGGCGGCGAAACGCCGGGCGCGCTCGAGGGCGGCCGCCTGAAGCTCGGCCGGCTGGCAGAGCTGATTGAGCAGCCCAAGCGCGCGTGAGGTGGCGGGATCGATGAACTCGCAGTCGAAGACGAGCTCCTGCATCTTGGCGCGGCCGAGGAGGGCCTCCAGGATGATCGAGCCGAGCGGGCAAGCGACGCCGTTTTTGAGCTCAGGCATCTGGAGCTGGCAGGTCTGCGCTCCAATCCGCCAGTCAGCCATCAGCGCAACCTGGAGTCCCTGTCCGATCGCGAATCGATCGACCGCGGCTACGACCGGGATGTCGACTTGGAGGATTCCGATGTAAAGGTCGATGATCTCTGCGAGGTATTCGCGGATGGCCGCTTCTTCGGAAAGCTTGCTGACGTCGTTGAAATCACCGCCGACGCTAAAGGATCGGCCGGTTCCGCCGGTGAGGATGAGCGCGCTGATCTTCGGCTCGGCGGAAGCGCCATCGGCTCGCACCTGTCGACAGACCTCAAGGAGTTCGAGCGTCATCTGGCGCGAGAAAGAGTTTGTATCCTTCTCGCGGCTAAACTGAACCTTGGCGATCCGATCCGTGATCTCGATGATGAGAGTCTGGAACGTCGAAGTCATCCTATGGCCCCCCAACGATGACCGGCAAAAGAAACCACCAGACCGTATCCTAGTTTAGTGCTCGTAGCAATCGGCGGGGATGTGCGAGCGTGTCACTCGAACATGACCATGATCGGGCGCGTCGGACCCATGGCAATGTTGCGCAGGCCGAGGCGCACGGGCTTTTTGCCGACCAGGATTAGCGACGGGTCGCGCAAGAGCGTGGCGAGCACGATCTTCAGTTCGTACATCGCGAACGCCGCGCCAATGCAGCGCCGGTGACCGCCGCCAAAGGGCATGTATTCAGTGGGTCCGAAGGATCGCTCTAGGTGCCGCTCCGGGCGGAAATCCATCGGCTCTGGATAAAGCCCCGGATGATAGTGAAGCCCTACGATCGAAGGGTTCAGGCCAACACCAGCGGGCAGCTCCCAGCGGCCAAGTGTAAGCGGCCGCGTGAGCACGCGCGTCACGTTGGGGACCGCCGGGTTTAGGCGCAGCGTCTCGTCGCAGACCGCGCCAAGATACGGCAGCCGCGCGATCGCCTCCGGCTCGGCGTCGTCCGGCAGCGTCGCCAGCTCGGCGCGAAGCTTATCGCGGACCCGGGCGTTTTTTTGCACGAGATAATAAGCCCACGCCGCCGCGCTGGCCGAGGTCTCGTGCCCGGCGGCCATCAGGGTAAGCAGGATGTCGAACAGCTGCTTGCTCGTCATCGGCTGGCCGTCGTCATAGCGGGCGGCCATGACCAGGCTCAAGACGTCGTCGCGCTCGGCCGGCTCGGCAAGTCGCCGTGCGACCTCTTCATTGATCAAGCGTGCGAGTTCCCGCTCGCAACGCTTGGCGCGCGCCCACGGGCCGAATCCGAATAGCTCGTTACGGAGCGCGCCGATGAAGATGAACGGCGGCGTGACCGCGCCGACGGCGGCGATCAAGAGCTGCTCGTAGTGCCGCGTCGCCGCTGGGTCGGTGATCCCGAACACCGCCTTGAGAATGATACGCAGCGAGATGGTCTGAATCGCCTGCTGGATCGGGAAGGGTTGACGCCGCGGCTGCCGTTCTAGCTCGGCGGCTGTGATCGTCTGCATGATACGGCCATAGGCCTTCATGCGCGCGCCCAGGAACGGCGGCATGAGGATCTTGCGGACGGCGCGGTGGCGCTCACCGATGAGAGCCATGAGCGATCCCTCGCCGAGCACCGCGGCGAACATCTCGCGACCCCAGGGCAGATAGGTATCTGGATCTTGGGCGAAGATGGAACGGATGAGCTGCGGGTCGCGGGTCGATACCGTCGGCGGACCGATCATGTGCACGGTATGCGGATCGCCATAGCGTTCGAAGAGCGCGCTGGTCGATGCGACCGGATCGCGCATATAGCGCAATATCGTCAAGAGGCCGCTCCGGGGGCCGGGGGGCAGCATCAGATAAGCTCCGGAAGCGCAGAAGAGAGCGCTGGCATTTTGTCTCCATTGCGGCGATACGCATGCAGCCGCGCGCGCGAATCGGGTGAGGCGAAGCGATCCGCCACCGCGTTCGGAAGTCCCATGCCGACGAGGAGACCGCGGCGCTCGAAGCCCTCGATGAGACTCGCAAGCCAAGGCACGGGCATCATAGCGGCCGGCGTGAAATACACGGGGGCCGCGCCGCCAAGCTTCACGTCGTAGACGCCAAACTTCGCCCAGCTCGTCATCATCACCGTCTCGCGCAGCGGGTCGATGCCAAGCGGGACGCAGCGGTAAAGATCGAGCGGACTGCGGAGCGCTTCGACGGGGCGAAGAGACGCGTGAGAGTCGTTGTGCTCGCCGTCGAGCGCCGCCGACCATGCTCGGGCGAGCCCCATGAATGTGGCCATGTCACCCAGCGAGTGGTGCCCGCACACACCAAGCACCGTTGAGCCATCCCCAAGGTGCGGCACGCGCACGGTGAAAACCGGTGCTCGGCCCGCGCGCGCCTTAGATCGGCTCATCACATCGACCAGCCGCTGCTCGCGCACCCCGGCGACCGAGGCCATCGCCTCGGCGAGCGTCGTGTCGGAGTCGGCGGTCACCATGGGCACGCCCGCGTCGTTGCACTCAAATGACACAAAGAGGAGCGGTATGGCGAGCGAGCGAGTCAGGACGTCCGCGACATCGCCCCGGATCAGCGCAGGCACATCGGAGTGGCCGATGTGGATTGTGCGAGTGCGCTCGTTGCGCAAGCGAAGTCTGATCTTCTTCATTCGCCAAAACCAAAGGCGGACTGGATATACTGCGCTTGCGGTCCCGCCTGACAGCGCGCGGAGCTCGAGGCCCCCAGAGGCGCTCACGCTACACCCAACCTCCTCTTTGTCCGGCAGGTCCGTGCCTGCGTCGGTCGAGGACGCCCTCCCGCAGCAAGGCGATTTTCACTGAGACGCGGCCCGCGAGTCAACACCTCGACATGTCGCGGACGGCAGCGGCAGGATGGAATCAATCGGTCGAAGCAGCAGAGGTCACGATGACTGAGACGTTCTTGCGGGTCGAAGATGTGTACAAGACCTACCGCTTGGGAGAGACCGAGGTGCGCGCGCTGCGTGGCCTCAGCTTGGAGATCCACCGAGGAGAATTCACAGCTCTGGTTGGTCCCTCGGGTTCGGGAAAGTCGACCCTGCTAAACCTTGTGGGTTGCCTTGACGAGCCCGACCGCGGTCGCATCGTGCTCGATGGCCGCGATCTGAAAAACCTCAGCGATGAAGAGCGCAGCACCACGCGCAACCGGAACATCGGGTTCATCTTCCAGAGCTTCAACCTGGTGCCGGTCCTCGACGTGTTCGAGAACGTGGAGCTGCCGCTGCTCTTGCACCACGAGATGACGGAGAATGCCAGGCGCGAGCGCGTCGAGCAGGCGCTCGCCGACGTAGCACTGGAGGAGTTTCGCCATCAGTTGCCGGATAAGCTCTCCGGGGGGCAGCGCCAGCGGGTGGCGATCGCGCGCGCTCTCGTGACGCAGCCGCTCTTGGTCCTGGCGGACGAGCCCACTGCCAACCTCGACTCTGAAACCGCGGGACATCTCATCGACCTTATGGTGGACCTGAACGTCAGACGCAAGGTGACCTTCTTGTTCTCCACGCACGACGAGAAACTCATGGGCCGGGTGGCCCGCGTGGTGCGCATTCGCGACGGCGCCCTCGCCTCTTCCTGAAAGGCATGCCCATGCAGCGCGGATGGAAGATCGCCTGGCGCAACCTGCGCCGAAATCGGAGACGCAATCTGGCGACCGTGGCCGCCATCGCGATCGGATACGCCGGTCTGGTGGTGCTTGGCGGATACGCCAACCGCCTGGAGCATCTGTTGCGCACGAGCGCGGTCTACCTGCAGCACTCAGGTCACGTGAGTGTGTGGGCAGAGGGCGGCTTCGACAAAGCCAGCGCGGAGCCCGAGGCGTTTCAGCTCGATTCCAAGGCACAATCGAAAATCCTCGCCTGGGCCACGCAGGACCCCCGCGTCGAGTTTGCGACGCCGTATCTGGTTGGCGTAGGGCTCGCCGGCAATAGCTGCGCATCGCATCCCACGCGTCTGCTTGGAGTGGAGCCCGCGGCGCTCACGCGCATCGTCCAGCATCCCCAGGTCAGAGCCTGGTCTTCAGAGCTCGCCCAGCCGGCGCGCGGGCACTGGATCGATTCCTATCCCGCTCTTCCCCATGCTTCCGCGCTCTCGGCGGGCCTTGCCACGCTCCTTCAGAAGCCGCGGGTGCACGACGAAACCGTGGGGCTAAAACCCGCGCCGGACATCCTGCACTGCGATACTCCGCTGCGGGTGGACGAGCTCGGACGCGACGCGGACATCCAGCTCGCCGGCTTTACCTACGATGGCACCTTTAACGCAGTCGACACCGAGATGGTCGCCACCTTCCACGCCACCGAGCAGCTCGCCGAGGATGGCTCTATGCTCACCTCGCTGGCAACGCTGCGGGAGCTCTATGCCACCGACCGCGCTACCTATATCGGCCTGTTCCTGCACCGGTCGAGCGACGCCAGCGCGGTGGCCACCGAGCTCACACGTGTCCTCGGACAAGCTGGCCTGCGCGTGGAGGCGCTGCCTTATGATGATGAGCGCTCCAATCCCTATTACGTGGGCGTCATGGCCTTCTTCGCCTCGCTGGTGGGCTTTATCACGGCGCTCGTCTGGCTAGTCCTGGTGCTCACGGTTCTGGGCGCGATGACCCTGACGATCATCGAGCGTACGCGCGAGATCGGAACTTGGCGCGCGCTTGGCTTTACCCGCGGGCACATGGTGTCACTGGTGGTGCGGGAGGCGCTGCTGCTCTCGTTGCTTGGCCTTGCCGCCGGACTTCTTTGCGGGCTGGTCACCGCGGTCTTCATCAATGCTTCGGGCGTCCGCTTCTCGCCGCCCGGCGTGAGCGGCAGCATTCCGCTCTTGATTCATCCCTCGTGGTCCGCCTGCGCCACCGATGCGGCTCTGATCGTTCCCGGCGTGTGTCTGGCCGCGTGGCTTGTGGGGCGCGCTCAACTGAAGCGCAGCCTCGTCGATCTTTTGACGTCTGCGTCGGGCTGAAGGAGTCGACATGAGCAGCCTCCCGGCACCCAGAGGACGCGTCAACCCGCGTATCAACCTGCCTATTTGGCACATCATCCTTCGCATCGCCTGGCGCAACGTCCGCCGCAACATCCGTCACAGCATCGCGGCCCTTGGGACCATGGCCGTCGGCTTCCTGGCGCTGGCTCTCTTCCAAGGATACGTGGGCGAGCTCATGCGCTCTCAACTGGACCTAATACACCGACGCGCCATGGTCGGAGACGTGATGGTGCGGAAGCCCGGCGGCGGCACCCGGGAGGCCCGCATTGAATCGGCAAAGTACTGGCTCAACGAAGACGATCAGAAATTCCTCGATGCGTGGATCGCCGCGCATCCCTCTGAGATCACGACCCGCATGCGCGCGCTTCAATTGATGGGCGTGGCTCATGCTGGGGGCAGCACCGCTCAGATCATGGCCTGGGGACACGACGTCGCCGAGGGGCGAGCGGCGCGCCGAGATTGGGCCTGGAACGCCCTGGCCGGCCATCCGCTCCGTGATGACGAACCAGCCGGAGCCCTGCTTGGGAAGGGGCTCGGCGCCATCCTCGGCTGCACACCCACGAGCAACCAGCCCTTCATGGATCCCGTGACCTTCACGCCGATTCCCGTGGAGCGCCCCATGCGCTGCAATCTGACAAGCATCACGCTGAGTGTAAACAGCGCCCAGAATCGGATGAACGCGCTCGATGTCGAGGTCGTCGGTCTCAGTATCGGCGGCGCGCGGGAGTACGAAGCACGGGTGCTATGGATCCCTCTTCCCTTGGCGCAAGAGCTCGCAAGTACCCGGTCGGTGTCCCTCTACATGATCAACCTCAGGCAGCCCGCGAACGCGCCGCGCCTGCGCGCCGAGCTGTCCGCCGCCGCGCGCCGGGCCGGCCGTGAGCTCGACGTGGTTGACTGGCTGGAAACCGAAGACGCCGAGATCGTTCGTCGCACCGAAAGCATCCTTTCGGTGTGCCGTGGGCTGGCCGTACTCGTGATCCTCGTCATCGCTGGCGCCGCCGTTCTCACGACCATGATGAAGACCGTGCGCGAGCGTACCCGCGAGATCGGCACCCTCCGCAGCCTCGGCTATCGCCGCCACCACCTGCTGGCCATGTTCGCCGCCGAGTCCGCCCTGCTCGCCATGTGCGCGGGTGTTGTCGGCCTTCTCTCCGCAGTGGCCATCACCGCGGCCATCAATTCCTCGCGCATCATGTACAAAGCCGGCCTCATGGCAGAAGCCATCCCGCTGCAGGTGGGCTACTCCCCAGTCGCCTATGCGCTGGGATTCCTGGTGCTGTCCCTGGTTGCCGTGGCGGCCGCCCTGACCGCCGCGCGCAAGGTCACCTGCATGCGCATTGCCGATGCACTCTCAGACGGATGTTAAAGTTCCTCCGTCCGTGCTGCGAGGTCTGCGGCGGCGATCTTTGGCGGCTCTCTCTCGTCCGCGCGATGTGGCTGCTCGATCGATAGGAGCAGACGCTACAGGCGCGGCTGAAGGCCGCGATCAGCATGCCCCAGCCGCCTCTCGACCTGCGCCAGTGGCAGCCTCATCATGCCGAGCTTGTCGCCCTCTTCGACAGCGCAGCGGTGCTCTCGGCATCTGCGGTCCGCGAGCGACTCCTGGGGTTTCTGCTCGCTCCAGCCACTGCCCTGCCGATCCTCGCAGCAGCGGAATTTCTCCGCGTCTGTCGAGAGAAGCGCACGCCGGAAACGCTGCGAGCGCTGGGTCTGTCTCCCCTGTATCGCCACGTTGTGGACTCGCTCAAGCAGACCGCTTCTGCGCCGCCGCGAAGTGATTCGGACTGGTCGATTACGGTACCGCTATCGTGCCGCTGCGCACTGTGCGCTGAGCTGTCAGCGTTCCTTTCCGACTCGCAGCGCACCCGTTTTTCTTGGCCACTCGCCAAGGACCGGCGGCAGCACATTCATCAGATTCTCGACGGCCACCATTTGCCGGTGACGCATGAGACGACGCGTCGCGGCAGCCCATCTACGTTGGTGCTCACCAAGCAGCCGGCGCTGTTTCAGCACGCCGCTGCGCTGCGTAAGAAACAGCAAGAACAGCTCGCCTGGCTAGCGCAGCAGCCGGCGGCGCTCTGCGACATCGCCGCCGGCAACAGGCCGTGCGAAGGGGTCGGACAGCTGCCTTGATGGGATGCGTTCCGAGCGCAGCTCGGCCAGTATTCCGCCTCGTTGTGACAGCCACTACCGGTGCTCGGGTCCGCCCATGAGCTGTGTCTTCTGCCAACAACGCAAAGGCAAGCGCACATGCCCGGCTCTTAGCAACCCCATCTGTTCGCAGTGCTGCGGACAGCATCGCCTGCAGACAATTCGCTGCCCCGGCGACTGTGTCTTTCTTGGGGGCCTGTCCGCTCTCTCGGATCCCACCGCAACAAAGCTGCTCGCCACCCATGACAGCTTTTCGGCCGTCCTGCAGAAGCTAGTGCGCTTCATGCAGCAACAGCGACCGCTCCTTCAGACGGCCGTGCGAGCCCTGGGGACTCTTCCCAAAGAGAGCTGGGTAGAGCCCATGGCGGTGGCCCATGCCTGCTACGGCTACCGCGATGCGCAGGGCCAGCGCATCCTGGATCATTTCCTGCTCCGACATGGTCGTGGACTTCCGTCCGCCGAGACGGCGGCGCTTGTCTGCCTCAAGCAGGCGCGGCTGTCCCTCTGGTCCGTGCAGGCGGTTCAGCAGGGAGTAGGCCTGGAGCTGTTCGACCTCCTTAACGACGAGCCGATCCAGGTACGCGAGATCTCAGGCAGCTTCGGCATGCGGCGCAGCGATGTGATCTGCGGCTGGCTCGTGAATCTGGGTGATCACGTCGAGATGACTGGCGCGGCTGTCCACGTGGCGGCACCGCACCAGGATCACATGTTCTCCGTCCTTCGCCGCGTGCGAAAGGATGCACGAAAGGAGCATCCCGACCTTCCTGAGACGCAGCTTCTAAACCCCCACACCGGCGTCATCCTGCGCGCGCTGCAGGAAGCCATCGTGGCCGCCCCACCGCCGCAGCTCATGACCACGGACGGCACGGAAGTCGTCCTCTGCAATGCCCACTTCCGTGTCCTCGAAAAAGGGGAAGAGTCGGTGCGTCGCCGGCTGAGCGCACACAAGGACATCGAGGCCAATGGCGATGTCTTTGTCTGGCTCGGCGGCACGGGACAAGCGGGTCTTGGGAAGACGGCGCTTGGACAGATCACCCTAGAGCCCGGCGGGCTTCTCCTGGAAACCCTCTCGCGCGAACGTCTGGAGTGCGGCAAGCAGCTGCTCCAGACGCGCTTGCCCGGACTCGTGCTCCACCTGATGGACACGATCAAGGATCCCGTCCGGGCCACAGCCGAAACCTCAGGGGAGGCGCATCGCGAACCCACCCCGCCCACGCCACAAGAACAGGCGGTGATGACCGAAGCCCTTCGCGCCTACTATGCCAAGTGGCCGGACACTCCTCTGCCGGCGTTCTCAGGGAAGACGCCGCGGCAGATCGCAAAGAGCCGGGCCGGCCGGCGAAAAGTCGAACAGCTGCTGTGCGAGATCGAGAGGAGCACGGCGACCATCCCGGGCGGTGAGGCCATGGACTTTAGCCGCGTCCGGGAGCAGCTCGATCTTTTGGACTCGGCGGACGGAGAGTATGACGCCGAGCGCGCTCCAGACCCGACCCTCTGGTTGAGCCTAGAGGAGAGTGAACGACTGGCGGCGATCCAGCGGGCTCACCGTCACCCCGCAGCCAGCCATCCCGCCATACCCAATCGCCGTCTCCATGCAGTGATCCATCTGATCGTCGAAAACCAGCTCGCCGCAGGCGAACCCGCGGAGGTGGAGTGCATTGACACCCACCCCGTCGCAGCGAAAGAAACGCTGGACGGGTTGCCCATCCGCGCGGAGATCAGTGCTGGGGGCCACACGCGCCAGATGCAGCACGCCGAGTGCCAAACCAGCTGCAACACCTGCCACACTGCGAATGGGAGGCAGCAGCTCCTGGGCGGATCCTTCTACCGTAGCCTGTGCCGGCGGTCCCTCTGTGCTGCAAGGCCGAGGGCGGGCTAGGAGTTTGTTACAGTAATCAAACAATCCTCAAATATAAATAAAATATTTATATTTTTTAATACATTTTAGTATGTTGATTTGTATTTACCATGACAATTAGCAGCCTGCTGAAGCCTTGCTGAGCCA
>CALFYE010000435.1 GCA_937952145.1 uncultured Myxococcales bacterium
GAACCCGCGTTTTCGGCGTGAGAGGCCGACGTCCTAACCGCTAGACTATGGGGCCGATACTGCGTCGGAGAGTACTGCTGTTCGGGGACTAGGATTCGAACCTAGATAGACGGAGTCAGAGTCCGTAGTCCTGCCGTTGGACGATCCCCGAGGATTCAGGTGGTGGCGAAAGACTGGGAGAGGTTATCTGCGCCGCCGAAAAAGTCAACAACTACTTCTTCTTACGGCCCCGCAAGATTCGGTCGATAAGTCCCGGCTCCTTCTCGCCGTCTTCTTCCCGCTCTTCGTCGTCCAGACCCTCGCGGCTGGCATCGCTCGCTGGGGAGGTCGCGCTCTGCGACAGGGCGATGAGGGGCGACAGCTTCTCTAGGAGCTCGCGGGCCTCGGCTGAGAGCTGACGTGGCTGAGGTACATCGACGACGAAACGAACAATCAGGTCGCCTTGCCCTCGTCCGCGTACGTTCGGCATGCCGCGCCCGCGCAGCACGTGCCGCGACATCGGCTGCGTGCCGGGAGCGACGGTGACCGTCTCCAAACCATCCGGCGTGGGAACTTCCAGGCGACAGCCCAGCGTGGCATCACAGAAGCTCAGCTTGGCGTCGACCCACAGGTTGTCCCCATCGCGGACGAAGCGCGGATCGGCCTTGACGTGGATGTGGACGTAGAGGTCGCCGGCTTCGCCTCCGGCCGATGGGCTGGGATCGCCTTGGCCACTTAGGCGCAGCTTCTGCCCATCGTCGATACCGGCCGGGATGGTCAGGTTGACCGTGCCCTTCTTGGGCACCCGGGCCGAGCCGCGACACGTCGAGCACTTGTCGACAATGACGCTGCCCTTGCCCTGACACTGGCGGCAGGTGGTGCTGATGACGAAGAAGCCCTGCTGGTGCGCAACCTGACCACGCCCGCCACAGGCCCGACAATTCTGCGGTTTGGTTCCGGAGCGCGCGCCGCTGCCCCCGCAGTCGTCGCAGGGAACATGGCGCTCGATCTCGATCTCGCGCTTGCAGCCCTTGGCGGCTTCGAGCAGCGTGACCTCGATCTCGATCTCCATGTCGTCGCCGCGTGCCACCCGACGCCCGCCCCCGGGGAAGCCGCCACCGAAGCCACCGCCGAAGCCGCCGAAGATGTCGGCGAAGGCCGAGAAGATGTCCTCGATGCCCGAGAACCCCTGGAAGCCGCTCTGCGCCGGCCCCTGATGCCCGAAGCGGTCGTACATCTGCCGCTTCTCAGAGTCCGAGAGTACTGAGTACGCCTCGGCTGCTTCTTTGAACTTCTCCTCGGCGACCTTGTCACCCGGCTTGCGATCCGGGTGGTATTCCATGGCCAGACGACGATAGGCTTTTTTGATCTCAGCGTCGTCAGCGGTCTTGGAGACGCCGAGCACTTCGTAGTAGTCGCGCTTGTTGCTCATGGGACAGCACCCTGCAAGCTAATGCCCTTCCTAGGCCGGAGCAAGATCGTTCTTAGTCGGCCTACAGGCGGCTTGGCGGAGGTTCTTTTGTTGAGGCAGAGAGGAGCGCAGGGAACAGGGGGGGCAGAGCGGAGGATTCGCGATGAGGCGACGGGGCCCTAGGTAGCCGACGGAGCTTCCTTGGCCGGGGCGTCCTTGCTAGCGGTCGAAGCATCGCCGCTGCCGCCCTTCTTTTCGTTCTTCTCGGCCTCGGCTAGCTCGACCATGGCGCGATCGCGCGGCCAGTCGATGAGGATGGCGATGACGCCAATCACCAGCGCCGCATCGGCGATGTTGAAGGTCGGCCACTCATGGGGAATGCCGTCCTTACCGGTGTACTTCCAGACGATGAAGTCGGTGACTCGGCTAAACATCAGCCGGTCGTAGATATTGCCGATCGCTCCGCCGGCTAATAAGCCCAGCTTTCCCGACAGCCAAGGCGTCGCCGCCGGCAGCCGATACAGCCACAGGCCGATCACGCCCAGGCACAGAAGCCCCACCAAGAGCAGGCCGGTGCGCGCGCCCTGCATATTGCGAAACAGGCCAAAGGCCGAGCCGGGGTTTTCGGAATAGCGCATGTCGAAGTAGCCGCGGATCACGGTTTTGATCGGCACCACGGTCTCTCGTCGCCCAATCGACTGCGGATAGCCATCCGGCTTGAGGTTGTGGCGCGCCCAGACCTTGGTGCCCTGATCCAAAGCAAGCGCCAGGATGAATAGCAGTACAAACGAGAGGTACTTGGCCTTCATGGTGTTCCGCCGGTTATAGCATCCCGGTAACAGGCCCCACAATCCTTTATTCCCCCGCCCCAAGCCCCGATCATCCGTCGAGAAATAGGTGGACGTAGTCGTTTGCTATGATGATGACTTCGCATTGTCAGGAGCCTTGATGTCCCCCTCCCCTACTGTGGCCACGCCCTCGCAATCCGCTGCCGGTGCGGTCGCAACGCCGGTCGCTTCCCGTCTGGGTCGATCGCGTCCGATGCTGGCTCTTTGTTCCGCGCTGCTGCTGGCGCTCAGCGGAGCAGGCTGCCCGCATCAGAATCGCTCGTCGAAGATCCCCGCCGCAGCGAGCAGCGACTTCAAGCGCTTCTCGGTGCTGACGGCCAAGAGCAAGGAGCGCAAGGGCTTCTTCGACACCTACCAAAAGGGCGACGATCTGTTCATCGCCATCCCCAAAGCTCGACTTGGCGAAAAATTTCTGCTGACCGCCCGCATCGCCCAGGGCGTCGGGGCCGGCTACCTACTCAGCGGCACCAGCGTCGATGGCAACGCGGCCAGCATCGTCTCGTTCGAGCGCTACGGCGATCGCCTGTTCCTGATCCAGCATCAGGTCCGGGTCACCGCTGGCTCTAGCTCGTCGTCGCGCATCGCGGTCAATCAGTCCTACAGCCCCTCGGTCATCCAGTCGGCCGCCATCGAGTCCGAGCGAGGCGATGGCGCAGCGGTCATCAACGCCCGCTCCTGGTTGCTCGGCGACCTATCGGGCATCGGCGGGCTGGTCGGGGCGATGTCCAAGCTGGGACGCAGCGGAGGTAGCGCGCCGATCAACCGCGACCGCAGCTATCTCGACAGCGTGAAGACCTTCCCCGACAACCTCAACCTGCGCGTGCGCCTGACCTTCCCGGTGCCCGAGCGCACCAGCCTGCCCAGCGTTCCGGACGATCGCTATCTGTCGGTGCTGGTCGGCTATAGCTTCGCCCGCCTGCCCGCTGAACCGATGCCGGCCCGCCACGACGACGATCGCATCGGCTTTTTCACCACCAGCCACTACGATCTCGACAGCCGCGGCGCCGATCCGTTTGTCCGTGTCATCCACCGCTGGCGCCTGCAGCCCGACAAGCCACTGACCTATTACGTGGATCCCAGCGTCCCGCCCGAGTACCGACGCTACGTCGAGGCGGGCGTGCTGGCCTGGCAGCGGGCGTTCGCTGCCGCCGGCTTTCCGCAGATCATCCGCGTCGCACCGCTGCCCAAGGGAGCCGATCCGGAAGACATCCGCTATCCCACCATCCGCTGGGATGCCAGCATCGACTCGCCGCTCGGCCGGGGCGAGAGCCTGACCGATCCGCGCAGCGGCGAGATCGTTGGGGCCAGCATCCTGCTCAGCAGCCACCTGGTCCGTCACTCTCGCCGCATCGATCAGCCGCTCCTTGGCGAGCGCGTCCCGACCGCCCTGCGCCGTGGTGAGGACGAGTTCTCAGCGCTGTGGGATGCCCTGTTACCCCCCCGGCGGGGTGACCAGCCGTCGCTCGATGGCGATCACCGTCGGCGCGAGCTAGATGGCGGAGCTTTCAGCCTGCACCTCGATCAGCAGGCGGTCCTCCTGCACAGCACCTTAGCGGCCTCGGGCGCGCTTCTCGCGGGTCAGCCGCTGCCCGCCCGCGTGCTGGGTCAGGCGATCCAGTTCTGCACCATGCACGAGGTCGGCCACACGCTCGGCCTCCGTCACAACTTCAAGGCGTCGGCGGCGGTGCCGAACGAGCGCCTCGCCGACCCAGCCTGGGTACGCGAGCACAGCCTGATGCCTTCGATCATGGACTATCCCGGGCTCAACCTTCCGCGGGGGGGCGCCCCGGCCCCGGCCGACTGGTCTTTTTATCCCCCCGACCTCGGCGAATCGGACGTGCTGACGATTCAGTATGGCTACAGCCGCGACGAAGCTCAGGCCCAGGCCGTCGCCCGGCAGGCGGCTTCACGCGGCCATCTGTTCGGCACCGACGAAGACGCACACAGCCGCGACGCCGTCGATCCCGCCACTCAGACCTGGGATCTGGGAGCCGACTCGCTGGCTTGGGCGCGCGAGCGGGCCGAGCTGATCAGCGGTCTTCTGGCGGTGCTTCCGACCCGCATCCTGACCGACAACGCCAGCTTTGGTGAGCTGACCAGCGTCGCGCAGGCCCTGCTGGCGGAGTATGGCTCGGCGGTCGATATCGCCCTGCCCTACATCGGAGGTCAGCGACTGGCTCGCGATCACGTCGGCGATCGAGCCGGCCAGCCGCCCTACCGCGCGGTGGAAAAAGCGCGTCAGCGCGAGGCCTTTGACCTGCTCTTGCGCTATGCCTTTGCCGAGGGAGCCATGGCTCTGCCGCCGACACTTTTGGCCCAGGCTGGACCGCTGCCGGTCACCGGTTTTTCGGGCCGGCGAACGCAGCTTGAAGTGCCGCTCCTGCGCATGGTGCGCAGCTTCCAAGGGCGCATGCTGCAAGAGCTTCTAGCCAAAGACACGCTGCTGCGGCTGCGCCACAGCGAGCAGAAGCACGGCGCCGATGCGACGCTGACGCTGCCCGAGCTATTCGAGGGGCTGACCGCCGCGCTGTGGACCGAGCTTCTGGCCGCCCCCATCCCGCGCAACATCACCGCGGCTCGCCGCGATCTGCAGCGCGTCCACATCGATGCCCTGACGGCGCTGCTCCTGCGTCGCGAGGACAGCCCAGCCGCCGATCCCGACAGTCGGGCCCTGGCGCGCTATCAGCTGGCCGAGCTGCGCCGACGGCTGCAGGAAAAAGAAAAGTCGCTGGCCAGCCTCGATGGCTACACCCGCGCCCACCTAGCGGATCTGAGCGCCCGCATTGCCAAGGTACTCGACGCCGCGGTGCTGGAAAGCCCGCTCTAGCCGACCGACCGCTTAGTCGCGCGGCTTGACGAACTGGGTCTTGAGCAGACCGCGGAAGCGCTGTCCCCACTCCTCGGCCTCGGGCAGGTGGCGCCCGCGCGGCAAAAGCTCGCGATACAGCGCGAGGATGCGGAGCTGCTCGGCCTGCCCAGAGCTCGCCTGGGCCCAGGCAATCACCGTCGAAAACAGGCCGTCGTCGACCTCCCAGTCTTGCAGGATCTGCTCGACCTGATCGGCGGCGATGGCGGTGCGATAGGCCTCGACCGAATCGGCATAGCGACCAAGGAAGGCCAGGGCGCGGGCGCGATCGTGATGCGGCTCGGGGCTCTCAGGCTCTTGGCTGGCATGCTTTTCAGCGGCGGCCAGAGCCTGCTCATACTCGCCGTGCTGGATGTGCTTCTGTGCGAAGGAGACGCCGTAGTTGTCCGCCATGGCGGCGGAATCTAGCGCGAATGGAAAGCGCTGCGCCGGTTAACGCAGATCGCCGTCGCTAAACGTGTAGGTCTTGACGCCAGGCTCGGCCGAAAACTCGATGCTGCGGCGACGATAGCTCTCGCCCGGCTCACCGGCGTTCTGCAGCACCAGCAGATCGACCAGCACTGGGCCCGAGGTGGAGCCATTTTTGCGCACGGTCAGGCGGAAGCCCCCGGCTTCGACCCGCTCAAAGCGCGCGGCTTCGATACCGACCTCACCGCCCTGCAGGTTGGCGCGATCGCCGTCGCCCTTGGGCTGACTGGGCGGAGCAACAAAGAGCTGCACACCCGCGTCGGGATGCGTCCACTGCACGGCGAACATCAGCTTGCCCGCATAGGCCGGCAGACCGTCGCTGCGCCCACGCGCTGCCAGGTTGGAAAGCAGGCGCTGATCCTTAGCCTCGCTGGCCTGCAGCCATAGCCGGCTGTACTGCGCGGCGTAAAGGGCCCGCGCCCAGGCCGCGACCCCGCGCTCGCTGCTGCGCGCCCCGACCGCTTCCGCCACGCGAGCCGTCAGGCGCAGGGCCTCGTCGCTGCGTCCACTGCCCGCCGCCGCCCCCGAGAGCAGCAGCAGCACAGTGTCATCCTGCGGGGTCAGCCAGGCCAGCGTCTGATATTCGCCGTACGCCGACTCGAACAAACGACTGGCGCGATACAGATCGCCCAGCCGACGACGACCCCAGGGATCGAAGGGCGCGAACTCAACGATCTCCGAGAAGGCTCGCGCACCGTCAGCGCCGTCGCCATTGCGCATCAGGAACTCGCCGATCGCTTGGCGCACAGCGGCATCAGCGCCGGGATCGCTGCGCAGGCCGTCGAGCAGGCGGCGCGCCTCGTCCTTCTGACCGGCTTCTTCCAGCAGCGCCAAGAGCTTGAGCTTCAGCGACAGTGCGCCCGGCGACAGCGCCAAGAAGCGGCGGACCACATCCAAGCGCTCTTCGACGGTCTTGGCTCGGGAAAGCTCCTGCTGCAGCAAGACCGGATCGATGCCGCCGTCGAGCGCCAGGCCCAGCTGAGCCGCCCGCACATCGTCTTCGGTGCGTACGGCGCGCAGGATCTCGCGCCGCAGATAGGCTTGGATCTCGGCCTGCTGTTCGTGGCTCTCGAAGCGGTGATACAGATCGACCTGCTGCGCGGTGTTGCCGACGCTGGGCCGCATCAGATCGAGCAGGGCGCGGCGATCGAGCCAGCTGCGCAGCTCACAGCGCGACTCGGCTTCGCGCCAGACGTTCATCGCGCCGGACACGCCGCTATAGCGACCCAGGCGCTCGCGCCACAGCGCCCGTCGCGTCGCCAGATAGGCCCGCGAGGCAGCGCTGCAGCCCCGGCTGTCGTCGTCGTGCTCGGCTTGCGTGAGCTGCAGTGCGTAGATCACTTCGTGCGGCTTGCCATCGGGGGCAACGGGCAGCTTCAGGCCCGAGACAGCGCGCTCGATGCAGGCATCGACATCGCGGGCCCGCAGCGTGGAGGAGATGACTTTGGCCTCGCGCGGCACGCCATCGACGGCGATCTTGACCCGCAGGGTAACCCGCCCCGCCAGCTCAGGATGGCCGGCGGCCCGGCGCTCGTAGCACAGGCGGGCGGGGGCCTCGCGCTCGCGCAGGGCACGCAGATACAGATCGTTCAGGCTGGTGACCCGCAGGCTGCTCGTCGATACGCCGGCCTCCAGAGCCACGGTGGCATCGCTGGGAGCCTGGCCGCGCAGGGCAGGCGGAATGAACAGGCCACTTTCGCCTTCGCCGACCTGTGGCGCATAGGCATCGCCGCCGCTGCCGCCCACCACGACGGCGGTCCACGGAGTGACCAGCGCAAAGCGCGATCCAATGTCGAGCACGGCTTCCCGTCCGGCCCCGCGTTCCAAAAGGCGCGACAGCCGAGCCAGCGCCCAGCGCCGCCCCAGATCACCCTGCTCTTCGAGGTCACGAGTGAAAAGCGGCAGCGTCTGCGTAAACGGCTTGCCATCGCGCAGGCCGGTGACGGTCAGCGACGAGGGAGGCAGCGAGCGATCGCGACGCAGCCGCGCAATAATCGGCAGCGCCTCGCCGCCTTCCAGGGCCACCGGCGCCTCGGGATAGACGACGTCGGCTTCTTCGCCCAGCGCCACCCGCACCTCGGTCAGGCTGGGCTGCGCGGCGCGCTCGATAAGGTGCAGCGCAGCGCGCGCGGCCTCGGGACGATCTTCGATGCGGACCACGCCCCGCTGCGGCCCGGCATCGCAGATCGCGCCCAGCAGATCCAGGTTGGCATCCGTCCCCACGGCGACGGCGTAGAAGCGCGGCAGGGCGCCCAGGCGGGCCAGCCGATCGCGCAGCTCGCCGGGCAGCAGCGCCCCCACCGTCGGGCGACCGTCGCCGATGTAGATGACCGTGCCCTTGCCGCGCGGCAACAGCTCGACGGCGCGCATGAACGCCGCTTCCAGGTTGCTGGCACCCGCCGGGGTCTGCTTGGCCAGGAGGCCAATCAGCTCCTCGATGCGCTCCTTGCTGGCTGGGCCCATGGTTTCGCGGCCCAGCGATGACGAGGTGGTCGATGCCGCCAGCACCGCCACGCGATCCTGCGGCCGAAGCTGCTGCAGCAGCGCCTGCGCCGCGGCACGCCCCAGATCCAGACGCGCTTCATCGGTCGCAGCCGAGACATCGACGACAAGGACCATATCCAGCTGCTCGGGCGGCGGCCCGGGGTCAAGCACCGGCTCGGTTAAGAAGTAGCGCACGCCGTCGCTGTCGCTGCGATAGGCCTCCAGGCGATCGCCCTTGCGGCTCTTGGCATCGATCAGATCGAGGACGAAGTCGGCGGCGGGACGGAAGTCGCTGCGCCGCATGACGACGCGACTGCCCTCGTTCTTGGCGCCGAGGCCCGCTGACAGACCGCCGATGTCGGCCCGGCTGACATCGACTTCCAGCGCGAACTCGCCGAGGTTCGGTGCATTGCCGGTCAGCGCCGCTGCGCTCTGCCCCATGGGGTAGACATAGGTACGACGGCTACCTACCGCGCCTTTGACCTGATAGTGCGACAGCCACTCGGCGTAGCGCAGGCGCACGACCTTGGTCTTGCCGGGGCGGATATCGCGCACGATGCCGCGATAGCGACCGGCCCCAGCCCATTCAAGCTGCGCGCTAAACGAGTCATAGGCCGAGCTAGTGCCGGCGCGAACGCTGGCCACCACCGATCCAACCTGCGGTGTCGCGTCTTCCTGTCCAACGGCGAACTCCTGCAGGATGGCGCGCTCGGGCAGGCGCACGCTGTACTGCCCTTCCAGCATCTCAGAGCGCGGGTTGAAGAAGGTCTGCTCGACCTCGGTCACCGCCATGTCGCGCTCGATGCGCACACGCACGTCGTGCTGACGGACGATGAGCGGGGTTCGCGCCGTGCCCAGATCCCCGGGGCGACGCGCCGCAAGCTGACCGACGCCCGCCGCTTCCAGCGGACGCAGCGGTCCCGGCTCGGCCAGGCCGTAGGTCCAGTCGTCCCACAGCGCCTGCGCCGTCTCGCGCGCTTCGCCGCCCTTCCACAGCAAGGACAGGCCCGACTCCAGCCGCCCGCCCTGCGTCCCGACCTTCCAGGTCACCTGCCCGGCCGAGCAATAGATCGCCGCATCGGCCCCGGTCTGGCTGACCGACAGGCCGGCCCCCTTGGCACTGAGGCTGACCTTGCCCTCGCCGGCGACAATCTCGATCTCGTCACCGCCGCGGGCATCGATCCAGGCGCGACCAGCCCGGACTTCGAGGCGCTTTTCGCCGACCAGCACGGTCGTCTTTTCGTCCAGCAGCACCCAGGCCCCGCGGTCGAGAAACAGCGATGAGCGCACCCCCGCGGGCGTCGCCACCAGGCTGTCTTCTTCGATGCGCAGCGCCCCGGCCACCGGCAGGGTCTGACCGGCCCGCTGCACCGTCACGCCCGGTCGCCCCGGCTGTACCCAGGCGGCGGTTGGGGCCGGCGGCGGCGCCTTGGTGCAGGCTGATACCAGCGCCGACCCGGCGGTAAGCAGCGTCAAAAACAGCGCGCTTCGACTCTTTAGCGAACTCATTCCTGCGTCTCCACCTTTTCGACCTTGCCGCCGCGAAGAACAAAGCGTGCCGTCGTCGCCGAGCCCGCGAAGGACAGCGGCAGGCGCCAGAGCTTCTCGGTCTTTTCGCCCTCGTGAACGATGACCGAGAGCTCTCCGCCGTACTTGAGCGCCCCCGGCCGATCGCGTCGCACCACTTCAATCTG
Organism: uncultured Myxococcales bacterium; assembly: GCA_937952145.1. GTDB lineage: Bacteria > Myxococcota_A > Polyangia > Palsa-1104 > JAEUJZ01 > JAEUJZ01. The sequence goes on from CALFYE010000435.1 coordinate 9,751, forward strand.
ATACGCGCCGTCGAGTGAGGCCGTCTTGTGGCTGTGCCAGCCGAGGAAGCCTAGCTGCGGCGCCAGATCATTGGCGGGACCGAAGGTTTCATCCGGTGCGGCGATTCGCAGATCCAGATCAGCCTCGGGATGCGCCCAGGTCAGCAGGACGCGCAGCGGCTTGGCCAGGCCCATCGCGCCGGCTTTCTGCGTGCGCAGGAACAGGCGGGCCAGCCCTTCGGCATCGCTCTTGGCGCGGGCTTCTTCGCGAAGCTGGGCCAGCCGCAGCGAGGTCTGCCACAGCGCTGTCTTCGACACGCCGGTCTCGCTGCCCGGCTCGGACGTCGAGATCACGCGCTGCTCCAGCCCGAGCGCCTCTTCAATGTGGCCCGCCCCGGCCGCTGCCATCGCCAGCAGCAGCAGCACCGACTGATCGTTAGGCTCCAGCGTCATCAGCGTCTGGTACTGGCGATACGCTTCATCGAACCAGCTGTGCGCGCGATACAGATCGCCCAGCCGCCGCCGCGCCAAGGAATCGCGCGGGGCAAACTCGACGATCTCAGAGAAGGCTCGACGCGCTGCGTCCTCGTCGCCGAGTCGGATGTACAGCTCGCCGACCGCGGTGCGAGCCTGGGCATCAGCGTAGGGATCGCGTCGCACCTCTTCGGCCGTGCGCCGCGCCGATTCTTTTTCGCCCAGCTCCTCTTCGGTCTCCATCCGCAGCAGGCGCAGGCGCATATCACCCGGCCACTTGCGCAGCAGATCTTCCAGGCGGCGTAGGCGATCGGTCGGCGTCTTGGCGGCTCGCACCACCTCTTGCGCGAGCAGCGCCCGCTCCTCATCGCCCAGGCCCAGCCCGTCGAAGATCACACGCAGATCGCGCGGCGACCGGACCTCGCCGAGGATGGCTTGGCGCAGGAATTCCTGCTCTTCCGGCTCGTCATCAAACCCCTTGTACAGGGCGACCATGCCGCCAGGCCCACCGACGCTGCGCAGCATCAGCTTGAGCAGCTCGCGACGATCGGTCCAGCGCTTGAGCTCGCAGCCGCGGCTGGCGTCCTGGAACACCTCCATCGAGCGACGCACGCTGCTGTTCATGCTCAGGCGCTCGCGCCATAGCTCGCGCCGTTCGTCGAGAGGCTGCGTCGAGGCAGCGCTGCAGCCGCGCGGACGGTGACGCAGGATGCCAACCAGAACGGTCACGTCATTGCTGCTTAGCGCCACCAGGGTGCCGTCGGTCGCAGTATCGACGCTGGTGCCGTGCGGTAGGGCGATCTTTTCACGCTCCCGACGCTCGCGACGATCTTCAGCGCCGGTGTTGGGTGCCTCGTCGTCGTCGATGATACGCGAGCGACGAGACTTGCCACCCTTGGCCATCTTCTTGTCAGCGCTGCCGCCACCGCGACCGATAGTGCCCAGGTTGCCAAGGCCAATCGTGCCTTCCCCGGTGCCGCCACCGCCTGAGCCGCTGCCGACCAGGCCAAAGCCGCTGCTGCCAAAGGCATCGCCGACGCCATCCCCATCCATCCCGCCTTCGTCACGCGCCGCCCGATCCGCCTTCTTCGCCATCGGCTTCATCGGTCGCATGGCCGAGCTGGCCTTGGGTGCGTCCATCGGTGCGGCAGCCGCCCCGGGAGCGGCCGGTGCCGCCTCGGCCATCTCGGGCTCGGGTCGAGCCTCCTCGGCGCGTGGAGCATCCTTGGACGGTGCACGCATCGCGAACATCTTGTTCTTGGCCCGCGAGGACTCGCGGCGTCCCATCTTGCCTTCGACTGCCCGCGCGCTGCCCGAGGTCTCGGACATGGCGACGGAGGCCGGGGGCGGCGGCGGCGCACTGGCCATCGACGGGGCCGAGCGCTCGTAGCTGCAGCCGGCGGCCCGCACATTGGGCAGGCTGTGCTCCAGCAGCGCGACCTCGTCTTCGCTGGGCACGTAGAACGAAGTAAAGGGCGTGATCAGGTTCTGGCGCACACCCAGTTCGGCGACTTCTTCGGTGCTGGCGCCGCTGTCTAGAAGCTGCAGCAGGCGAGCCTGCGACCAGCGCAGCCGCAGGTCGGCGGTGTCGTCAAGGTTGTGGGTCTCTAGCTTGAACGTGGTCTTGAACGGCTGACCATCGGCCAGACCTTCGACCTGCACGGTCTGCGGCACGCTCTGTCGCAGGCGCGCCAGGATGAACAGCGGCTCACCGGCGCGCAGCGACACGCTCTGTCGGGGATAGACGCGATCGAGGCCGGCTCCGACTTCGACCTTGATGCGGCTCACCGCCGGACGCGACAGGTGGGTGGTGATGCTGACCGCGGTCTCGGCGGCAGCGGCACGATCCGACACGCGGAACGCCAGGCCGGCATTCATCTGGCACAGCCCCGACAAGAGGTTCAGGTTGGCTTCCGCGCCGATGCCCACGCCGTACAGCCGCAGCGGAGCCGGCAGGCGCTCCAAGCGCTCGCGCAGCGACGGCAGATCGAGCTCACCGACAGTAGGCTGGGCATCGCCGACGTACAGCACGGCGCCGGCCCGATCGGGCTGCAAGAGCGCCGCGGCTTGGCTCAGCGCGGCTCCCAGATCGGTGGCGCCTCCGGTGCGCGTCGCACCCAGCTGGGCCAGAAGCTGCGGCACCGCCTCCGCCGTCGCTGGCGTCAGCGCCCCCCCCGGCTTGCCGCCCGGCCCGGCCTTGCCACCCGACGGGCCCAAGAGCGAGTGCGCATTGAGATCGGCGCCCAGCAGCGCAACGCGATCCTGCGGCCCGAGGTGACGCAGCACCGACTCGATCAACGTCCGCGCCATCGACAAGTGCGTGGCATCGGTCGCGGCTGAGATATCGACGAGTAGCACCAGGTCGAGCGGCGTCGGCGAGCTGGGCTTGGGGGCCGCCACCGGCATGGCGCGAATCAGCACATAGTCGCTCTCATCGCGCACCGAGCGCGCACCGGGCCGCGAAGGCACCGAGTGCGTAGCGCGATAGACGCGAGCCACTTCAGCCGGTCGTGGCAGACCGATCATCTCGACGAGGAGATCGGCGCTGGGGACATAGTCGGTGCGCTGCAGCACGACGCGGCGACCATCTTTGCTGATCAGCGCGCCCAGCCCGGACCGCACTTCCTTGGCCCCGGCCGAGCCGGCATCGACTTCGATGTCGAGCTCTTGAATCAGCGGCGCCCCGCCCCCCGCCGAGCCAGCCATCGGGAAGCGATAGGCGCGCTGGGCAAAGCCTTCGCCGTGCGGCGTCAGCCACTCGCTGTAGGTGTAAAGCACGCGCCGCGACGAGCCCGGCGGCAGCGGATACAGCCGCGCCTTGTAGCTCCCCGGGGCTTCCCATTCGAGGAGCGCCGGATCTTTCGTCGAGCCCTCGTAGACCTGGGCCTGATAGTCGCGCTGTGCGGTCTCGCGCTCTTTGACGTAGCCATCGACGAAGCGCCCGCGGCGATCGATGGCGAAGCGCGACAGGATGGCGCCCTCCGGCAGATGAACGCGGAAGATGCCTTCCAGCGTCGATTCGGCCGGGTTAAAGAAGGTCTCTTCGACCGTCGTCACCGCTAGATCGTCGTCGATGCGGGTGCGGACCTGCAGGCGCTGAATCGACAGCGGGAAGCGCGCCTCGCCAAGGTTGCCGGGCCGACGCGCGCCGACCTCGCCGATGCCGGCGGCACCGCGGCTCTTGCGCGGATCGGGCCAGCCCAGGCCACCGGTCCAGTCGTCCCACAGCACCACCGGCTTGACGACGACGTTGCCGCCGCTGGCGTTGATTAGCTCACCGGCGTGGGCGACGCCGCGACCCTTGCCGCTGATGAAGGCCACCTCGCCGCGCACCACCGTGACCACGCTGCCGCTGTCGCTGACACTGACCTCGTAGCCAGCGCCGCCAGCCACTGCGGACAGGTCCCGCGTCGCGACCTCGATGCGCCCGCCTTCGCGGGCATCGACCCACAGCCGACCGCTGCTTAGGCTAACGCCATCGTCGGTGACTTCGGCGGTGGCGCCGCCATCGATAAGCAGCCGCGCCCCCTGGTCATGCCGCAACAGCGCCTGCGCGCGCTCGGCCACCACCAGCTTTTGGCCAGCGCTCAGTCGTTCATCGCCGGCGATGGCGTGGTTTAAGACCGCGCCTTTTAGCTCGACTGGGGTGCGGATAACCTCGACGGTGGCGACCGTCTGGTGTCCTTCAAAGCGCGGGCCGCAGCCCGGCCCCAGCCACAGCGCGCAGCCAAACGCAAATATCAGCGCCGCGCGCCAAGAGCCAACTCGTGGGGAGGACGGTTTTGTTGTCATGCTGGTCCTACTCGCCGCTCACCTCAGAGGGTGAGAGGCCTGATCGTAGCGCAGAAGAGGAACGAAAACCTGATGAAGAACGCAGCTCTTGGCGGTTCGGTCTACCTCCGGCTCTCAGTCGCAGGCATCGTCGCCACCGCAAACTAAAGACGTGACAGCCCGCCCTCGCTGCGCTAAGCCTCCCTGACGGAGGCTAAGTTCATGACATTGCAGCGTTTCCTGCGTTCCTCTCTCTGCACACGGGGTCTGTCGCCGGTTCGCTCGGCTCGGAGAGCCCCCCTCTCTGGCCTGGCCCTGGCGCTGCTCACGGGTGGCGCTGTGCTGCTGGCCGCCGATGGCTGCGACAAAAAAGATCCGTACATGCCACCGCCGACGCCCCCGGTGAACAACAACGACGTCGACATGAGCACGACCCCCCCGCCCGACATGGCGATGGTGGTCAACCCGACCGAGATGCCGCCGATGCTGACCAGCATTGCCCCGACGCTGGGACCGACAAACGGCGGGCTTTCGATGAAGCTGACCGGACAGAACTTCGCCAAGGGCGCACGCGTCCGCTTTGCCGGGACTGAGGCCAGCGACGTCTCTCTCAACGGCGAGACCGAGCTTGCGCTCACCCTGCCGGCCAAGCTCGGAGCCTGGGGCAAGGTGGCGGTCGAAGTGACCCTGCCGAGTGGCAAGTCGGTGACGCGCTCTGATCTGTTCTCGTACTACGCCTCGCGGGTCGACTTTGGCGGCGCCAACAGCACCGATGTGGGCACCGGCCCGGTGTCGTTGGTCCTGGCCGATCTCAACGGCGACAAGAAAGACGATCTGATCACCGCCAACCTCGGCGAAAGCGCCGTCGCCGTGGCCCTCGGCAAGGGCGGTGGCATGTTCGAAATGGCCAAGACCACCGCCGTTGGCGCCGACCCGATCGCAGTGCGCGTCGCCGATCTCAACGGCGACAAGAAGCTCGACGTGATCACCGCCAATTCGTACTCCGGCGACCTCACCATCCTCCTCGGCAAGGGCGATGGCACGTTCGAGGGCGGAAAGACCACCGCGCTCTCCAGCCCGCCGACCGCCCTGGCGATTGCCGATGCCAATGGCGATATGAAAGACGATGTACTGGTCACCACGACCGACGGCAAGGTCCTGCTGATCCCCGGCAAGGGCGACGGCACCTTCGACACGACGGCGGTAAAGACAGTGACCGGCTTCAGCCGACCGATGGCGCTGGCCCTCGCTGACCTCAACGGCGATAAGAAGCTGGATCTCGGCGTCGCCAACTACGGCAGCGGCACCATCAGCTTGCTCCTCGGCAAGGGCGACGGCACCTTCGAGATGCCGAAGAGCGCCGCCGTCGAGACGGCCCCACTTGGTCTCACCTTCCTCGATCTCGATGGCGACATGAAGCTGGATCTGGTCAGCGCCAACTCGGCGAGCGCCAGCATCAGCGTCCTTATCGGCAAAGGCGATGGCAGCTTCGCAGATGCCAAGTCGGTTGCGGTGGGCAGTGGTCCCAACTCGCTGGCCGGTGCCGACTTCAATGGCGACGGCAAGCTAGACCTGGCAGTGGCCAACTTCGACGACGGCACGGTCAGCGTGCTCATCGGCAAGGGCGACGGCACCTTCCCCTCGACGCTGCGCTTCACAGCGGCGGCCGGTCCGTTCTCGCTCATCGCCGCGGATCTCACCGGCGATACGCGCCCCGAGTTTGCCGTCGCCAGCCGCGCCACCGGCCGCGTCGTCTTCCTCAGCAACACCTCGCAGTAAGCCCCGCCCCCCCCCGCCGGGGGTGGCGGCTAGGCTAGACCACGTCGTAGCCGTGCCGCTGCCACCACTCTGCCCACTGCTTCGCCGCCACTTCCCGCTCGCGCGTCGGCAGATCAAAGCGATAGCCACTGACGTCCCCCGACATCTCGCAAAGCTCGTCCTGCGCCGACGAACGAATCATTGCGCTGCCGTGGCACAGACCGGCCAGCAGCCACTGCAGGCGCGGCTCGGCCTGATGACGACGCCACCAGCCGGTCCAGCGATAGCGACTGCGCCCAAAGTCCTGCTTGGTAATCGCCTGCAGCGCTCGCCCGGCGGCATCCACCACCAGCGGATCGCTGTGATCCAAGAGATCGATGATGTGCGCCGAGACCACCGTATCGCGCAGCTCGCCGAGCGCGTCGACCGTCGACACCAGCCGCTTCACATCACCATCCCCGCGCTCGTCCAAGCGCTCGCGCAGGCGGGCCCGCACGGCATTTAGCGCCTGACTTGGCGGGAAGCTGCGCAGGGCAGCCGCAGCAGCAGCCCGCACCTCGTCGTCGGCGTCGTACAGGCGATCAAACAGCGGATCCAGCGCGGCCGCCACCGGCATCTCGCCAAGGCACCGAACAATAAAATATCGAGCCCGGGCCGGCGTCTCCCTGTCCCCCAGCCGTGCCAGGAGCGGTGCCACCGCCCGCTGCCCCATGCGCAGCGCCAAGAGCAGAAGCGGGCTGTGCAGCAGGTTGGCCTCTGCACTCTGCGGATCGCCGAGCGCGGCTCGCGACTGACTGCGCAGCGGACCGGGCAGTGCCGCGACCAAGGCCTGCACCGCCGCATCGCCGCCCGCCAGCAAGGCTGCCGTCGCGGTATCGTCGCCACCGCCCGCCCGATCGACGAGCGCGGCCCAGTCTTCCCCACCCGCCTTCGGGTCCTTTTGGTCTTTTGGCGCGTCTTTTTGATCGCGCGCGTCCTTGCGGCCGTCCTTGCCCGCCGACGGCGAAACCGTCGAGCTTGGCGGCGACTTGCCGGATCCCTTGCCGGACTTGCCGGTGGTCTTGGGCGAAACCTCGGACTTGTCGAGCTTGACGATCTTTTCTGTCGCGTCTTCTGGCTTGCCAGCAGCGGCTGGCGGACTGGCGGCGGCCTTGGCGGCGCTCTCGTCCTTGCCCGGCTTTTCCGGTCCAGTCGCGGCGGCGGGCTTGGCAGATACCGCAGCCCCCTTGCGATCGACACGCAGCGGTACGGTCGGCTGCTCGCTGGCTGGCACCGGCACAGCGGCCGCAGGTGGGGCGACAACGACCGGCTTCTCGACAGGAGCCGGAGCTGGCGAGGCCACCGCCTCGGGTGCCGGAGCAGGCTGCGGGCGCGGACGCCAGGCACTGGTCCCGGCGTCGGTGACATCCTGCGGGCTGGCAGCGTCTTCGACGTCGATCACGCCACCCAAGCCGCCCGTCTTCGACTGCTGCACCAGGCGCTGGAAGGCCTGCCCGACCTCACTTAGCAGCGGGGCTAGCTCCGTCGCTAGCGCCTCGGGGAGCTCACGACCGTCGTCATCCAGGTAAAGGAGCGCCACCGGCCGCCCCCGCAAAAGAATCGGCAGGACCGCCCCCGGCAAGGGTGGACGGCGTCCCAGGGCACGCAGCGGATCGTTGGTCACCGCCGGATCGCCCAGCGTACCCACGTGCTGCTGCCGGGCCTTCGCCGCCTGGCGAAACACCGACGGGCGATCGAGTGGCACTGAGACTCGGCCCACCTGCTGGCGATCCAGCCAGCTGTCTTCCAGAGCGACGCGGCCAAACGCCACCTCGCCATGAATCGTAAAGACGCAGGTAAAGCGGGCACGGCTGCGAGCCCCGCGACACAGCGCTTCGAAGATTGCGTCGCGATCGGCAGCCACCGCCACCAGCTCGCGCGCCGCCTCCAGCGATAGCGTCGCCCCACTGCTCTCGTCGAGAGCCAGGGCAATGCGTGGCGCCGGACCGGGGACCTCATCCCCTTCAGCAGCGTCGGGAGACTCGCTGCTCGGGGGCGGCTCGCTGAGGACAGGCGCACTGGCGGCCGTGGCACTAAGCGGCTCACCCAGGCGGCCACTGTTGATCGGCTCGGGGATCGGCTCGGGAATGGCAGCCGCGGTGGCGGCAACTGGGGCGGCAACCGGGGTTGCAACCGGGGCTGGGGCGGACACCGCCGCTGGGGCGGACACCGCCGCTGGGGCGGACACCGCCGGAGCGGACACGGGGCTACTGGGGGCTGGCTTTTCGGCCACCGGCTTCTCGACGGAGACCGGCTTCTGTGCAACCGGTGCAGCCGAGACCGCTGCGACCGCGGGCTTGGCCGCGGCGACAGGCCCCGACTTCTCGGCAGCGGCGACAACCGGCGCGCCCAGCTTCCCCGAGACAGACGAGGGGGTCGCCGGCTTGGCCACCGCAGCGATCGCGGGACGGCTGACCATCGAAGGCTTCGCCGCCTGAGCCGCGGGAGCGGTCGCCGGCTTGGCAGGAGCCGCCGCAGCGGCAGGCTTGCCGCCGACAGCCGGTAGCGACTTTTGCGTGGCTGGAGCGGCCGGGCGCGCAGCATCCTTGGCAACCGGGGCTGCCGGGGCTGCGGGTGAAGCAGAAGCAGCGGCGGATGGCACGGCGGATGAAACAGCGGCGGACGGAGCCGCAGCAGATGGTACAGCGGCTGCGGCTGCCGCGGCTGGCACTGGAGCCGCGGCAGCTGCGGAGGCCGGCTTCTGAGCGGCTGCCAGTGCTGGAGCTTGCGCTTGACCCTTGTTGCGCTTCTTGTTGCGCCGCCCCGCCTCGCTGGGCGAGACCGCGCTGGCGGCTGGGGTCGGTCGAGCCGCAGCCGGAGTGACCGGCGTGGGCGCCGATTTTTCCCTAGCGACAGCGGTGGCCGCCGGGGCTGGGGTCGCCGCCGGGACTGGAGTGACAATCGCGGGCTTGGCCACCTGGGTGACGACAGGCACGGCCGGCAGCGCGGGAAGATCAGGGATCGTTGCGGCAGCCGCGGCATCGGCCGGCTCGATCTTGTTGGCGACTGATAGCCAGTCCGCCGCCGACACCGACTCCCACTCGTCCATGCTGAGCTGGTCGATGCCGGAAAAGCTGGGCGCGCTGCGGCTCGATCGCGGCGTCTCTTCGACCACCGGCGCAGCAGCGACCGGGGTGGCCGGAGCCGCGACCGGCTCTGGCACCACGACAGTCGGTGCGGGGAGCGGGGCGGCCGGGCGAACCACCACCGGCGGCTCGGGAGCTGGGGGCGGCGGCTCGGGCACCACGACCACCTGCGGCACTACAGCGACGGGCGTCACCGGCACTGCGACCGGTACAACCTGGCTGACGACCGCGGGTGCGACAACTTCGACAGCCCGCGGGCTCTCCGGGGCAGCGGCGGACGGCGGAACCGGGATGGCCTCGGTCTTCTCGTTGGCCAGCGCGGACACCGGGGTCGGCTCGATGGGGACCGGCACGACCTCGGTCTTTTCTACGACGGCCGGGATCGGGGCCGGGATCGGGGCAGACGGAGGGGCAGCCAGCTGCGCGGCGATGGCGGCCGCGGCGGCTTCGCTGACCAGCAGGGCCGCAGTCGCTTCGCTGGGCGGCGGACCGGGCAGTCGCACCTCGGCCAAGCTGCCGAAGCGCGGGATCGGATCGATCAGCCGAGCCGCTGGGTAGGCCTTGCCCTCATGGGCCTTGGCGCTGCGCTGTATCAAGCGGGCAAAGCGCGTCGCCAGAGCCTGGCCGTAGACCTTCTCCATCGCCTCATGCAGACGGAACTCAAAGACCGCCCAGGGCTCGATGCGCTGGCGGATGGCCAGGGCCAGGCTGTCGATATCCGCGATCGTGCTGTCGACGGTGACCAGTACCTGCAGCACGCCGCCAGAGCGCAGCGTCGTCGGCACGGCACGAAAGCGCTGAGCGACCTCTTGCGTGAAGACGGCCAGCACCTCGGGCAGCGGCTGGCCCATGGCGGCGATGCCAGTCGGCTGCATCGGCAGGCTGACGGCCTTGCCGAGATAGGGGGCCAGCGCATCCTCGTCGATGGCCTTGGTCTCAAGCAGGTTGCTATCCAGCGCCCCGCCTTGGATGACCTGGCGCTGCAGGGCATCGGCCATCTTGGCCGCCGAGACCACCCCATCCTGAACCAGAAGCGACGAAAGGCGAGAGCTCATGGCACACGCACCACGTAGGTTCCGGCCACCCAGTCGTGCAGGGCGCGCCGTTCGCGATCAAAGCCAACCCACAAAAAGCCGATGCTGACCGGCAAGGCCGAGAGCAGATAGGCGACGGTTCGCAACAGGCTGCGCACGACGCTGGGGCGCTCGCCATGGATGTTGACGACCATGATGCCCAAGAGGCGCTTGCCCGGCGTCTGTCCCCGCAGCCAGTGGAAGCCACCGAAGTAGCCGACGGTCAGCGCGGCCGCGACAGCAATCAAGAGGGTGCTCGTCGCCCCGCCATCTAGCAGGTAGGCCAAAAGAAGATCCGGGCTGAGCTCCGCCAGCCGTGGCACCGGCAGGCCGAGCGCCAAGCACAGCAGCAAGCCCACCGTTGCCGACAGCGGCACCAGCAGCACCAGATCGACGAAGCCCGCCAACCCCCGACGCAGCGCCGAGGCCGCGCTGAAATACAAGGCATCGACGGCGACCGGCAGCGGCGCGGGCGACGGCACGACCGCAAGTGGCAGGGGTCCCCGGGCTGCTGGCTCGGGACCGGTCACCGCTTTCTGACTCGGGGGTGGAGGGTGTTCGTACCCTTGCCCGCTCTGGGGCTCAGGGGGTACATGCGCGGGGGAGGCAAGGACTGCCATGGGATTACTTTATTAGTCCGCCGCCCAAATCGCAATCGTTGTCGGAAGGTTCCGCGCGTTCAGCGATTCCCGGGATGGCCGGCCGGCGCGGATCCCTGCGCCTGTGCGGTGCCGGTGTGAAAAATAGTGATTGCGTTCATAAATGAACCTATTCATAATTGAATGCGATCACAAATGGGGCTGCGCGAGACCAATAAGCAAGACAAGCGAGAGCGGCTGAGTCGCGCCGCGCACGAGCTCTTTTCCGAGCAGGGCTTCGACGCGACGACGATGCGCCAGATTGCCGAGCGGGCCGGTATCGGCGTCGGAACGATCTTCCTTTACGCCCGGGATAAGCAGGGCCTGCTGTTCCTGCTGTTTAGCGAAGCGGTCCTCGGCGTCGAGCAGCAAGCCTTCACGACGCTGCCGACAGCGGGCGCAGCGACATCAGCCGAGCCGGGGGTAGCGGCCAAGAGTCAGGACACCCGCCGGCCCAGGCCGACGCGGTTGCGGCCCAGTCCAGCGGGGGCAGCGGCCGAGTCGCTCTTGCTCGACCAGCTGGTGCACGTCTTTTCCGCCTTTTATCGCTACTACACGACGAACCGCCCGCTGGCCCGGCTGTTCGTCAAAGAGCTGCTCTTTCTGGATGGTCGGTCGCCGTCGCCAGTCGCCGGGAACGCCGACCCCAGCGACGGAGAAAAACATGTCGCGCTGACCATGGGCTTCATCGGCCGGATGGCGGCCCTGGTGAGCGCGGCGCAGGCCCGCGACGAGCTACGCCGGGACTTCGATCCCCTGCTCGCGACCCTGAACTTCTTTTCCATCTATTTTCTGACGCTCGTCGGTCTGCTCGATCCAGTGCACGGAGCCGCTCTGGATGCCGAGCTGGCCAGCGAGCGCCTGCGTGCCTCCCTGCAACTTCAGATCTCGGGGCTCTTGCCGAAAGCGACCAGCCGGTCGCGCCCCCGCCGGACAGACGTCGCGGCGGGCTCGGCGCGGCGTCCCGGGCGGAGGAAATGACCATGCGCGATCACTATGAAGACACGCTCTCGATGCGCGACGCCGTCGCTGTCTACTTTGCTGCGAACAAGTTCGGACCAGATGGGGGCTACCACGAGGAGTGGCTGAAGCTGAAGCTCGGGCCGCTTACCTTCTATATGCCCAATACCCAGGCTCGCGTCGCGGCGGTGCGCATTCACGATCTGCACCACGTGCTCACCGGCTACCAGACCAACTGGGCGGGCGAGTTCGAGATCTCGGCCTGGGAGCTCGCCGTCGGCTGCGGCCGCTTCCCGGCGGCCTGGTGGCTAAACCTCAGCGGCATGCTGGCTGGGCTTCTGACCTATCCCCGCCGCATCCTGGCTGCCTATCACCTGGGCCGTCGCTGTCGCGGGCTATACGGCGAGGCCTATGGACCGGCTCTGCTGAACCAGACGGTCGCGGCCCTGCGCGAAAGCACCGGCCTCACCGCCGCCGAGGCCAACCCCAGCGGAGACCGCGGGCTGCTGCAGCGCCTGTCCGATGCCCTGCTGTTTCTTGCCTACATCGGGCTGGGTCTGCCGATCGCGACCGTGAGCCTGCTGGCCAGCATCTTCGTCTTTGTCCCCATCGCCCTCTACCAGACCCGACGACCGCCCCAGGCCAGCCCCCACCCCCTTGGGTAACTCGCCGCCACGCGCTGCACGGCGTACGCCGTACGCCGCACGCCGCACGCCGTACGCCGTATTGGCCACCCGCGCCCGGCCGCCTCTTTCGCTGGCTTCCGATGTACGCACAAGGAGCCTAAGCCCCCATCCGTCGGTATCCGGGGTAACGGCCCGGTCGCCCGCCTGACAAGGTTTAGTAGAGATCGCGGATTTCTTGAGTCTTGCTCAGCGGGTACACTGACCCTGCCCCCCTCCAAACCTCGCGCTGCAGAGCCCGGTGCCAGGTGGAGAGTGCCGGGTCAGGAGCCGTATGCGCGCTAGGCAATCCTCCATTCCTTTGACGTTCCGCTTCGCCCTCTTTACAGCGTCGCTGCTGGTCCTCTTGACGATCTGTCTGACGATGTTTGTGTCAGCCAGTCTAGAGCGCAGCGCCCGACGAGAGCTGGAGTCGCGGACCCTCGCGATGGCCCACCTCACGACGCAGAGCGTGCTGCCCTGGCTAGAGGCCAACGACAGCCGCAGCGCACAGACCTTCCTTTCCAAGCTCAGCGAACAGACTGGAGGATTTGCGCTGCTCTACCGCGCCGACGGCTCGCTGCTGGCGGCGGTGCGCAGCGATCAGGTGAGCCCAGCGATGCCGGCTCTGACCGACAAGCCGGTCCTGGAATATCAGGGACAGTTTCTGCGCCTGGACATCGCCATTGGGCCCCGCACCGGGGGCACCGGCCGGCTGACGCTAGGCGTGTCGCTGTCAGGGGTCGAGCAGCTG
>CALFYE010000436.1 GCA_937952145.1 uncultured Myxococcales bacterium
CCTATGAAGGGCACCCTCCATTCCTAGGACGGCAGCGACGGGACTCTGGGTTCCCGCGCTGGATGCGGGTCGTCGCGACTGCGTGACGAGGCGGGGGCGACAACCCAGGCGGTTCCCCTGCCGATAACTCCAGGTCGCTCTGCGTCGCGGCCGGAAGAGGGCATGCGGGGCGCAGGCGGCAGGGGGAACTCGATGCAGCAGCAAGTTGAACGCGAGCATGGCGCCGAGCACCGCTCACCCTGGGATCCGGAGGTCGAGCGCCGTCGGCAGCCAGCGGGTCACGGCCCGCACCCGGCAGCCACGCCCACCGCGGGTCTGCATGGGCCGGGCGGTGCGCTGACGCCGGATATGCAGCACTCGCTGGGGCAGATGTTCGGGGCGGGACAGCGGTCGGCGGAGGCGGCGGAGGCGGCGGAGGCGGCAGAGGCGGCGGAGGCGGCCAGCAAGCCCAAGGTGCCGGGCCTTTATCCCGGGGTCGAGGACCTGACCGGCACCTACGGCGGCCTGGCCCACAGCCAGCGCGACACCACGCAGGGCGTCGTCCTGCACCGCACCGAAAGCAGCAGCGCCAAGAACACCCTGGACACGTATAAGGAGCGGATCAAAAAGGGCAGCAGCATCGCCGCGCAGTACCTCATCGACGAGAGCGGCAAGCCGATGCTGGTGACGCCGTCCGATGGGCTGGTCTCGCACGCGGCGGGCTGGAACTCGTCGACGATTGGCATCGAGGTCGTCGGCCCGGGTGTGCACCTTGATCCAGCGGGCAAAAAGACGCCGATCCGCAAGCAGTTCGAAAACCTGAACCTCTCGCCCGAGTTCAAAGAGCGCCTGCTCGGCTACGACGACAAGACGCTCGCCGGCATCAGCAAGGCGAACGACAACACGATCTACGAAGACGTCACCGGCGCGCAGAAGCGCTCGGTGTGGAATCTGACGCAGAGCCTGGCGACCGATCACCACCTCGACATCAGCTCGCTGTCTTCGCACGGCAAGGGCGACACCAATCCCAACAGCTACACCAAGGCCACGCTGCCGCACTTCAGCGCGCACGAGCACATCAATCCCAAGTCGATCGGCGAAGGCGAGCCGATGATCGAGTTCCTGCGTGCTCGCCAGCAATATCCGTCGCTGGTCGACAACGCCGAGGCCAAGCTGCACGCCCTGGAAGCCGGGGGGGCCGGCAAAGAAGAGCTGGAAAAACAGGCGACCCTCGTCGCCCGCGAGCGGGCCACGCTGGATGCCCTAGGTCGCGACAACACCGCCGCCGAGCGCGCCGCGCTTAAGGCCGAGACCGACGCCGGCAAGCCGGGTGAAGCCAGCGGGCGCGAAGCCCGACGGGTCGACTTCTACGATCACTTCTACGACCGCATCGCTGCCCTCAAGCCGCCCCCCGAAAAGAAGCCGTAACGCAGCCGCAACGCAGCTTTTTCTACGCCGACCCGCAGCGCAAAGACCTGCGCCGCGACCCCAGCGGCATCCCCCTCCCCGCCCCGATGCCGCGCCTTTGCCCCCAGGCCTCCGACGGCGGCGACCAGGGACCGCCGGTCCCGGCTTGGCGCGGGCTGCTACGTAAAACAAATTGTGCTGATCGCTCGTCGCTGCGCTTGTAAAATCAGCGATGGGGATGCTCGCTTCACGGTTCTTCATGCCGCGGGGTGGAGGAGCGCAGCTAGCCCGCCGATTCACTGGGCTGCGGCTCCTGCCGTTTTTGTCTGCGCTCGCAGCGCCGGTCGTCTACGCCGCGGACCCGCCGCCCGAGACACCGCCCGAGGTCGAGCCGCCGCCTGCGCCGCTGTCCGATCCGGCGGCGACGCCGACGCGCCCTACCGCCAGCCCGACCACGCCGACCACGCCGACGGCAGCAAGCACGCCGACCGCGCCGACCGCGCCAACCACAGCAGGGCCCGAAAAGCCGGACCCGGCGCCAACGGCTGAGAGCCCCGCCGCGCGGGGCGAGGCCGGAACGCTGCAGAACATCGAGAGCCTGGATCTTAAAGATCTGCTTAACGAGCCCGTCGTCACCGCCGGCGGCGGCGTCGAGGAGGAGCGCTCGCTGGCCTCGGCCAACGTCTATACGATCTCGCGCGAAGAGATCGCCGCGCACGGCTGGCGCTCGCTCTCTGAGCTGCTTTCGATCGTGCCCAGCTTGTACGTGATCGATGATCAGGTCCTGCCTTCGATCGGCGTGCGCGGCGTCACCGGCGGCGTCAAGGCCGGCACCCGCCTGGTCAAGGTGATGATCAACGGCCAGTCGGTGAACTTCCGGCCCGAGCTGACCTCCTTCCTCGGTCCCGAGTTCATCCCCATCGAAGCGGTCGAGCGCGTCGAGATCGCCAAGGGTCCGCTGTCGGCGCTCTACGGCGCCAACGCCTTTATCGCCACCGTCAACGTCATCACCCGCGACCCCGGGCCCAGCCTGCGCTTCACCGCGGCGGCCCGCACGACCATCTACCAGAACCCCGGCTTCGGCGGCTCGGCGATGGCCAGCTACGGCGATAGCAACCGCGGCATGCTGGTGGCACTGACGCTGGATCAGATCAACCGCTCCGGACAGCGCTTAGAGCGCACCTTCCCCAACCAGACGTTGGGCGCCAGCCTGTTCGACGAGCAGAGCGCGGGCGACTACGCCACCCCGTTTGGCGCCTTTGGCCGCTTCTATCTCGGCTCGGCCGCGGTGGGCCGGTTTTCGCTGTCCCTTGGCTATCAGCGACTCGACTCCGGCGGCGAATTCCAGCTGAACTCGGTGCTGACCCATCAAAGCCGGATTGCGCTAGAGAACACCTGGCTGCAGCTGCGTTACGACAAGTCGTGGTCGAAAGTCTCGCTGATCGTCACCACCGGATTATCGTTAGGAGCGCCAACCCGCGACTATCGCCTAAATTTGACAGGCAATACGGCGGCTTTCTTCCGCCCCAACTATGGATATAAATCTGTAGACAGTAAAATTGAGGCGACTTATTCGCCTTTTGGCGAACGCCTTTCATTGCGGGCGGGTATCGACTTTGAATATACCCAGGAACAGGTTCTATTTTATAATCAGGTTCTGCAACAAGTGCAGGGGCAGCGGCAGCCCGGGGATGAGGTTGAGCTGATTGCTCCCATGGATCGCCGCGACCAGGGGTATTACGACGTAGGCGCATTTCTGCAGGCCACCAGCACCCCATTTAGCCGGCTGCCTGACCTGCACTTCACTGGCAATCTGCGGCTGGACAAGATCGCCTTTGGACCGGCCGACTTCCCGCTGCAGTTCAGCTGGCGCCTCGCCGCGGCCTATCGCATTAGCAGCCGATGGACGACGCGCCTGTTCGGCGGCCAGGCCTTCCAGACACCGTCGGGAGTCATGCTGTTTGCCCACCCCGGCTTCGGCAGCGCCAACAACGTCATCGGCAACCTGACCGTCGCCGGCCTGCCGCCGCTTTTGCCGCAGACGGTGTCCAGCGTCGAAGCGCTGGTGTCCGGTCGTCTATTTGGCTATCTGACCGTCGAGCTGGCGGCGTATTATAAATCAATACAAAACAAGATCGAATTTACCCGACAGGGCCTGGACTTTGTGGCTACCAACGCCGGCCTGCAGCAGAGCATCGGTTTTGAATCGGTATTGCGGTTTAGTTATCGCTGGTTTTCAGCCTATGGCAACGCCAGTATCGATGCACCATTTGACGATACGGGATTCGACAAAACCGCGGGATCGCTCTACCCACGCGGCCTAGGAACGATTGGCGCGGATGTTCACCTTCCCAAGATCTATTTGCATGGCAACACCCAGGTCCGCATTGTTGGCCCGCGCGGTGCTTCCCAGAGCAATATTTATCTAAATAACGACAAGTATTACGAGCTGCCAACCTATGCCGTCTGGGACCTGACTTTATCCAGCACCGACGTGCGCCTGTTTGGCGGCGAGTCCGAGACCCGCCTCCTGTTTTCAGCCCGGAACCTTTTGGGTCAGACCTCGGCCGATCCCGGGGCGGGTGGCATCGATCTCCCCCGCCTGGGCCGCAGCTTCTTCATTGAGCTCCGGCAGAGCTTCTGATGACCGCGCGCACCTCGCACCACGGGGGGATTCGATGAAGGAACGTGCGATCCGCACCGCCACGCTGCCGCTAGCCGCCTGCCTCGCCATCGCCTGCAGCGGCGGGGCTTCGGTCGATGCCAACCTGGCGATCGGCGCCGTCATCGACCGCACCGGCCCGCGTGCCACCGCTAGCTGGAGCCAAGCCGTCAAGCTCGCCGCCGACCTCGGCAACCGTGGCCTGCGCGGCTCGCCAAGCTTTGGCGGGGTCCGCTTTGAGATCGCGCTCGCCGACTCGGCCAGCGACCCCAGCCTGGCCGTGCCGCGGGCCCAAGATCTTGTCCGCGAAAGCGGCATCAAGGGCCTGATCACCGACTCCAGCGAAGACGACATCGCGCTGCACATGCTGGCCTACGACAGCAGCCCCGACAACGATCTCAACGTGCCCATCGTCTGCATGGCCTGCACCTCCGGCTCGATCAACAGCCCCACCGCCACCAGCAGCGATCCCGTGCGCCAAGCCGCCCTGCGCAACGGCAACCACTGGAACTTCCGCTCCCTGATGAGCTCGAACCCGCAGGCCAACGTCCTCCTGCAAGTCGCCACCAGCCGCAGCGCACCCGGCGCGGTGGCGGGGGACCAAAACAGCGACGGCCGGTTTAAGTTGGCCGTCTATTACAGTACGGACTCGTTTGGGATTGGGTTTTTGCAGGCGATTAAGGCGGCGGCGGCGGGGCTGAGTCCACCGGCGACGGTGGAGGAGCTGCCGTTTGATCCGAAGCTGAATCCAGACACGTATGACTGGAGCGCGGACATCGCCAAGCTCACCGATGCGGTGAACAGTACGGACCCGGATCAGCCGGTGGCGGATGGGCGACCGGACTTGATTATCGATGTCGCGGCGCCGCAGTTTTCGGCGGCGTTGATGCGGGTGTATCTCAACGGCGGCTATACGGTGCCGCTCCTGCACACGCACAACTTCCGCAGCACGGTGGTGCAGCAGCAGCTGGGCAGCACGCTCAGCGGGCAGGAGGGCACGTCGCACGTGCTTCTAGATAACGGTGAGTCGGGCGAGGTGTTTCGCCAGGAGCTGACGGCGGCGCAGCACGGGATTGCGCCGGCCTTTGAGGACTCGAACAGCTTTGATGCGGCGACGGCGCTGATGCTGGCTTCGCTGATCGCGATGAAGACGCAGGGGCTGTCGGATCCGGCGCGGCTGACGGGTGCCCAGGTGCGCGACGCGCTGCCGTTGGTGAGCAGCCCGGGAGGCCAGGTGGTGCGGACGGGCGCGGCCGAGTTTGGGCGGGCGGCGGAGCTGATCGCGGCGGGCACGGCCATCAACTACGAAGGCGCCTCAGGGCCGATGGACTTCGACAGCAACGGCAACGTCAAGAACCGACTGGCGCTGTGGCAGGTCATCGAGGGCGCGTTCTCGGACGTGGCGATCTATGACTGCGTGGCAGCGGCGAGCTGTCCGTTCCGACCCTAGGTCAGCGTCCCTTAGGGCGACCTGCGATAGCGCCATCGTCGACGACTGCTGCTTCACAAAAGGCCAAGGACCCTGGATAAAATAGATCGCATCGTGCCGATGCTCCGTCGACAGCTCAAGGGTCCTACCCAAGCAGGGGGGCCGGCTAGCCCAGCGGACCGGGCATACGGGGGACAGCCTCGGCGTGGGCTCGACGGGCTGGGACGAACAGCGACCCGCGGCTGCGGGCTGGCGGGTGGGTGAGCATTGCGCAGGTCGCACATCACCGCCCGCGGGCTCTTGACGTTGGCTCTGTCGCTGGGACTTTCCGGCTCGGCGGTGGCGCAGGTACCACCGGAGAAGCAGGCGGTAATCCTGGCGCGGGCCATCTCGTACGATAAAGAGCTGCGCAGCCGAGCCGGTAGCAGCCTGGTGATCGCCGTGCTGTACAAGCCGGGAGCGGCCGACAGCGAGAGCACCGCGACGGAGGTTCTGCGTGCCTTCAAGAGCATGGAAGGCATCAAGGTGCAGGAGCTACCGCTGAGTGTGGTCAAGCTGCCGTACAGCGGCAAGGATGCGCTCAAGAGCGCGATCGCAGCCCAGGGGATCGACGCGCTGTACTGCTGCCCCAGCCTGGATGCCGAGCTCTCGACGATTCGCGAGATCAGCCATCAGGCGCACGTGCTGACCTTGGCTTCGCGTCAGGCCTTCATCCAAGCTGGGCTGTCGATCGGCGTGTTCTCCAGCGACGGGAAGCCGATGATCATGGTCAACCTGGCGGCGAGTCGCGAAGAGGGCGCGGTGCTGGCGACCGAGCTCTTGCGACTGGCGACCGTCATCCGCTGACGGTCGGGTGCACGGCGAGACTTTTTGTGCATGGCGCGGGGAACGTGGGCGTTGGCCTGCCCGGCACCGCGGGTCGAGTCGATCAGAAGGGGCCGCGACGGCTTAGGGCCTGCAGGCGCGCCAGGCAGGCCTCGGTGATCGTCGCAGGCAGCGCCTCTTCGACGGGCCAGCCAGCCGGCAGACCCGAGCGGCCGCCCGCCCGCAGCACAGACAGCGCGTGGCGATAGGCCTCGACGGCCTCGACGGGAAGACCTAGCTGTTCGAGCACCAGACCCAGCTGATAAGGCGCCATCCACGCATCGCTTGCCGACAGGTAGCAGGCCCCGCGCAGGGCGACGGCGGACTCGGACAAGCGGCCGGTGTGCTTGAGGGCCAAGCCGCGCAGCAAGTAGGCCACAGCCTGCGTGTCTTCCCGCGCCGCAAGCGCATCGAGAAGCGGCAGAGCCGCCGCGAATTCGCCACGCTGCAGGAGGCTGCTGACTGTCGCCAGATCGATCTCGCGTCCGCTATGGAGTGCGCTATTGGGTCCGCTGTCTCGTCTGCTTTCTCGGCCGCTGAGCAGGGGGATGGCGGGATCGCTCAGGCGACTACTTCCTCGACCGAGCGAGCGATCACTAACAGTGCTGGGACGCCCTGCCGGGGGACGCTGAGCAGCGGCTGGCGGTTTGGACGAGCCCGTCGTGACGGCTGGCAATCCCGCGTCGCTATCACCCACCGCCGGAGCCCGGCGCAGCAGCACCGAGTCTTTGAAGTCCGGGTCTTCGCACAGGAGTCCCGACAGCCAGGCCAGGGGCCGCTCGGCGGCGCTGAGCAGCAGGTAGCCCCCCGGGCGCAGGTACGTCGCCAGGCGCGCGACGATGGCGACGGCAGCCGGGCGCTCGATGTAGATGAGCACGTTGCGGCAGACGATGGCATCGAAGGGGCCAGAACCGGACGGCGGCTCGGCACCGCTCTCGATGTCGTGCTGTTCAAAGCGCAGACGAGCCGACAGGCTGGGATGCATGCGGACCGCGCCAGCCTTTTCTGCGACGGTGTAGCGAGCTCGCCAAGCCGGCGGCAGGGGCGCGGCGGCGCGCGCGGAGTAGCGACCGGCACTGGCTTCAGCGAGCGCCAAAGGACGCAGATCGGTGGCCAAGATCTGCGGCTGCAGGCCGGCATCGAGCAGGGCCATGGCCAGGCTGTAAGGCTCTTGCCCCGTCGAGCAGCCAGCCGACCAGAGTCGCACTCGCCGCCCCGGCGACAGATCGCGGGTCAGCGCGGCAACCAACGTGTCGAGCTCTGCCTGGTCGCGCAGAAACCACGTCGTGCCCGGCGGGCTGCCGTGCGGTGGAGTCATGGCTCGGCTCCCGGCCGCAGACGGCGCAGCACCGCGGCCAGCCGATCCGGGGTGTCGACCAACGCCCCTCGCGTCGCGGCGAGTGCAGCGCTTGGCATGCCACTTACCACCGCGGTAGCCGGATCTTCGATGAGAGCCAGCCCACCCGCTGCTTCGATAGCGGCAAGTCCGCTGGCGCCATCGCTGCCCATCCCTGACAGCACGACGCCAGCCGCAGCAGCGGTGAAGGTCTTGGCGAGCGAGCCTAAGAGCCTGCCCCCCGATGGGCAGTAACCATCCCCGGGTGAGCCGCGCAGCAGGCGCACCTGCGCGTCGGCATCGATGGTCAGGTGCCGATCTTCGGGCGCGACGACAACGTCGCCAGGAAGCAGGCGCTGGCCGGCTTGCGCGACGCTGACCCGATGCGGAGTGGACGTGCTCAGCCACGCGGCGAGTGCTGCAGTCGAGCCGGGTGTGGTGTGCTGAACAATGGCGATGGGAAAGGGTAGCGGTGGCGGCAGCGCCTGCAGCATGGCCCGCAGGCCGCGCGGCCCACCGGTTGAGGACACGATGCCGACGATGTGCAGATCTCGACGGGCCAGCCGACGCGAAGGACGACGCGTGGGCAGCGGACGGCCGGGAGTAAGGCGCAGCGCGGCGCTCTTGCGCAGGACATCGGCCAGCGCGCGGGCAGCCGTCTCGTCCATGCCCTGGCGGGGCTTGGGAAAGACCGCCACCGCACCGCGCGCCATCGCCTCCATCGCGGCGCTGCCATCGCTGGATGCCAGATCAGCGACCACCACGATCGGGGTCGGCTGGTCGCGCATGATGATCTCGATGGCCTCGATGCCACCCATCATCGGCATCAGCACATCCATGGTGATGACGTCGGGCCGCAGCGACCGAGCCAGCTGCTCGCCGCGCTGGCCATCGCCGGCCTCACCGACGATCTCCAGGTCGGAAAAGCGCGACAGCGTGGCCTGCAGCAGGCCGCGCACCAAGCGAGAGTCATCGATGATGAGCACACGAATCGGCATGGCCCAGCTCAGCCCAGGAAGCGCGAGAGCAGCGTCCACAAGCCGGCGTGCGAGAGGTCGGTCTTGACCATGTAGGCATCGGCCCCGGCCTCGATGGCTCGGCGCTGCTCTTCGGCGCTGGCCCGCATTGAAACAATGACCACCGGCAGACGACGCCCCGGCCGCGCCCGCACCCGCTTCACCAGGCCAATGCCATCGAGCTTCGGCATGTCGATGTCGGTGACAAGGAGCGTGATCTCGCCCGCCTCGCTCAGCCGCAGGAGCCCTTCTTCGCCATCGCCGGCTTCCAGAACCTTGACCCCGTGGGCGCGCAGCGACTCGGCGAGCAGATCGCGCACCACCGGCGAGTCATCGACCACCAGCACAGTCGGCGCGACGCGGACCCGCGTCACCGCATCGGTCGGGCTGGCGGCGGCCCGGCTGGGTGTCACGCGGGGACTTGCCAAAAGCTCGCCGGGGGACAGCACCAGCGACAGCGTTCCATCCTCCAGCGGGATGGCGGCGGTGATCAGCCGGTTGTGCACAAAGCCGCGGCCGACGCCCTTCTGCACCACCTCGCGCTGGACATGCTGATCCGATCCCGACAGCGCCACTAGGCCACGCCCGCTGCGCACCAGCATCAGTCGTTCGCTGCTTCCCCCGTCGACCACAGCTGGCCTTGGCGGTCCCGGTGGTTCATCCAGGAGGTCGGTCAGCGAAAGCAGCGGCACCAGCATGCCGCCGTAGCGAATCGCCGGGCCATCGATGCCGCTCTGCTCGGGGTAGGCGACGGATTCGGCCAGCTCGACGACGCTGGCGGCCGGTAGAGCGTAGCGACCGGCCCCGACCTCAAAGAGGATCATGCTGGCCAGTGCCGAGGTCAGCGGAACCAAGAGCTGCAAGCTGGTCTCGCGACCGAGCACGCTGCGCAGGTTCACCGTGCCGCCCATTTTTTCGACGGCCCGCAGCACGACATCCAAGCCGATACCGCGCCCCGAGATCTGGGTGACCTCGCGACGGGTCGACATGCCGGACTGAAACAGCGTGCGCAGCACCTGCTCTTCGCTCAGCGTGCTGGCGGTGGCGGCGTCGCAGAAGCCCAGCTCGACGGCTCGGGCGCGCACGGCAACGACATCAATGCCAGCGCCGTCGTCGCGGATCTCGACCTCTAGCCCCTGACCGCGGAGCTGCGCCCGCAGCCGAATCGTGCCCTCGCGCCGCTTGCCTGCCCGCAGGCGAGCATCGGGCGGCTCGATGCCGTGATCGACGGCGTTGCGGATCAGGTGCAGCAGCGGATCGGCCAGGCGATCGAGCACTGCCCGGTCAACCTCGACGGCATCGCCTTCGAACTCCAGGCGGACCTCGCGGCCCAGCTCGCGCGCCAGGCTGTGCACGGCGACCGGATAGCTGGCAAGGAGCGATGACAGCGGCACCATGCGCAGCTCGCGGACGACGCCATCGAGCTCGGTGATCAGGTTGGCCATGCGGTGACGATCGTCGCGCAGCCGGCTCTCGATGCCGGTGATGGTCTGCAGCAGCGTACCGAACAAGCGGCCAGCCTCGGGGTCTTTGCCGCGAATCTCTTCCTGGTAGCCGACTGCGCTCTTGCGGGCGCGGCGAAACTCGCTGGCTGATAGATCGAGGCGAGCCCGGGTCAGCATCAGCTCACCGACCAGCTCGCGCATGTGATCGAGCCGAGCTGCAGTGACGCGCAGGCTGGTCTCGGCAGCTGCGGGTGGCAGGCGCGACGGCCCGGCGCCTCCGGCTGGCCGCGGGGTGGGCGCCGGGATAGCCGGACTCGTCGGCGGACTCGTCGGTGGACTCGTCGGTACACTGGCGACAGGGCCAGGCGCGACGCTGGCCCCACCGGCCGCCAAAAAGGCGGGCAGCCCGGCGACATCGGCGCCGCTGGGATCTTCGCTGGCCATCGCAGCCGAGATGAGATCAAAGCCCAGAAGGATGCGATCGCCGGTCTGCGGATCACAGCTCCCCTGCGGTAAGACGACGCGCAACAGCTCTTCCAGCTGATGGCAGATGCTGGCCAGCGCGGAATAGCCCAGCAGCCCGGCCTCGCCTTTGAGCGTGTGCAGCTCGCGCAAGAGCTCCGCCGCGAGACCCGGTTCGGCGTCGCCCTGCTCGAACTGAATCCAGCCCAGGTTGAGGCGCGTTAAGCGCTCTGAGCCGAGAGCGCGAAACATCTCCAGGCGCCTGCGCTCGGCAGTGCCCTGGGGGGAGTTCACTTGCCGCCTCGGCCCCAGCCCTCACTCGATGACAGCCCGGCCGCCTCCTGCGAGTGCCGTGACGAAGACGCGCGCGGTCCGTCATCGCCAATCGCCAGGCCCGCCAGCTCGCCCGCCTCGCGCGTCATCTGTTTGATGCTGCGCATGGTGTGGTTTAGCAGAGCCGTCATCTCGTCCATGCTGGTGCGCACCTGCTCGGTGGCTCGCCGCTGATCCTGCGTAACCAGCGCGATCTCACGCGCCGATAGCGTCGTCTGCTCACTCAGCTGCGTGCCGTCGTGGCTGGCCCGCACCGCCTTCTGCGATGCGGCGCGCACGTCCTTCATCAGCTGACGGATGCCCGAGACCGACTCCATGACATTTTCCGCCAGCCGCCGCATCTCGGCCGCGACCAGCGTGAAGCCCTTGCCGGCCTCGCCTGCCTTGGTGCCTTCAAGCGCCGCGTTGAGCGCCAAAAGATCGGTGCGATCGGCGATCTGCATGATCGTGGCCAGGTGCTCGGCGACGCGCTCGGCGTGAACGTTCAGCTCGTCGATGCAGTCGGTGATGTGGCGCGTGCCGCTGTGCGTGCTTTCAGCATTGGTCAGCACGGCGCTGCAGCGATCGGCGATCTGCTGCGCCGAGTTGACTAGCATGTCCATCGTCTTGCGCGTCTCCTCAACAGCCGATGCCCCCTGGGCCATCGAGGCCTCCTGCTCGCGCGCCGCCGACAGGACCTCGCTGGCCACGCGCAAAAGCGGTCGGGTGATGATGAACGCGACCGCCATGCCGATAAGCAAGACCAGCCCGCTTACGGCCAGCGCCGTGCCGGTCAGAGCCCAGCGCTCTTCCAGTACGGCGCGTCGGGAATAGCCTGCCACCAGCACACCCAGCTGCTGCTCACCGCTGCGCAGCGGGGCGCTGACGTGCAGAAGGTCACCGCGCAGCCAGGTGTGCTGCTCGCGGTCACGCGGGGCATCGAGGATTTCGACGCCTTCGCCCGCGCCCTTTTTGCGATAGCGCGAAAACACCGAGCCATCGGCCTTGATCAGCACGATGTAGACCAGATCGGCATCCTCGTGCACCGAGGCGAGCTGCCGGTCCGCATCCTTGCTCTGGTCGAACTCGACCGACGCCGTCACCAGATTGGCGAGCGTGCCGACCACCGTCACCGCCCGCGTCTTGAGCGCCGCATCGGCCGCTGCCGTGCCGCGAATCGGAAAGTAGACGGCAAACAGCGTGGCAATGCTGGCGATGAGCAGCGAGAACGTCACAAACAGTCGGGTGCGAAAGCCGTACTTCGTCATCGTGTGACCTCCGCCGGGCGGAGCGTTAGCGGGCAGAAATCCCGCCTCTGCGCCGGGGCTGACCAGCGCCGCCTATGGTCGCGGCGGTGTGCGGGGGGACGGCGGGTCATGGCAGTCGCGCCACCAGCCAGGCGACATCAATCAAGAGGACGAGGTGTTCACCCTCGCGAGCCAGGCCGAGCACCGGCCCGTTGCGCAGAAAGGAAAGCGAGCGCCCAAGTGGCAGCACATCAGCGGCCTGCAGATCGCGGACTGCGGTGGGACCGTCGACCAGGACGCTGCCGCGGCGCCCCTCGACGAAGAGGTGCAGGGTCCGCTGATCACTCGACGGTCCCGGCTGGCTCCCCAGGATCTCACTGGCCTGTCGATAACCGG
>CALFYE010000437.1 GCA_937952145.1 uncultured Myxococcales bacterium
CTCCGTGTGTGAATGTGGGTGCTTCACGGAGGGGTTTAATTGGGTCAGGCGTCCGCGTTGACGACCCCAAGCGGGGTCAGCCCAAAGCCGGCTTTGCTTGGTGTCGTCGCCGTGATCAGCGATGCCGACTGGACAACGACATTGGTTGCCTGCTTGCTGCCTATGAACACGCTGGCGAGCGGCTTGAACCCCCAGCCCGAAATGGCGATCTTCTCGCCGCCGGCCGAAGATGCCAGGCTTGGCGTGATTCCTAAGATCTCGGGTCGTACCGGGCTACAGCGAGTGTCGTTTGTCGGATTTAGCGCTACTCGCAGATCATTGTGGCCGAGCAAGGTGCCCGGCAGCTCGGCGTCCCCTACCGCCAGCAGGCAACCCTGGGCATTTTCACCCGAGAAAGCGGCTACCGAGACGGAGACTCCTCGCAGGTTGTCTTGCAGCGAAAGGAGGAAACTTGTGTTGCTGCGCGTTGGCTGCGGCAGCGCAAAAGGCTGCAGTGTATTGATCGAGCCGATTCCTCCTGATGCCCCGATGACATCCAACGACAAGCTTTGGGGAGGCACGCCTTCGACCGACACCACGACATGAGTTGGCGGACTGCAGCCCAGGAACCCCGAGAGCGCAGTCGCGGCGTAGCAAGCCAGAACCTGTTGGACGCGTCTCATCGTGTTCCTTTCCAACCCAGCGGGGTCAGTGACTAGAAGACCAGCGGCTGTCCGCCCAGCTCGGTGTCGGGTAGGCGACGGCTGAGCCAAATGCCTAGACCCACCGCAGCCCCCGTGAGCGCGATACCGCCGACCAGGACTGGCCAGAACCATCGCCGGCGCACGATCGAGGTCTGCTGTCGCCTCTCGATCTCGCTGTGCGTGGCGACAATCTGGCGCTCGATGTCGCGAAGCTCAGCGATTCGTTCGGATAGAGCCTCGGTACTCTGAGCTTGCTGCAGTGCCGCTTCCCGCTGCTCGGTGATCTGCTGCAGCCGCAGCTTTTCGCTGGCTTCCTCCTGCAGGCTCCGTGCCTCTTCGGCGAACTGCGAATTTGGATCCTCGCGCAAGAAGCGCGAGAACAGCGCTTGCGCCTGCGGCCATTGCTTCGCTCGACGGTGCGCCTGCGCCACATTGAACAGAATGATCGGCTGCGTACGCAGTGCATAGGCGGCCCAAAAGCTGCGAATCGCTAGCTCATACTCACCGGCAGAGAAGTGTTGCGATGCCCGCTGCACATGTTCGTTGAACAAGCGGGCCCGCTGTTCTTCGCTGCCAAGAAAGTTGTCTGCCGCTTGCTCAGGGCGGCTGGCTGGGGCGGTCACTGGATTCCTTGCATCACCATGCGATGCCTGCAGCTCTTGCAGTGTGCGCCGCACTTCGGTCGCCTGCGGGGAATCTGGGGCTGCCGCCAGAAAGCGCTCGTAATGACTGATCGCGTCTTTGGGTTGGCCGGCCCGGCGATATGTCTGCGCCAGATTGAACAGCAGCAACGGATGAGCCTTGATGGCGTAGGCTGCCTGAAATTCCCGGACGGCCTCGGCATAGCGAGCTTGCTGGTAGTGCTCAGTGGCGTCCTGTACATGCTCGCGAAAACGCTGTACCCGCGCACTCTCGTCGCTCTCGCTGGCGACAGTGCTGGTCTGCGCTGGGCCTGCGTCTGCCCAACCATCTTGCGGGATGCAGAGCAGCCAAAGAAAGACGATGATCAGAGCCCTGGCGACGGCTTCCATCCGGTTGTCTGGGCGGCGTCGGTCTCGCAAGGCTGGCTCGCTCGGCGTCGCGCTAATGTAGAACCGGCACCTGATAGAGCTCATGGTCCTTGTCTAGGGCTCGGTTTGGCGGCTTGGGCCCGCTCGGAGGGGGACTCGCGGCGGGCGGCTTGGGGCTCGTTGCTGCGGCAGGGGGGGGCTTGCGCGGCTTGACTGGCACTGGGCGCTGCCGGGTAGGTGGTGCAGGGGTACTCGGCGCAGTAGTCGGCGCAGCCGGCGGAGCCACTGCTGCAGCGTCAGTTGGCGAACTGCTACCTTTGGGCAGTGTCACAGGAGGGCGACTCTGTGTCGTCAGCGTCGAATCGGTCGCTGGGCTCGCCGTTGAGCGCTGGGCACGAAACGCCATCAGCAGGGCGGTACCGAGCAGCAGGCTCAACCCCAGCGCTCCAAGAATTTTCACCAGGCTGCCCGAGGAATCCGCGGCTGCTCCCCCCCCGGACCCGAGGGCCGGCAGACCCGCACAGACCTCCTCGCAGCGGGCCAGCGCCTCATCCAGCGCCCCTGGATCGGCAAAGCGCTGATCTGGCTGCTTCGCCAGCATGCGCATGACGACATCACGCAGCGCTTTAGGCAGATGGCTGGGCAGAGGAGGCGGGGGCCGACTAACGTGGTGCATCAAGAGTGCGTGCATCGACTCCGCCATAAACGGCGGGTGACCGGTGAGCAGTTCGAAGAAGATCACGCCCGCTGCGTATTGGTCAGCGCGACAGTCAATCTGCTTTACGTCCAGCCCGGCCTGTTCCGGCGACATGTAGAGCGGCGTGCCGATGATTGCCCCGGTTGCGGTCAGCTTGCCGTCTGTGCCGCCGACCTGCTTGGCGATGCCAAAGTCCAAGACCTTCAGGAAGATCGGGCCGGTTCGCGTGTAACGCATGAGCCGGATGTTCGATGGCTTTAGGTCGCGATGAACCAGCTGATTCCGCTGCGCCTCCTGCAGCACGGATGCGAGCTGGCGCATGATCACCAGCGCGCGACTCGGGGCCAGTGCTCCCTCTTCGGCCAAGACTTCCGAGAGCTCCTTGCCCTCGACGTACTCCATGACCAAGAATGGAGTCTCTCCTTCGAGGCCAAAATCGAAGACTTGGCCGATACCCGGATGGTTCAGTTTGCTCGCCAGGGTGGCTTCTCGACGGAAGCGGGCCCGCGCGTCTGGATCGGCGTAGCTGCTCTGCAACAGCACCTTGACCGCGATCGGCTTCCCAAGGTCGAGCTGGGTGCCGCGATAAACGATACCCATCGCGCCTCTGCCGAGCACGGCGTCCAGACGGTACTGATCCTTGAGCACCCGCCCGAGGAGCGGGTCGTGGACGGTCACCCTCTGAGATTACCACGAAGATCTGCCGATCTTGCCCTCGGAAACGGGCTGCGGCTGGGGTTTTTGTGTGCTGTGTTCTGCCGTCGGTAGGGCAGCCTGTGAGCCAGCCCGGTTTGAGGCAGGATGGTCTACCGCTTCGCCACGATACCGTCGTGCGAACGGTCACAGATTCCGAATGACGGAGCTGGCAAGCCGCATCCTCGGTTGGTCATGTCGCCCGGGCCAATGTTCCCGCCAACTATCCGCTCACGGACAGCTGCGGACATCCTTCCAGCGCAGCCATGGAGGTCCCATGAGGGCCCTCACGCGAACCGTCTGCCAAGGGGCGGCCTCGCTCGCGAGCTTTACGTCGGCGACCAGGCCACGCTGGCTAAACAGATCGTGCGACAGCTCTTCGCTGCTGCGGCCAAGTGGGGATTTGTCGAAGATTCGAGGACTGCGGACATCGACGATGTCCTTGATGAGGACGGGCTGGGGAGCGTCCACTTTACCGGTCTCGAATCCCACCCAGGCCACGTGATTCTCGGCGCAGGCCTCGACCTTGCCGTTGCCATTGGCGTCGCTTACCGGTAGCAGGCGCTTGGGAATCTTAGATCCCGGGCCGTCCGTTCCGTCAGGCGCGCAGGCGCCGTAATAGCTGTACTGGGCGGGATCGGAGCCCCACATCACTTGATAGGAATACGCCTCTACACGCCGACGATCGGCGACCACATTCACCCAGTAGTTCTGTCGCTGCGGGTCCTGGCAGTCATCGGCGACAAGACGATTGCAAGCGACTGGCAGCGGGCCCGCGTACGAAAAGATGTCCAAGGTCCCCTCGCCGAGCCCCTCTTCAGGAGGGCAGCCGAGGGCAGCCGTTCGGCCAGGGATCGCCGTCTGTCGGGCCTGAGCACGCGCAAGGATGCCGACGTAGTCAAGCAGCTGCTTGGCGCAGGCCGTCAGCACCAAGTCGCGATCGACGTAGCCATCGCAGTTGTCATCCCGGCCGTTGCAGAGCTCAGGTGCCTCGCTGTCCTCTCCATCGGGGATACACAGGTCCTCCGCCGTCCGTCGCTTCTGGGCGGGCCAGTCGGGTGAGCCTGCTTGCTCGGCGATGCCGATGGGCTCCGCTGAACACTCGACGGCCAGTGGGGCAAGGAACAGCGCGAACTGATAGGGAATGCGAACCAGACCCGCTCGAAAAATCTGCATGTAGAACCTCCTTTGCGGAGGCTCTGCACGCTCGCTGCCAGAGTCCGCCGGGCTGACGCTGCGACGGGGAACGCAGGAACGACAACCTGCCCAGTCCGGAGTCTGCGAACCGAGCTTGGCAAGCTACCCTACGATTGCATAGGCGGCTTGAGTATGCGCAACGGAAGCGCAGATCAGGGGGAGGGAGGATGGGCCGTGCGCCGGCGAGATTCAAGATCGGGCGTTTTGCGGGGCAAGCCACTCTTGCGCCTGCGCTTGCACCCGGGGCATGTCTAGGCGCTCCGCGAGGTGAGCGCTGTGCTGCAGAAGCCCCTGGGCCGGCAGCGAGAGCCCGAGCATGGCGAGGTATCTGCCGAGGAACAGCCATGGTCTCGCGAGCGGGAAGGCGAGGGCGAAGCGAGCGGTTTCACGCAGGGCCCGCAGCACTCGCTGTTGCGCGGTAGCCTTCTCGCTCGGTGCGTGAGCGTGCTCAAAGAGCGCCAAGCTGGTCAGCATGACCGAAGAATAGGCCACCAGGAAGGACGGTGCCGGCGCCACGCCACGCGACAGGCGCGTCAGGGCGGCATCGCAGCTCGCCTCGGCCAGCGCTGGTTTCCCAGCTTGGTAGGCGCACCAAGCCAGCGCAGCTTGAATGCTTGTCTTGTGGGGCCCACTGCCCTTTTCCTCCAGCTTTTCCAGCGCTCGTTCCATCCGCGGCAGTGCACCTTCCGCATCACCACGCAGCTGCTGGGCCAAGGCTCCCCAGGCGATGGCCGAAGCGAGGATCTGAGCGTTTCCAATCTGCCGGCCAAGCTGCTCGGTACGCTGCGCAAGTTGGCCTAGTTCATCGTACTGGTCGCGGACGCATGCCAGTGCACAGCGCATGTTCTCGGCCATGGCCAGCAGCCCGAGATCGGCTGTTGATTCTGCGTTCTTGATCAACTGGGCGATATGTCCATCTGCCTCGCCCCACGCTCCCTGCGCATGGGCCAGCAGGCAGGCCAGCGAGTGAAAACCAAAGTCGTTGCGCGGATCGATCGTTTCGCGAGCCAAGGCGTTGGCGCGCTCTAGGTAGTATCGGCTCAAGCCGGGTAGTGGCAGGAAGCTTGTGATGTGGGCTAGCCCGGCCAAGCCCGAGGCCTGCTGCGCTCTATCGTCGACCCGCTCTGCTGCGTGGAGGCACACGAGGATCAAGTAAAGCGGTAGCTCCGGCTGGTCGCGGACCAAGTACAGTGCGTCGCCAACACTGCGCATCAGGCCATGGAGCTCTTTGCTAGCGGCGAGATCCTCGGGCGTGCGTCGTACTTGGGGACCGAACAGCCGATGCTGCAGCTCGACCCACAGCTCTGTAGAAAACACGCGCAGCCGGCCCCCGCGTGTTTCAGGAATCGGCCACCCAAGCAGCGCGAGTCCGGTCTTCATCGCCTGCCTGCTGGCCTCGTTTTGAGCGGTGCCCTGCAAGGTCTTGGCTAAGCGACGCAGCGTGGCGGCGCGCTCTAGCTTGCTGACGCCTGCGTGCTGCTGTGCGGTGATGGCGCGCTGCAGGAGTTCAGCTGCCGGTTGCAGAGCGCCTCGTTGCAGAGCTTGTCTGCCTGCCATCGCAAGATAGCGAGCGGCCTGGGGCCAGGCCGCTGCTTGTTCAAAGTGGTGACCCATGATGGCAGCGTGTTCACCTTCGCGACCGTAGACCTGCTCCAGCGCGTTGGCGGCTCGCAGATGCAGCGGGCGTCGCTGTTCATCCGTGAGGTTCGCAAGCAGCCGCTCGCGCAGCTTGTCGTGGGCGAACTGATACTCGGCCTCGCTACTTTCCAAGATCGCGGCTGCGGTGCAGCGCTGCAGCCAGCCTTGCAGCTCGGGCTCGATCGTCTGCAGTGCGGCCTGGTCTAGCTTGCGTCCCATCACCGCGGCTTGTCGCAGCAAGGCTCGCTCGGACTCGGGAACGCGATCCAATCGACGGCCAAGCACGGTCTGCAGACCGTTGGCCACCAGCTCACGCGGCAGCGGTCGTCGCCCGACCTCGGCCAGTCCACCAGCGTCCTCCGCCAGCGCTCGCACCACTTCGACCATGAAGAACGGATTCCCTTTTGTCTCTTGTCGAAGAAAGGCCACAACATGCGGGGCGTGTCCGGCCTCTCCCAGCATCGCGCCGCTGAGCTCGGCAATGGCTTCCTGACTGAAGCGATTCAGCTTGAGAACCTGGGCCGCCGGAACACTGCGCGGCAGCTCTGGGCGCTCATCATCGCGAAAGCTGGCCACGATCAGCATCGGCCGGGTCGTCGCCTGCTGAGCAAGGCCACGCAGGATCCCCAGATTCTCACTGGGGGTGAAGTGGATGTCTTCCAGCAGCATCAGGGTTGGCTGATCCGAGCGCAGCATCACGTCGAGCAGCACACGAAGCGAGCGATGCTGCATGGCCTGCGGACTCAGCATCGGCGGATCGGCGACCTCGCGCGCGAGCAGCACCGGAACCTCGGGCAGCATCATCTTCAGCACCGCGGCTTCGTCGTCCTGAATCTCGGTGTCGAGGATGCTGGCCCGCAAGATCTCCATGAAGTGCTGTCGCACCGCACCGCCCGTTGGTTCGGCTTGTCCGCGCAGCACGCGCAGACCGCGAACCAGCGCCAGCGTGCGCAGCTCATCCATAAGCCGCGACTTGCCGACGCCACTCTCTCCGGCAATCAGAAAGGTTGCACCGTGGCCGCCGCGGGCTTCCTCCAGCGCGTCGCGCAGACAGGCCAGCTCTTTTTGCCTGCCCACGAATCGGCCGGCTTGTAGATAGCTATCTCGCAGCATCCCCGACTCTGGAGGCAGAAGGACTTCAGGAGTCTTGGCCAGTGCGGAAAGGGCCTGGGCCGCGGAGGCCAGACGCTGATCCGGGACGGGGTGTAGAAGCCGCGTGATCAGCGCAGCCAGGGCTGGAGGAGCGGATGCAGGCAGCGGCGGAATCTCGCCACGACAAGCGGCTGCGATCAGATCGTGATCGGCAAGATCTGCAAACGGATGACGCTCGGCGAGTAGCTCGTAGGCCAGGATGCCCACCGCGTAGAGGTCCGCCGCACTGCTCGCCGGCTGGCTCAGCAAGACCTCGGGAGCGATGTAGCCCAAGGTTCCCGCCAGCTCGCTACGTGCATCGTCATCGACGCTGCGTTCCACCGCTAAGCCAAAGTCCAGGAGCTTCACGCGAAGCTCGCCACGAACCTGCACGACCAAGATGTTCGATGGCTTGAGATCGCGATGCAGAACACTGCGGCGATGCAGGTAGTCGAGCGCTTGCAGAATCTGCGCGAGCAGCGTCAGACGGACCGACACCGGCTCGTCGGCGATGGCCCGCAGGAGAGGCTTCGCTTCTTCCAAGAGCTCCATCGTGTAGAAAGGCTGTCCGTCGCGATCGAAGCCGTAATCCAGGACGCTGATGATGTGAGGATGTCGCAGCGAGGCCAGTGTGTGGAACTCGCGCGCGAGGGCGAGACCGAACGCCAAAGCTCCCTGCGCACTCGCACCAGCTGCTGGCGCCTCTGCTCGCGGACTGCACCGATCCTCAGCGCAAGCTGCAGCTCTTTTCCGCGTATCACAAAGCGACGATTCGTTCCGATGCGCGCCGCGAGCAGCGGCAGACCCGCGACGAGGGCCTACCCGGTAACCAGACCGACACGCAGCAGGAAAATCAGCGACAGAACCAGCGCCGGGACGGAATCATCGCCACCACCGATGCCGAGATCGACGAAGAAGTCGCCTTCCTGCTATCGCAGAGCGCTGGCGGATCCCCGCTGACGCTTGATGCCGTGAACGCGCTGATGCAGCGCAAAGAACACGAGCACCAGATCGAGATGAAGTACAACGTCAACCTCACGAACGACGTGCAACAGGGACATCGGAAGTCACCTTTTCGGCCGTTCACTGAGCGCGCGACGTGGAGTGATGCAGAGCTCTCCCTGCTGGATGCTGGGCTGGGTCGCCTGCCGGTCGAGCACGTTCGCAACAATCCGGGCTTGAGTCAGATCCGCAGGAGCAAGCTCGATCGCGACTGGGATGGCGAGAAAAAGGAATGGGTGGACGATACCAGAAGCGGTGGATTTGCAGACGCTACGGACCACAGCATCCACATCACAGACTTGGGAGCTAACGGTGAACCGTGGCGGACTCCCAAGATGAGTGATCTGGCACGCCACAGGGCTGGGGGTTCCGATGGACAACAACACTTGTCGTTGATGGAGGAAGTGATCGGTCATGAGATCGGACACAACGTCCATCAACAAAATCCTGCGCTGTTCCAGAAGTTCGAGTCCGTGACGGGCTGGGAACACCTGGGCCTGTCCGTACTCTTGGAGAGGCTGATGGCCGCTGCGCCAGCCGGGGGCGGACTATCGGCGGCAGAGGCGAACGCCGAGGTAGATCAGCTAGAGTCCCATCGCCAATCACACTATCCCAGCCGACCATCCATCCGAATCGCCGGAATGGACTACAAGATTGATCCCTACACCAGGGACTACCTGGCCGTGGGGCCTGGCGCGATCTCCACGGGCCGAGACTGGGACTACGGACGCTCAAACCCCCAAGACCACTTCGCCGAATACTACACAAAAGCCATTCATGCTCCCGAGTCCCTCTATCGCGATCTCAAAGAGGAACCTGCCGCGAAGCTAGCCACGGCACGCAGCCAGCTTGCAGCGCTCAAGCGCCGCGGCGAAGAGGTCCCAGCCGAACAGCTTGCGACCGCCGAGGATACGGTAA
This sequence comes from uncultured Myxococcales bacterium, assembly GCA_937952145.1. GTDB lineage: Bacteria > Myxococcota_A > Polyangia > Palsa-1104 > JAEUJZ01 > JAEUJZ01. Next base: position 8,970 of record CALFYE010000437.1, read on the forward strand.
TGCAAGCCGAGCGGGACGAGAAATCCCGTCGCTGGCAGTGGAACCTGCTGCACGAACAGGTGTTTCATCTGGGACAGGGCGATGTCGATGCCAAAGTAGCGGCGTTCACAGCCCGGCTCCCGCCCGATAAGATGGCTCTTTCCGGTGTGTTCAGGCAGAGAGCCGCCATGTGCATGACCCCACAGCAGCTGCAGAATCTGGAGGCGGAATTCCATGCCCAGCTTCGATGAACCAGCACGCAGGATGGGTCCATCCGGGCTGGGGCGGCGCTCATTTCTTTTTAGTGCTGGGGCCCTGTGGGGCGGACTTGCAGCTGGCTGCCGCTCGCAGAAGGGAAATGATGCCGCACGGACACCGCCCGCCCCCTTAGTCCCTCGACGCGGGTTCGAGCGCCCCCAGATTCACTATGACGGTAGGGGCGACGGGCTGGAGTGGAGCGGCAGCCGCCTAGCGCAGGTCTTTTCCGGCGGAGTCCGGCTCTGGAATCGGTCGTCCTGGAAGGTGGAAAAGGAGATTCCTATTTCCCCCCTTCTTGCATTCGGCACGCTGGCGGATGGGAGCGTCACAGCGATCACGCGCACAGAGGAGCAGGCGACGATTATTCATATTCCGCCCCACGGCGAGCCGCAGAAGTATCGCAGCCATTGGCCCATCGGGAATCCGCATCAGTCGCTGCTGCCGCATCTCGCTTCCCCGCGGCAGTTCTTCCTAATTCGTCTCGACTCGCCACAGGCGGAATTGTGGGAGCTTCCGCAGAAGCCAGGATCGATTCAGCTGCCGAGATTGATTGCGATCAATCCACCGGAATACAGCACGGTCTTGGCGCTGGAGGATGGCTCGCTGGCCTACGTCGGAACCGGCGGCCTGCATCGCATCACATCGAGCCCCGCCCGCGGCGAACCCCCAAAGCGCATCGTCCCGTGGCCACTCCGCAGCGCCAACATCCTAGCCAGGGGCCCCAGCCAAGCGCAGCTCTGGGCCGCCGATAGAGACGGCAATATCCACCTGGTCCGCATCGAACCGAGCGGCCCGGCCCGCGTCGAGCGCCCCCTCAAGGGGCCGGGTCTAGTCTATCAGCTAGAGTCCTTCGGCCGCCTGGTCGCAGCGCTCTGTGCGGACCCACCCGACCCCGGAAATGAAAAGTGGACGCTGGTCGTGTTCGACGAGTCGGGCACCCCGCGCATGACTGCAACGCTCCCCACCGAGCCCCCCGCCGACATCCTCGCGACCCCGCCGCGCAATCGCAGCCTGCGCCTCAACGAGGACCTAGTCGCTGTCGGCGGCCGGACTGAGCTGACGGTCTGGGAGATCGGCAGTGGTCGTGTGGTGCATCGCAGCGGCACCGTGCTGAAGCCATAGCGCAGGTCTGCTGTGGCGGACGCGGTCTGGGTTGTGGTGCAAGCGAATGGGTGGGGTTGACTGGGCGGGATCCGTTGGGCAGCCTGGCTCGCGATAAAGAGTGGAATAGGCCCCGTTCCCCACATCTTGCTGAACAGTGTTCTTCGTTCTGGGAGGTGAAACCAAGGCAGAGGGTAAGAGGGCAAAAAGGCTATGGGGAGGACTTCGACAAACGAAATCCCCGATAGGTGTTTCGGGCGTTGGGGTCGTCGAAAATGCGGTACGCTACGCGCGCCCCCTGCGCCTCGCGGACCCACGACCCGCCCCGGTAGACCCGGTACAAGCCTCTCGGAGGGCCGAGCGGGTCCACGCTGGAGAAGTTGTCAGTGTCGCCCGAGTACGAATCCCAGACCCACTCCCAGACGTTCCCGCTGAAGTCGTATAGGCCCCATGCGTTTCCGCGCTTGCCGCCAACCGGGTGCGTGGTTTCCTCTGAGTTGCCTCCGTACCAGGCCACTTCCTCCACTCTGGCCGATCCTGAGTACACCTCTCCTCCATCCGCCCGCGCTGCATATTCCCACTCCGCCTCGGTCGGCAGACGATAGCCGCGACAGCGCAGGCCCTCGGGCCACTTCACTTCGTCGTCCGCGAACTGGTAACACGCCGGAAGGCCCTCCCGCTCGGACAGACGATTACAGTACTTCACTGCGTCCAGCCAGCTCACATTCTCGACCGGGCGCATCCCGTCCCCTTTGAACTCCGACGGGTTTTCGCCCATCACAGCCTCGTACTGTTCCTGCGTCACTTCAGTCACCGAGATCGCAAACCCGGTCTTGATCTCGACTTCGTGCTGCTTTTCATTGGCGAATCGTCCTTCTTCCGCCTCAGAACTGCCCATCAGAAACTTGCCAGTTGGCAGGCGCCGCATTTCGGGGCGCAGTGCGCTCTGGTGAACCACCAGCGGCGAGGGAGGACGGTAGCCCCGCAGCCAGAAGATGGGCAGCGCCAGCCCCGCGAGAACCAGTGCTGCACCTGCGCCGCGGACCAGCGCTGGGGATAGCGTGGCTACAAAAGGACGAGAGGGCTGCGGCATGAGGGTCATCCTTGAGAAAAAGGAGTGCTGACGAGGGCAAACCGGCTAAGGGTAAGACTTTGATAAACGGAACCCCAGGTAGGTGAGGCGGTAGCCGGCGCCTATGCCGTTGCGATTCGCCACGCGCGAGCTCTGCCAAGCTTCGACCCACGACCCGCCGCGGTACACTCGGCCCGAGCCGCTCGCAGGACCGACAGGATCGGTATCACGGAGCTTCCAAGGCTTGTCCGTGTACCAATCCCAGACCCACTCCCAGACGTTCCCACTCATGTCGAATACGCTCCATGCGTTGGCTCGCAGCGTTCGTACGGCGTGAAGCTGACCTTCCGAGTTCTCTCTATGCCAACCAAACTTTTCCAGTGTATCGCCCCCCGAATACACGGTCCGCTTCCCTCCCCGCGCCGTGTATTCCCACTCCGCCTCGGTGGGCAAGCGATATCCCTGACAATGAATCCCCTTCGGCCACATCACTTGTTCACCGCGTACTGCATAACAGGGCTCTAGTCCTTCTTTCGCGGACAAGTAATTCGCATAACGAACCGCGTCGAGCCATGTCACGCAGTGGACAGGCAGCGTGTTGCCTACGCCACCGCTGCTGCAGGCCATCCTGAACGCGTCCGTCTCTGTCGTGACGGGATTCTGCCCCTGCACCGCCATGTACTGCCCCTGCGTGACCTCTGTCTCCATCACATAGAAGCCCTGGGTCAGTTTAACCGGATGCGCCTTCTCGTCATCTCTTCGACCTCCTTCGATTTCGGGGCTGCCCATGATGAAGCTACGGGGAGGGATCCACACCAGCGCTGGGCGCTGCGGGGTTGCGGGGATCTTTGGCGGCTTCTCAGGGGGCGGCGGTTCTTTGGGCTCGACCGGCTTGGCGACTGCGATGACCTCGGGCGGCTTCTCGATTCGCTCGACATGGCTCGCGGCAGACTGCTCGACCTCGATGGTGTGCGTGATCTGTGGGCGCAGGCGATCGGGGAGCGCGGGAATGGGCGCGTAGATGGCCAGCGATAGCAGCAGCAGGCTGCCCAGCGCAGCCAGCGACGCAGTGCCCCAGGCTCGCCAGGTCCCTAGCAGCAGATCGCGCGGCGATACCCGACCCGCTTGCGACACCATGACGCCCAGGTTTGACCAGGTCGCGCCGGTGAAGACGGCCTGTCCCTTTTGTCGCACTTGCTCGCTGCGCAGGTATGCCGACAGCAGCGGCGCCACCCCGGTGCCCACGAAGCGGCTTAAGAACTCTAGCGCGCGCGACGGGTGCAGCAGCGCCTGGTGCGTCGCGACTTTCAGCTCCCAGACCAGGCGACCACGGCCTTGCTGCTGTTCGGGTGCGCGCGGCGCATCGCCTAGCTGACCCAGAAGGATCTTGTGGACTCGATTTTCATAGCTGCCTTCTTGATCTGGGGGACCGAATTCTTGTCGAGACTCAGCCACCAGTCGGTTCTTCAGCGCATCCGATAGGTACAGGCGGTCGACCCACTTTTCGGGGTTCTCGCGGCTCTGACGCTGCACCCATTCCAGCAGCCGGAACAGATGCCGCGTATCAGAGGCGGGGAGCACCTCGTGGATCTCGGGAAGAGCGGCCTGCAGCGCTCGCACCTGATCCCAGGTGGCATCGGGTACCAGTGCCGCCGCCGTCGCCCACAGCCGCAGGGCCCGCTGCTCATGCGGGCTGGAGAGGCGCGGCAGGCGCGTCCAGGCAAGCTCAGGCTGCGGCGGCGTCTCGTCGCGGTTGGTCAGATGACGCACCGTCGCCACCAGGCCCGTCGGGGTCAGCGGATAGCGTGGCACGGCCAGCTCAAAAAGCTGCGCGATCTGCTGGTTGCGCATCGGCGACAGATCACCGGCAGAGCGAGGATCGGCGTCCAGCCACGCGCACTTTCCCGCTTGCACAAGCTCTTGCGTCCAGGCGTGCTGGCCGGAAAAGCCATCGGGCGTCAGGCGCCGCGACAGGATCAGGAGCACGCTGCCGGCGTGTTGCCGCACCACATCGGACAGCGCCACGCTGTGTGGCCCGACGCGCGGATGCGGATCCAGAAAGTGCGGGAACTCTTCGGGATAGGTGTACACGGACAGCCGCACGCCCTGCCGCTGCCAGTGCTCGATTAGCGCGAAGTAGGCCGACAGCCAGGGATGGTCGCGGCCTTCGTCATCGATCAGCACCAGAAGCTCGCCACCGACGCTGCGCGGGGTGTGAACGGCGGTGAAGCGACCGCCGGCCCGCACTGTGGCAAGCAGCGTGCGTGGGATATCCAGATCTGTGCCGCGGCCTTCATCACGCAGCCGACCCAACAGCGTGGCGCAGTCTTCGGCGACACTGCGCGGTACCGGCTGCAGCGGATCGACGCGATAGCTGGGTCGCAGCACCTCGCCGCGTGCGCGTGCCTCTTTGGCCAAGGCTGCCTCCGCGGCGTGCTGACTCTGCATTTGCAGACGGCGCAAGCGGCCCGGCAAGAGCAGCCAGCGAATGCCCAGCAAGAGAAGCAGAGCGGAGAGCGCGCACAGCTTCAGCCAGGTTCGCACGGGAACTTCGGCCAACTCGGTGCGCGTCTTTGTGTCGATATGCGCCGCCTCGTCTTCGACGATGCGCACCGTCTGGGTTGGCGCAGGCCGCGGTAAAGGCGAAGGTGCTGGCTGCAGCATGGGCGGATGGCAGGACGCAGGATCGACGCAGGGATCTGCAGGTGGACGCGGCCACAGGCGAGAGCCGACGCCGAGGATGATTGCGAGCAGCAGCCCGACCGCTACCGCAGTCCGCGTCGCCGGCCGCTGCTGCCCCCAAAACTGACGGAGTCGCGGCCGCAGCGCTAGGCCCCTGGCGCCCCTCGGCGGTCTGCGGGGCCTCGCAGGACAGGCACTGGTCAAACAGGCTGCCGATCTGGCGATAGTGATCGAGATTTTTGGCCAACAACGCGGCGAGCTGCGCTCGTAGCACGGACTGAGACGGCGGCTGCTCGCGGCCAGCGAGGCGATAGGCCCGCTCTTGCTCGCGCACGCCGATCGATACGACTTGCCGCGCAAGCTGCAAGAAGCGATCGAGATCGAAGAGCGGCATGGTTGGCGGGGTCGGCACGATTCGCTCGCGGCCTCTCCGCTAAGCCGGCAGCAGCGGCGACGACGAGGCGCGCGGGCGCAGGCGTTCCCAGTCTTCGCGCAGCTTGATCAGACATCCGACATGGGGAAGCTGCGCAAACAGCGTCGCGCCATCCGGGGGAGCCTTGGCATCCGCCATCGCCTGCGCCGCACGGATCAGCGTCATCGCCTGCGCCATCGCCGCCCGCCCCGCTAGCAGCGCCTTGCCCCAGGCGATCAGCTCGGCCGTCGCGGGTCGCTTGGTCAGGGCAAGCTCGCGCAGGCGCAGAAACAGATCGAGCAGCGCTTCGATGAAGGCGCGCGCGATCTCGGGATCATCCGCCGGGGTCGAGCGCTGCAGGTTCGCGGGCGCATTCCCATTTCCCGGTGCTCGCGACGGAGTCTGCATAAAGCGCTGGGCGATCACGCGCAGCTCGTTCCCCGTCGCTGATCCGCCCGTCCCGACATCGCGCTGCAGACGCGACAGCGTGTCGCACAGATGGTCGCGCAGGATTTGGGTCAGGCGCTCGCGCGAGGGGAACTCGATGTGAAAGAACACGCAGCGGCGCAGAAACGCATCGGGAAGTTGCCGTTCGACGTTGCTGGTGATGATCACTAGCGGCTTGGGCAGGCGACGTGGCGGACTGACCTCGCGCTGCAGCGGCCGCCGCATGTGACGCGCCAGCGCAATGCCATGGCTTTCGACCACTGTCGGCAGCTGGCGCATCACATCGTCGGGCAGCGCGGACGGAATCTCCGGAATTTCAAAGTCGCCGACATCGAGTTCGTTCAGCAGATCGTTGGGCAGATCGCGCGGTGCCTTGTCGATCTCGTCGAGCAGCACGACCTGTCGCGTGGTGTCCATCAGCGCGCGACCCAGGCCCCCCAGCTCGATGTACTGACGGGCATCGGCGGCGCGAATCCGACCGGCATCTCCGCCGTGCTGCGCGTCGCCAAAGCGCCGTACCGCGTCGTAGGAATACAAAAGATCGCGGGCTCGGCTGTCGCTGCGCACCTGGCAGACCAGCGGCTGCGGTGCGCTTTCCAGCTGATACACCGCCCGCGGTACGCGCTGTCGGTGCAGGCCCCAGGCAACGGCCCAGGCGAAGTGGGTCTTGCCGCAGCCGGGCTCGCCGGTCAAAAGCAGCGGCATCTCTAGATACAGCGCAGCATTGGCCGCCGCGACCTGCTCGGGCTCGGCCATGTAGCGTTGGCCTTCGCGGCCGTATAGCTCGGCACCGTCGATCTCGGTCAAGGATTCGGGTTCATTCGCGTGCGACATCAGCCATTCACCTTGCGATCGAGCAGCGCGGCGAGGTCTTCGTAGCGCGTGCTCTTTTTGCTGCGCAGCTTGTCGTATTCGGCCTTCAGCGCTTCGATGCGCGCCGCCGGCAGCCGCGTGTGTTCTTGCAGATACTTGCGGGCGTGATCCCAGGTCGGTAGCACCGCCTCGTCCAGCCGGCGCACCCGATGTCCGCCGTCGAGCACCGTCTCGCGCGCATCCTTGGGCACGCCCGCTTCCGCCCAGGCCGCGATGCGATCGATCTGGCTCTCTTTGGGGCGCTCGTAGTCATGCACCAGCAGAAAGCGCAGATAGGAAATTCCGAAGACCAGCTTGGGCAGCTCTTCGGTCAGAAACTCGCGCAGGCCTTCGCCCTCGGCCTCATCGAGCGGCGGCAGCGGCTGGCGACCGAGCAGAAAAAAGAACGGCTGGCGCGCCGTGGCAAAGCGCAGAAGCTCGCGCGTGTCGCGGACGTTGCGCAGCCCCAGGCTGATCGACAGCTCGGTGTGCAGGCGCAGCGCCCAGTCCGACCCAGTGCGCGCACCGATGGCATCGACCTGAAAAGGCACGCGCACGATGCGGCAGCGCTCGCCTTGCTCGGGCGCTAGATGGCGGCACACTCGATCGACGAAGAACGGCAACCCCGCCCGCTCGCGCTGACCGTGTAGCAGGAACAGGATGCAGTCTTGCTGATCGCGCGTATCGACGATGTCGGCCCACTGCGTGCTGCGATCCAGCCGCAGCGCCGCGCCCAAGATCGCGCCATACGTCGACGGACCCTGCAACGCCAAGCTGTATTCCTGTGCCAGTCGCAGCCGGTCTTGCAGCCGCTCGGCCGGAATCGCTTCCAGGACCAGGCTTTCCTTTTCGTCGCGGCTCATCGCTGGGCCAAAGCGACGCGACACCTCTGGAAAATGATCCGTGAAGAAGGCGTCGAACTCGCCGGAAGTCCGCAACAGCTCGTGAAGTTGATCGCGCAGCGTCTTGCTCATCGTCGTGGGTCTGCCGGACTTTCGACCAGCCAAGGGAGGAGATTCAAGCTCTGTGTAACGTGTACGCAGCGGCGTCGCGGGTTCTGACCGACGCGCTGGGACCGCTCGTCAGCAGCCGCGTGCTGATGGGCAGCCCAGTGGACGGATGCGACGGATCGGCGATCCACGAAATCAGAATGCAGAAGGGCGAGCGCTGATGGCTTGCGCATGCGCCACCCATCCAGGGATGCTTGGGTCGGGGCCTAGGATCGGGGACCCAGCCCTCTCCGCGCACATCCCCCACAATCCCGCTCCGCCCGCCCACGCGCCACGAAGCGCCGATCTGCGCCTCTTTCAGCAACCGCCTCCCCACCCACAGGTCCGCAGCACGCCGGATCGCGGGGGCTAGCCACAGCTCAAACCGCTTCACGAACCCCCGTCCGCGCCAAAACCGTGCCCAACGGACGCGCTGCGAAGGTTTTTGGGGCCTTCGGACCCGCCTCCGGGCTCCGGGCTTCTACTCGATCGACGGCCTAGTGCTGTGCGTGGCTGACCCTGAAGTGGCTACATCTAGCCGCGCTTGTGAGCCTCGCTGGTACGGCGTAGTCACCGCACGCGACCCTGGTGCCAAGGACCGCGTTAGGTAGTCGCCACCCGGGCTGCGGCGGCAGGCGGGGCGGGGCCGGGCCGGGCTCCGTTTCCCGTAACGGCGTTATGACATTGACATAACGCCATTGCCGTCACGGGCCTCTGCCTGCGACGATTTATGATTAACGTAA
>CALFYE010000438.1 GCA_937952145.1 uncultured Myxococcales bacterium
GTGACGGCCTTGGAACAAGCGAGGCAACACACACTCGGGGCGGGCCGTTCGTCAGTGGCAGCAGGAGCGCGCACCGACACGACCTGGCAAAGTACGGAAATCGTTGGGACCAGGAATTGGGTGTTGGGAGAGCAGATGTCTGCGCATGATACGCCGCATCCGCGGCGGGGAAGGTGTCGGGTAACTCCAGTTGCGGGATCTTGGCAAAAGGTCGGTGGGTTGGATCAAGCTCGAAACTCCAGCGCGCTGAGTTGTGATCTACGATGCCCGGGCATGTCTCCCATCCCCACCCGTGATACCCTTCGGAAGCTCACTGATGAGATCGTCAATCATGAGCTCGATCCCGTAATCGCTGCCAAGGAGGCACTGCGTTGTGGCGACGCGGATGGCGCGTGCCAGCTCCTCCTGGCCGAGGCTGCCGCCGGACGGCCTCCGGATGCGCGGCTCGTGTCGCGAGTGCTGCCTGATCTTTCCGACCTCGACCTGTTCCCGGTCCTCGTGGGCTCGTGCGGCGGTGACCGGGTGGAGATGCTGCTCGATGTCGTGGAACAGGACCGCATGAGCAGCGAGCGTGACGCGGTCGCGCTTTTTTTGGCCGTCGAACTGCTCGGTGGAAGTTCGCCGCCACCGCGCTTGCTCGCGCTCCTTCGCACCCGGCTGCGGCGTATGCTGGGAATTGAGGCGAGCATCGTCTTGGCCATGACGGCGAAGGCGCTCGGCGACAAGGACGTCCTCGAAGTTGCCAAGCCGTGGTTGCCGATGGCGGAGGCCGTGGAGGCGAAGTCGATCCGCGAGCAGCTCTTGCGACGGCTCGCGACACCGCCGCTGCTGGCGCTTCCCGAAAAGTCGCCGCCGCGGGTCATCTCGGGCTTCACCGTACGGCGTCCTGCGCCGAAGGTCGGCCGGAATGATCCGTGTCCCTGCGGCAGCGGTAAGAAGTACAAGAAGTGCTGCGCGGAAAAGGATGCGGAGCGCGCCTGGGATCCGTCGCCGATGCCCGGCCTCACTCGCTCCGAGTACCTGCGCAGCGCCGGCTCCGAGCTTACGTCTCGGGAGGTCGACTTGCTCCGCATTCAGGAGCTCGCCGAGCTCAACTTCCCATCGCTCTCCACTCTGCCGTTGATCGCTGCGCTGCGTCGTGCGCTGATCTTTCACCGCCTTGATCTCGCCGAATCGGCGATGGAGGCGCTCTCGACCCGCACCGACTTTCCGGGAGGCGGGGATGCAGATGGATACCGCGCGGAGCTTATCCACGTCGCGGTAGAAACAGACAATCTGGAGTTTGCGAAACGCCATTTGGATCTTTTGCATGATCGCAAAGAGGCGTTCCAATCGGATCTCATCACGATCGAGCTGCGCTCTCCCTCGGAACAGACCCTCGCACGTCTTGAGCAGACCGCCTTGTCCGGGCTCCAGGAACCAAAGGGAAACGCGTTGTTTGATCTTTCGTTCGCCCTGCTTCGTGGATCCCCGGCGCTGGGGATTCTTGTGGCCCGCGCCAGCTTGAGCGCCGAGCGCCCCTTCGATTCGGACGGGCTGCTCGAAGTCATCGAAGAGGCACGGGATCGCCTTGGCTTGCCGCCGGGCGACCCGGCTTGGGAAATCTACGAACAGAGGCTCGACCGGGAGACCGCGCGAAAGGTCGATGAACTCGTGAAGCATGGCGAGAGTGCCGAGCGAGAGCGTTTTGTTGCTGAAGCAGAGGGCCTGCGCGAAAAGCTACGCGATTCCAAGTCGCGCATCGATGAGCTCGAGCAAAGAATGCGGGTGCAAGAGGCCTCGCTCACGCGACTTTCGGCGGACCAGTCGAGTGCGCCACCCACCGCACCGCCTACGTCGGCACCTTTGCCTGCCGACGAGGAGGAACGCCGCCGTCTGCGCGCCAAGCTTGCGGAGCTGAAGCTGCTGCTCGCGGAGCGCAACGCGGAGCGCACGACGCTGCGGAGGCAGCTGGCGAAGATGCACGAGACGCTCGCCACGGAAGAGAAGACCGCAGAGCACGCGCCAGAACCCCGCGAAGACGAGCCATCGGAAGAAGCAGCCGTCGGGACTCCGAGTACGCTGCTGGTCCCGCACTTTTCCGCATCCTGCGAGGAGTCTCTCCGCCAGCTTCCGTCCGTCATCGCGCGCAAGGCGCTTTTCATTATCACCTCGCTCGCCAGCTTGGACTCCGCCACCTGGCGGCAGGTCAAGCGCATGGTCACCGCGAGTACCCCGCTTCTATCTTGCCGAATCGGAATCCACCACCGTGCGGTGTTTCGCGTCGAGGAGGGCCACCTCACCGTACTGTCCATCTTCCACCGGAAGGACCTCGACACGGCAGTCAAGCGGTTTGGCTGAAAAGAGTTGGCATCTCTGCTACGGCGGTTCCCTTTCGGTCAGCGCATAGAACTCATGCGGCGGGTAGGATGTTCAAACGCAGTTTCGGTGCCATGGCCAGGGAAGTGAGCGTCCAAGCCGTGCCCGAGTCTGCGACGGCAGAGCATATTCCACACCGAACTGTGGCCGAGTGGGGCCAGGCCGAAAACTGGATCAAGGCGTTCAGGAGCGCGATGAACGGTGACCTGATGAGCTGAACAAAGGCGACAGCCAATCCCGTAGCCTGTAGCGTTTGAACCTGAACGGAGGGTATCCGCTCGCGGGACTCCTCTCTGCCTCGGCACTTGAGAAGCACCGTCGCAAAGGCGCTCAGATGAACGCTCAGCGGTAGATGAACGAATACCAGCGCTTCTCGAAGTTTCGTTCTTGATAGAGTTCGGGGTAGCAGGCTCGCAGTAGTGCACGCGCCGACTCAGTTTGGGAGCGATCGGCGAGCCCGTAGACCTGGGCCTTGTGATCGTGCTGCTGCACACGCAGCTCGTTGGCCGACAAGCAGCGCCGCAGCTCGACGAATGCCAGCTCTGCGATGGGATATCGACGCCAAGAAGCGTCTCCGGGATCTTCGACGACCCGCGCGTTGTCCCAGTCTGCGGGGCGCATGTACGGTTCCACGGGCAGATCGATGCCCAGGCCGCCACCGATTCCCGCCATGACACCCGCTTTGAGAGAGAGGCCGATCCCCAGCGGTCGCGCGAGCAGCCTGTCGCGCCCGAGCAGCAGCTCCCAGTTCTTCAGACCGCCATCTGAAAATAGAGGACCAATGCTGCCCAGTACGTGCCAGGTCTGTTTCATCGACCCTTCATGCCGTGGTGGCTCCTTCATGCTCTTTGTCATCGTGGCCAGCCGTGGTCCTAAGTGGTGCGGTGCGCGTCTCGATATGCCACATGCAAGCCGTCCGCAGCCCGCCAGAAGAAAGCGCCTTCAAGGTACAAGGGCCAGGCTTCCGAACCCAGTGCTTGACCGAGGAGTCGGGCCGCCGTCGCCGTCACCAGCGAATCATGGGTGACGAAGACATGAATCCCCGAAGCGCCCTCCGCTAACGTGAGCATGTGACCCACAAGGGCACGCGCGGCCTCGTCTGGGCGGGCCATTCCAGGTAGGGCATGGCTTGATGAGACCAGATGCTGCATGACACCCTCGTGTCCAAGGGTCTGCCACTGCGTCCACGCGAGCTGCTCATCAATGACGTAGATACCCGGATCGCCGAGGAGTCGATCTGCGACAATCGGCATGTCCGCGTCCGCACCGAATCGCAGCACCTCGGCAGTCTGTAGGCAGCGAACGAGCGGGCTTGACCGGAGGCTCCTCAACCCGCGTCCGAGCAAGCGGCCCAGCTCACGGCCCAGCTCGGCGCCAGCTTCAGTGATCGGGAGCGTGTAACCAACATCATCCGGAGGGAGCGGGGCACGCGCTGCATGACGCAGCAGCAGGGCGACCGGTTGCTCGACAGGACACAACCCGAGCCAGTGCAGGACGGACGGCGGAATCTGCCAGTTGGTCTGGATCATCATCTGGCCTCCCCGACGAGTATCGCAGGCAGCGCCGCCATTCGCCGCACTTCACAGAGCGTGAACCCTGCCTGATTGAGCAGCGCTTCATACTCGGTGGCCGTCCGCTCTTGGCCTCCTGTCATCATGAGCAGGTGGAGATCGCAGAGGCTCCCCGCGACGCCCGCTTCAGGAAGGAGCATCTCCACCACGAAGAGTTGACCCGAAGGTGAGAGAACCTCACGCGCTCGCCGAAGGATGCGCAGCGCATCGGTATCATTCCAGTCGTGCAAAATCCTGCACAGAATCACCGCATCCGCCTCGATTCCCCAGGACTGAAACAGATCCCCTGACCGCCACTCGATTCGGTCCCGCTTGGGGCTGCGCTCGCGTGCTCGTGCGATGACTTCAGGGCGGTCCAGTAGGATCACGTGCAGATTGGGATACTGCTCGATCAGTGACTCCGCAAGTGCGCCGAGTCCGCCTCCCGCATCCATGACCCGCTCGCTCCCACGCAGGCGGAGCGCTTCCGGTACATCGACATAGTCGTGACGGGCATAGGAGAGGAGCATCCGGTGGTGCGCCTCGCGCCGGGCTTCATTACGCGCCACTTGCCCGAAGATGTCGGGTGCCACCCACTCTTCCTGACCGCGTAGGGCCTGCGGCAGCGATTCCCAGAGCTGCGTGCTGAATCGACCGTACTCCCGCGCGGCGCCCGCCAGCGTCAGCGGATGCTCGGTGCGCAGATACTCACCGCGAGGAGTGCGATGCCAGATCTCCCCCTTGTACGAAACCAGAGAGAGCTCGCCGAGCGCCCGCAGCAGGCGCCGGGTACGATCTGGACGCAAGCGACAGCGCGCCGCGATATCCTCGACCGAGCCGGGAAGCGCTTCAAAGAGACCCAGTTCGACGGACGTGGCGATGGTCTGCGTGCGCCAAAACCCAACCATGTCCGCGGAGAGCGCGGCAAACTCACTGCGCAGCGCGGGGCGGAGTTCGATGAGGGTGAAACCGGTCTCGTCGATTACCTCTAACCCGCCGTCGAAGCGCTCGACCCTGGCCTGTCCGTTGTAGAAGGGCTCTACCGCAGCAAATCGCCGTGTGTAGCGCGGGTTCCCCGCGATGTCGATGTGCATCCAGCCGTCGTCATCACGCGCCCTCGCGAAGCCCTTGTGAAAGACATCGAGATCAAGGAACCAGCGACCATGTACGCGTCCGCCGTCTCGATCAATGTGCGTCGAGCGTCCGTCTTCCCCCTGAACGACCGCTATCCCATCTCGAAAGTCGCCGACATAACGGAAGCGCTCGGCATAGGCCAGCTCACCGGCTGCTGTGATATGCCGATAGTCACCGTCAGGCTCACGCACCACACATCTGCCACCTTGGAAGTTGCCGCAGAAGGCATAGCGCTGACGATACGCATCGATTCCCGAGGGATTCACATGGTACCAGCCATCGGGCCCGACAACCGCAGCCAGCCCTTCATAAAAGCCGAACGTCCGTCGGAATCGACGCGCATAGGCGGCTTGTCCATCGGGGAGGATATGCCACGCCGCTCCGTCGCGGCGGACTGGGGCGAGGCCTGGCGCGTGAAATGGTAAAACCTCATCGAAGCGCTCAGCATAGGCGGGCTGTTCAGCGAGGAGGTGGTGCGTTCCCGATGGAGCAACCCTCAGATCCTGCCAGGTCATGGCGAATCCTCCGATGGCTTGCGCATATTGCAGCCGAGACACAGCTTGCGATTCCGATAGGTCGAAAGGAGCTCGCGGTAGGACTCGCCATTCCAGATTTCCATGAGCCCGCGCTCGTGCAGGTTGCCAAACTCTCCAAGCGTGCGCCGCTCTGCATCCGGTGCGCAGCAAGGATCGAAGCGTCCGAGGGCGCTCACCCAGGCCTCTTGTCCCAGGAAGGGGCACGGGCCGCCCGGTGCAAGATCCTCTGTTGCCGTCTCATCCAGAAGGGAGATGTTCTCTAGCAGGATGTGGCGACCACTGGGCAGCGTGCGCTCGGCTGCGGCTGCCTGCGCAGCGAGGACCGCCACATTCCAGCGCCGAATCGCATCCTGGTTGCGGCGCATGGACTGATCTTTGATGGCATCGAAGTGCGCCCACAGGTGATGTCCTTTGACTCGGTCCACGCCAAGGCCTACGGCCAGACGCACGATGTCTGCGAGCTCTGCGACATTGCTCTCTAGGAACGTCAGCTGGAAGGTCACGCGGCAGCGATTGCCACCGCTTGCGGCAAAGCGATCCCGGACCTCGATGAAGGAACGGACATTTTCTAGCACCTTTTCCCAGCGGACCCCCACCATGACAGACTCCTGAGTGGCTTTGGTGGCGCCATTCCAGGAGATCTTTACGTCGGATGTGACAGGAACGATACGCTCCGCCCACGCATTCACGCCGAGGCGGGGGAATGTGCCGTTCGTCGTCAGGTTCAGCTTGACTCCATATTGCACGCACAGGTCTACGATGCGCTCGAAGTGCTCGTACAGAAGCGGCTCCCCCATCGTTGAGGGAATGATCTCGCGTAGCCCGTGCGGTGCCGCGTCGGCAATCACCCGCTCAAGAAGCTCGAAGGGCATCAGGCGCGGCGGACGTCCTTCTTCTTTCCGTTTGATTTGCAGAACACTATGCGCGGAGTGTTCCTCGCACATCACGCAGTGCAGATTGCAGGTGTCCGGATTGGTATCAAACGTGATCCGCCATGGGCCTTGACGCTGCAAAAGTCGTGAGGTGTCCCGACGTCGCTGCACACGTTCATAGATCGACTCCATCTCGCGAACGTGCTCTGCGATATCTGGCACATCGCCGCTGCCGCTGTACAGGTATCCACGTGCTCCCAGCCGCTTTGCAAGGTCTGGGTTATCGACAAAACGCTGCATCTGCACGGCGAGGTCAGCCATGGAGCGGTGCGCGAAAAGCAGCCCGTTGACTTCGTGATGTACGTACTCGGCCATCCCGCCCGCGTCCGCAGTGATGACCGGCACGCGCGCCTGCTGCGCTTCGTGAATGACGAGCGGCGAGTTTTCCACCCAGACGGATGGGACAACGATGGCATCGACACGATTGAACACGTCCCGCACGATTTCCTGGTTCCGGTACTCCGGCACCCACTCGACACGACCGGTCGTGCCCTCAGGCAGCGCTGCGGCCAGTGACTTGAGGGAATCGGTGTCCTGTCCTCGCGGTCTTCCCCAAATGCGCAGGCGGGCGTCGCCGTGGAGTCTGCCAAAGGCGCGGATGAGATCGTGAATCCCTTTGGCAGGAATGTGCGTGCCGATATAGCCGAACGTGAATGGCTCTCCTTCTGTACGCACCCGCCCGGACATTCGTTGCCGCGCAAATCCGTAGTCGAGATAGAGGAGCTTGCGCTCGGGCAAGCCAAAGTCATCGCGGTAGCGGTCCCGCAGATAGCGCGCGGGTGCGATGAAGAGATCGACTAGCTCGGCCATCTCGCGAATGTGCCGCATGCGCCGTGCCACCCAATCGGTCCAGTACGCGACGTCCGCTTCGTGCTCGTCCATCGCGCCGCTATAGTAGCGGCTGTAGCAGCGCTCCGCACACTTGCGATCTTGCTGTCCTTCGCAGGCCGCCCACAGGTTGTCTGGGTCCTTGGGGAACATCTGCATGAACTGCCCGCGCGGGCACATCACCCAGTAGTCATGCAGCGTGTACACAATCGGAATGTTCCGCCCCGCCGCTTCTTTGAGGAGCGAGGTCGAGAGGTGGTTCAGGTGGCCCACATGAACGATGTCGGGCTCGACGCGGCCAAGAACCTCTGCGAAGCGCTGATCAATCCCGGCAGCGCGATAGCGATCCTTGTTGCGCGGATTGTTGCAGAGGTGCAAAACGATGCGCGGATCATCAGGATCCCGCTCGGTGCGCAGCCGATAGTCCGGCGCGAACGAGTCTTCCTCGCGGGTAAAGACGTGGACCTCGTGTCGTTCAGCGAGTCCTTGGCACAGCGTCTGGCTGTAGACTTCCGAGCCCGCGTTATAGCGCATCGGGTAGCCGTGAATGACCTTCAGGATTTTCATGGCGCATTCCCCTCTTCGCGCGCAGCACCAAGCTCACGGCGGAAGTCGTGGATGAGCTGAGTCAGTCCAACGCGCAGGGGCACGCGCGCTGACCACCCGAGTAGCTCCTTTGCGCGGGCGGGCGTTCCGTAGAAGCGGGCGACATCGAAGCTGCGTGGCGAGACAAACTCGACAGTCGCTCTACTTTCCGCCGCCTCGATGGCCATCTGTGCGAGCTGCCCGAGCGTCGTCGGCTCACCCGTAAGAAAGTGGATCGGTGGTGGCGTACTCTGGCCCTCGTTGAGACAGCTGACGAGCGCGACGATCCCTTGTGCCACGTCCGAGATGTGCGTGAAGTCGAACGTATGGTCAGCTCCTTCGACACGCAGCGAACGTCCAAGGACCGCAGCGCGCGCGAAGGCCGGCACGACTCGATCTGCGTGATCCGCCGTGCTGCCATAGACGTTGGACAGACGGATCACCGAGGTCTGGAGTCCGTCCCGCCTGGCCGCCTCCATCAGCTGCTCTCCCATGACCTTTGAGCGCCCGTAGATGTTGACGGGCTCACGCGGCGTCTCCTCGCTGGCTGGCAGTACGCTCGGTTGTCCGTACACCTCGCGACTGCTCGCGAAGATCACCCAAGGCTTGCGCGGCTGTCGGTGCGCCGCATCAAGTACGTTCCGCAAGCCATCGACATTTGTCGCCCAGCAGAGCTCGGGGTCGCGCTCGCCCCAGATGACCCGCGAGACCGCGGCGAGGTGGATGACGCCATCACAATCCGCAACAAGCCGCGCGACTGCACCGGCATCAAGCACATTTCCCCGTCCGGGATGCCCCACCGGAAGACGCAGATCAAACCGGCGTAGCTGATACCCAACAGTTTGCAGGGCGAACACGAGGGCCTGACCGATGAGTCCCTCGGAACCTGTGATGGCAATGGTCTTCATTCGGTGCATCCCTTGTTCGCTGGACTCGGCGGCAACCGAAGCCTCGCGATTTGGGCAAGCAGTGGCGGGTCGTCTTCGAGGACCAGGGCGCGCTTCACCGCATCGACAGTCAGTCGGTTCAGCGTGGGAAACCGACGGCCATCTTCTCCGTGGGCCACTGCATTGCGAAGCTCGACGAGCTTGAAGGACTCTCGCAGATTGTCTGCGCGCTGTAGGGGCTGTTTCAGACGCAGAATCTTGTCGACGATCTCTTTACCGAGAGCTTGAGCGATGTACTCTTGTACGTCCTTCGCTTTTGGCAAGTTCCCGGTGCCATCCAGGACGTCCAAGATCTCCCCAAGGCTGATCCGCTGCCAGCGCTTGAGTTCACGCTGCTTAGAGATATTCTCTTTGGCCGCAGGAATGATGATGCGCTCGCGCAGTTCCCGCTCTACGACGACCGCTAGCAAATGAGCGACACGCGCTAGATCGCTGACGGTGGTGCTATACGCTAGTTCCGCGCGTACAAGATCTTTCTGACTATCGGACGAAAGCTCTGTGAACGTGTCTGGGAGCAGTCGTTCCTTCCAGAGAGCCTCAGCCTTTTCACGCTGGCGCTCTGGCCAGTGCGAGATGTCTTCGGGCGGAGGACTGCCGAGCTGAGCCTCCAGATCCTCATCAGACTGATTCACTCCTGGCGGATTCCAGATCTGCCGGATGAGCGATGGAATAGCGCTCCGATCTTCAGGCTCGCGCTTCACCCTGCTTCCCTCTTGCACAAGCTCGCGTGCGAGTTCCTTCAGCTCCAGGAGGCGGTCTTGGGCCATCTTCGCGAGTCGCTCGTGCGCACGCAGCGGCTCGAAGAGCTTCCAGCGAATGTGGGCCGCATCCATCAGATGATGCAGCGCTTCGCCATGCAGACCTGCGTCGCGGCAGATGACTGCGAGGCGGTGGAGGTTGTTCGCTCGTTTCTCGGGATGATCGGTGGCTTTATCGAGCAGTTGAAGCGCCTCTTTGCTGCCTTGATAGGATGCTGCGAGCTTTCCCTGGCGCTGCGAGATCTCGGCGCGGCACTCCCACGCATCGATGAGACGCCCCTTGTGTTCCTGGACTTGCGCCAGTTTGAGACCTTCCCCGCATAGTCGCTCGGCTTCCTCGAAGCGCTGGAGCTTTCCGTTCATGCGGGCCATATGCAGCGTCGCAGCGACCCGACGAGCAACGTTGCCGCTCTGCTCTGCGAGCCTGCGTTCGTCTTCATACTTGCGCAGGGCGGTTTCCTGATCATCCCTAAGATCGGCGGCGCGGGCGGCCAGGCCGCGGGCATTGGCCAGGCGGTCGGGATTCCCGAGCAGCTCGCACAATTCCTCCAGGCGTGCATATCCATCATCTGCCGCTGCACGTTGACCCAGCTGGTCTAGGAGCGCTCCGTAATTCCCATACAGACGCGCTCGCTCGTGGATGAAGTCCGGCAGGGTCGCTCGCTCCAGGTACATCCGAAACAGCTCATAGGCCTCAAGCAGCTTGCCAGCCCGCCGAAGCGTTGCCCCCAGGTGGTTCGCGCAGAGCAGCACCTGCGGCAGACATGAAGCGTCCTCGGCGAGCCTTAGTGCCTCGGTCAGATGGTTCGTCGATGCATCCAAGGCATCGAGTCGAAAGTGGCAGAGCCCGATGAAGCGATGGCCGAGGATCTGTCCTATCAAATGCTGATGGGCATCGGCCCAAGCAAGCACCTGCGTATCCAACTTCAATGCCTTCTTGAAGTCTGCCTGTAGATAGGCCGCACGAGCTTCCAAGAACAACTTCGCCGGTTCCGGCGGCAGCAAAATCCCAATCTGCTCTTCGGTCGTGACGTACATGGTTCCTCCGCAACAAGCGACACGAGGGTTTCGGACCGCATCGATTTCCGCGAGGAGGGGGCGCGCGCCGGGTTGCGACGGATGCAGTCTGAAACCTTGGGAGGGAAACAGAGCAGGAAGGCGCACTGAGTGTCAACGAGAAACCATGTACCCAAATCAAAAGGGGGCGAGGCGACGCTGGCGCGGTTGGTGCAGGTCGATGACCGCCTCGATGACCGCCGTTTCAAAAGTCACTCCTGGATCCCTTCTTGGGAATGGGTCATATGCTCGCGTTCATGCAGACAGAGCGACTCCGCTTGGCCCAAGACCATCTTTCCGAAGGCCGCACAAAGGAAGCCTATGGCGAGCTGCGTGGACTCTTGAGCGATTCAAACTCGCTGGAAGACGATGCGTTTGCACAGGAAGCACTGGGCCTGCTCGCAGCGCTGAGCGACGGCTTTGGTGCGACCGAGATTGCAGGCCGTCTTCGCGCGTGCGCATCGCAGCCCGACAACCCGCAAGCGCTGTTTGATGTCGGATGTGCGCTGGCCGAAGAGCAGCAGTTCACGATTGCGGCAGCCATCCTGTTTCGCTGCAATCAGCTTGCACCCGCGCAGCCTCCGGTCGTGACAGAGCTTGCAGCCTGTCTTGAGCGTCAAATGCGCTACCAGGAGTCGGCGCTGCTGGTGGATCAATCGGGTCTGGCCGAGCACGATCCCGTCTGCGCCTATCGGAGTGGACTTTCATGGCTCATGTGTGGTGATCGCATACGGGCCAGGGAGCGCGCTCGCCTGCTACGTGCCCATGCGCCAAGCGAGCGCACGTTGTTCATGCTCGACGCGCTGGATGGAATGCTGACCCGTGCCGATGCGATCGAGCGAGCTGGTATCGCGCTCGATGATCTCGCCCTCACCGCGTGGCAAGCGGTGCTCTCGGGTTCTCTGCTGCTTCACGAGTCCGAGCACGGATATCCCGAGCCCATGCGCGGTCGCTTTGCCTATGTTCAGGACTCCGCATCGTTTCAGCGGCTGGGCCTAGAACGACTCCGCGTGGTGCTGGATGCCATCGGTGAGCGTCCTCCTCGTGTCGTTGCTGCCCCGGATCGCGCAAGCCAGATCCTCGCGCTGGCGGCAGCCGGAATGCTCGGTCTTGCCTGTGAGCCATGGCGCGAGTCCGATGAACAGCCTGGGCTCTTCGTCGTGTGGAGCATGGAGTCGGTCGAGTCGGACAGCTTTCTGCGCACCCTGAACACGCACCAACCAAGGCAGCGTCTCTTCGTGCATGCCTCGTCGTGGGTCGAGCCGTTCGCATACTCGCCTGACTTCACTACGCTGCTTCACCAGCTCATTGCGCATCCTTGGACCGGCGGTGCGCTTTCGTTAGACCAGGCCACCGGACGGCTTACCCGCAGCGAGCCCGACCCGCGCAGCGACGAGGCGCTTGCCGCTGAGATTCTTGCCCAGCCACTGCCCGAGCCGGGCGCAACTCCCGTCGAGCTGGTGGTGAGCGTGGCGCGTGCCCTCGCTCCCCTCTCCGAAGCGCATGCAGCTGGAGCCTTCCGCAGCAGCGGTCATCGTCTGTACCAGCGCGCCGGCGGTCCGGTGCAGAGCAATCGCTTCTGAATCTGAATTCTTCCCGGCTGCGCGGAAAGAGCGTTGAGCCGAACGCTGGGCTTGTCATAGCATCGCGCCGCTTGGAGTCCGATGCTGTTACTACCTGTGAGTTCCGATCCTGCTGGAATCCCGCTGCGTGCCGGGGTCCTGATCATCGCGAAAGTCTCGCTGCGCGTCGCTGAAGACGCGGAAGGCAACGACGATGGCCGCTGATCACAACACCTTTGCAAACCTCATTTGGCAGATTGCCGACCTTTTGCGTGGCCCCTATCGCCCACCGCAGTACGAGCGCGTGATGCTGCCGATGACGGTACTGCGTCGCTTCGACTGCGTCCTCGCTGAGACGAAGGCCAGTGTCGTCGCCACGCACGAGAAGCTCCGCGGCGGCAAGCTCGCGGGCGACGCGCTTGACACCACGCTGAACAAGGTTGCGGGCCAGCGCTTTCACAACCGATCGCCGCTCGACTTCGCGAAGCTCAAGGGCGACCCGGACAACGTGAGCAAGCACTTGGTCAGCTACATCAAAGGCTTCTCGGCGAACGTCCAGCGCATCTTCGAGTACTTCGAGTTCGAGACCGAGATCGAGAAGATGCACGAGGCGAACATCCTCTACCTTGTCGTCTCGAAGTTCGCCGACGTCGACCTCCACCCGTCGAACGTGCCGAACGAGCAGATGGGGCTCATCTTCGAGAACCTCATCCGCCGCTTCAACGAGCTCGCCAACGAGACCGCCGGCGATCACTTCACGCCCCGCGAAGTGATCCGCCTCATGGTCAACCTGCTCTTCATCCACGACGACAAGCTGCTCGCCACGGCGGGCACGGTGCGCAAGCTCCTCGACCCGGCGTGCGGCACGGGCGGCATGCTGGCCGAGGCGCAGCGCTATCTGCGCGAGCACAACACCGAGGCGAAGCTCTACGCCTACGGGCAGGACTACAACAAGCGCGCCTTCGCCACCGCGGCCTCCGACATGCTCATGAAGGAGGTGAGCCACAACGGCGGCGGCGACAACGTGCGCTTCGGCGACATCTTTACTGAGGACCAGTTCCCATCCGAGACCTTCGACTATTTCCTTAGCAATCCGCCCTTCGGCGTCGATTGGAAGAAACAGCAGAAGGAGATCCAGAGGGAGCACGAGAAGAGCGGCTTCGACGGGCGCTTCGGCGCGGGCCTGCCGCGCGTGAACGACGGCGCCCTGTTGTTCCTCCAGCACATGTGGAGCAAGCGCGACGACGTAAAGCCGAGCGAGCGCAAACAGGGCTCACGGCTCGCGATCGTATTTTCCGGATCGCCGATGTTCACGGGCGGCGCGGGCTCGGGCGAGAGCGAGATCCGCAGGTGGCTACTCGAGAACGACTGGCTCGAAGCCATCGTCGCGCTGCCCGAGTCGATGTTCTACAACACCGGCATCGGCACCTACGTCTGGGTCGTCACGAACCGCAAGGAGCCCCGACGCAAGGGCAAGGTCCAGCTTCTGGATGCGCGCGACGTGTGGACAGCGGGCGGCAGCGAGGACAGCAAGCGCAGCCTCGGTGACAAGCGGCGGCACATGACCCTCACACAGATCGACGAAATTGTGCGCGTGTACGGCAAGTTCGAGGAAGGCCCGCGCTCGAAGATCTTCGACAACGCCGACTTCGGCTACACGCGCGTCACCATCGAACGCCCGCTGCGCCTGCGCTACCAGATGACGACCGACGACAAGGCGAGGTTCCTGGACGCCTGTCCGCACCTGCTCGACGACGTGCAGTCCATCGACCAGGCGCTTGGCCGCGAGCAGCGCATGGACTGGGCGGCGACGTGGGACGAGATCGAGGCGCTCCTGAAAAAGCGCGGCAGCCGCTGGAAGGCGACCGAGCAGAAGCTCTTTCGCTCCGTGTTCACTCAGCGCGACGAGAAGGCCGAGCCCGTGCCGGCGGGTGGTCGTGGCGCGGGCTTCGAAGCCGACGCCGACCTGCGCGACTTCGAAAACGTTCCGCTCACGGAGGATGTGGATGCGTACTTCGAGCGCGAGGTGAAGCCGCACGTACCGGACGCTTGGATGGATCGGAGCAAGGACAAGGTCGGCTACGAGATCAACTTCAACCACTACTTCTACGTGTTCACGCCACCTCGGACACTCGCGGAGATCGACGCTGAACTGCAAGACGCCGAGAGCGAGGTTGTTCGCCTCCTGGGACAGGTGACGAGATGAAGGCGCTTCGCGAAGCGCCGATCGCGGTGCCGTGGCTCGGCATTCTCCGCGGGGATTGGCCTCTTGTGCCGCTCCGATACTTGGTGCGCTTCCTGAGCGGTGGAACACCTGACAAGGGCAACGCCGACTTCTGGTCTGGTGGGACAATCCCTTGGGTGTCCCCCAAGGACATGAAGGTCGATCGAATCAACGACTCTGAGGACCACATCACGCAAGCTGCGCTCGACCGTAGTGCGACCCAGTTCGTGCCAGTTGGAAGCGTACTCGTCGTCGTACGCGGAATGATCCTCGCGCACACCCTTCCTGTCGCTGTGACGACCGGTCCGGTGACGATCAACCAGGACATCAAGGCGCTCGTCTGTGGCCAGCGCATCCTGCCGGAGTTCCTGCATGCGGTGCTTGCGGGCCAAGCTGAATGGCTTCTGTCGCAAGCAGACTCATCCGCGCACGGCACGAAGAAGCTCGAGACTGAAGTCCTCCAGCGCTTTGAGGTGCCCTGTCCACCGCTTGATCTGCAGCGGCGAATCGTCGCGACGATGCGGGCACAGGCGACCAGTTTGGACGAGGTTGTCGCAGCCAAGGAGCGCGTCCTCGATCTGCTCGCCGAGAAGCGCAAGGCCGTCATCTCAACCGCTGTCACCCGCGGGCTCGATCCGAAGGTGAAGCTACGCGACTCCGGCGTGCCGTGGCTGGGGGAGATTCCGGCGCATTGGCCTCTCGTGCCGTTGCGATACTTGGTTTCCTTTCTAAGCGGTGGCACGCCAGATAAGGGAAACGCCGACTTCTGGAGCGGCGGAACGATCCCCTGGGTGTCGCCGAAAGACATGAAGGTCGAGGTGATCGACGACTCCGAGGATCACATTACCGAGGCTGCGATCGACGGGAGTGCCACACGGATCGTACCGGTAGGCAGTGTATTGGTCGTTGTCCGCGGAATGATCCTTGCGCACACACTTCCAGTTGCAGTGACCTCTGGTCCAGTGACGATCAATCAAGACATCAAAGCTCTGGGGTGCAGTGAGCGATTACTCCCAGACTTCCTCCGCATCGTTCTTGCGGGCCAGTCGCGGTTATTGTTGTCATTGGCCGATTCATCTGCACACGGCACTAAGAAGTTGGAAACAGAGGTGCTGCAACAGCTTGAGGTCCCGGTGCCAGCGTTGAGCGAGCAGCAGGCTATCGTCGAGCATATAGCGCACGAGACCGCAAAGCTCGACGCCGTGCGGGCGGCGACCGAACGCACCATCGCGTTGCTCAAGGAGCGCCGATCCGCGCTCATCGCCGCCGCGGTGACCGGCCAGATCGACGTGGGGGCGGCGGCATGAAGGTCCGCGAGTTCACGGTCACGAACTTTCGTGGCTTCGCCGGAGAGCGGCGTTTCCAGTTGTCCGATCGCTTCACCGTGATCGCCGGAATCAACGGGCGCGGGAAGAGTTCGCTGCTCGACGGTCTGGCGCTACTGCTCGCGCGTCTTCTTCGCGCCCTTTCGCTGAGTGCCAGCAGCGGGCGAACGATCTCGGCGAACGACGTTCACGCGGGTCAGGCGGAAGCTGCGCTGGCGATGCAGGTGTCCTGCGCCGGCATCCCCGTGAAGTACGACGTCGCCTTCAGTCCCAGTTCGGAACGCGTGCGAGCGCGCGGCCTGGTGAGCGCGGTGCGTGAGCAGATTCGCAAGAACTACGGTGACCCCACGCGCGAAGACGACCAGGCTCCGGTGGCAGTGTACTTCACGACGGATCGTGCAGGCTACCGCCTTCCTCGCTCACTTCCGTCGGAACTGCCGACGGGGCAGCGGCTGGCGCATCACGGCGCACTGTCCAATCGTATGGTCGACTACCGCGACTTCATGGCGCGTTACCGACTATGGGTCCGGCAGAATAGTGCGCAGCTGACGGCGTTCAACCGAGTGCTGGCCACTTTTCTCGACAGCTTTGCTGAAGTGGCGATCGAGGAGCGACCGCTGAGGCTGACCGTGAAGAAGGCCGGGGCACGCCTCTCGCTGCAACAACTCTCCGACGGTGAGCGCGCGTTCATCGCCATGCTGGGAGACCTCGTGAGGCGGCTGGCACTTGCAAACCCGGATCTGGCAAATCCACTTGACGGCCATGGCGTCGTCCTGATCGACGAGCTGGAACTTCATCTCCACCCACGTTGGCAGCGAGAAGTCGTTGAGAAGCTGCGCACCAGCTTCCCGAACATCCAGTTCATCGCGACGACGCACTCGCCTTTCATCATTCAGTCGCTGCGGCCGGGAGAGTTGATCACGCTCGACCCCGAGGAGTTCGGCGAATACGCAAATCGCAGCGTCGAAGACATCGCCGAGCACGTCATGGGAGTCGAGATGCCGCAGAAGAGCGAGCGGTACCTCGAGATGATGAAGGCCGCCGAAGAGTACTACCGGCTGCTGCGCGAGGCTCCCGACAAAGCCCAGGAGGCGGAAGAGCGACTTGCCGAACTTGCCATGCGTTTTAGTGACGACCCCGCTTACCAAGCGCAACTGAAGATGGAGCGCGCAGTTCGAACGGGGGGCGACGATGCGACCGGTTGACAAGGGCACAGCCCCCGTCGCGGCGTATACGAACTACGCCGAAGCGCTACCCGATCTCGAACAGCGGCTTGGTCGCTATTGCAGCTACTGCGAGCGCTATATCGCGACGAACCTCGCAGTCGAGCACGTGCAGGCGAAGTCGCTTGTTCCCGCACTGGCGCTGACGTGGTCAAACTTCCTGCTCGCGTGCGTGAACTGCAACTCCTGCAAGGGCGACGCGCCAGTCACCGTCGCCGACTACCTCTGGCCCGATAGAGACAACACGCTTCGGGCATTCGAATACCGTACGGGCGGATTGGTCGAGCCGCACCCCGCGCTCGCGGCCCCAGTTCACGCGAAGGCTCAGGCATCCGCTGCGCTCGTCGGACTCGATCGCGTTCCCGGCGGTGCGACTCCTCCGACGCAGAGCGACCTGCGATGGCTCAAGCGTTTCGAAACCTGGCGCAAGGCGAACGATGCACTCCGCAGACTCTCTCAGAACGACACGGTGGAGCTGCGCGAGCAGATCGTGGACACGGCCCT
>CALFYE010000439.1 GCA_937952145.1 uncultured Myxococcales bacterium
CCGAGAACATCTTCGTCGTCCCCGATCCCGTCGCGCCGCTTGGCGAGCGGGTCAAGCTGCTGGACTTCGGCATCGCCAAGTTCCTAGACGGTCCGGTGCGCAAGACGACGGTCGGCATGATCCTCGGCACGCCGCTTTACATGTCGCCCGAGCAGTGCGAAGGCAGCGAAGATCTCGACGCCAAGGTCGATGTCTACGCGCTGGGCGTGATGCTCTACGAGATGATCGCCGGCCACCTGCCGTTCACCGCCGATACCGCAGCGGCGCTGATGCGGCAGCACATGTTCAAAGAGCCGCCATCGCTCTCGGAACAGGTGCCGGGCCTGCCGCCCGCGCTGACTCAGCTTGTGCATCAGATGCTGGCCAAGACTCCCGCCGATCGCCCGCACATGCTCGACATCGCCGACCGCCTCGACGAAATCCAGGCCGGGCTCAGCGAGCAGCAGGGGGGGACGCACGCACTGTCGGGGTCCAACATCACCTCCCGCCGCCGGGCGCTAGCGCAGAGCGGCCAGAGCGGCCAGGCTCCGCTTGATCCCTTCGCCAAGACCATGGGCGGGGCGAGCGGGACCGCCGATGCTTTCGCCTCGACGCTCGCCGAGTCGCGCAGCAGCGTAGCCAGCAAGTCGCGCAGCGACAGTGGTGTGGCCGCCGCCGTGCCGGGCATCAGCCACAACTCGCTCGATGCGGCCAAGCCGGCTGCCGGCGCGCTGCCGGTCTCGCTGACTCTGGGTCAGACCCGCGATCGCCGCCCGATCGTCCTGGCGTTCGTCGTGCTGGCCGCCCTCGCCACCTCGGCCGCCTTGCTGCTCCGTCCCAGTCGAACCCCGACGACGACCGCCGCCGTCCTGCCGCCCACCCCGCGGCCCGAGCCCACCGACAAGGGCAAGGGCAGTCCGCCGCCTGTCGCCGGGTCCGAAAAGCCCGCCCCGCCGCTCGTCGCGACGCCGGCTCCCGCCGGAGAGACCGAGCCGCGCGAGGGCCGCCCGAAGAAGCGCAAGGGGGCTGCCAAGAAAGCCGCCCCCATCGGTGAGCCGGAAGAGAAGAAAGCCAAGCCCAAGCCAGCCAGCCCGGAAAAGAGCGGCAGCGACGGCGAAGTCTGGCGCTGAGCCCGGTACAGCCGCCCCTCGATGCGCCCTGCGAGCAAACTGTGATGTCGAGACCTGCCTCCTCCCGTCGCTGTCCTTGTCGCTCCTCCCTGTGGTGCGCGCGCGGTGCCCAGTCCCGACTGCGCGCTCTGAGCCTGCTGTCGTTGGGGCTGCTCTGGCTTGGCCTGCTGCCAGCACCGCGGTGGGCAGCCGCTGCTGAACCCCCTGCGACTCCGGCCACGCCGACCGCCCCGGCCGCGGCCCCGACGCAGGCCCCGACGTCAGCCCCGACGCAGGCCCCGACGCCGGCCCCGACGCCAGCCCCGACGCCGGCCGCTGACGCCCCGGTCGCCAGCCCGCCGCGGGTCGTCAACGCCAACGCCGAGCTAGCGCGGGCCCGTCAGCTCTTCCAAGAGCGCAAGTTTTCCGAAGCCGCCGACGCCCTGCAGCGCGCCTATGCGTTTGAGCCAAACCCATTATTTCTATTTAACGCTGGGCAGGCCTATCGCAAAGCCGAGCAGCGCAAAGAAGCGCTTGAAATGTACCAGCGTTACCTTGAAGTCGATGAGAAGGGCCCCCTTGCCGCCGAAGCGCGCGGATATGTCACCGATCTGCAGGCGTTCCTTAAAGCACAAGAGCATCTCCAAAGCGCCCAAGTCGAGCTAGAGACCAAAGAGTCTCAGGCTAAAAAGGCCGAGGAAGCCTTGAACGCAGAAAAACAGCGTGCTCGATTTATGGAACAAGCTCTGCAGAAAGAAGCCAACAAGCCGTTCTATAAAAAGAACTGGTTCTACGCGGTGGCAGGTATCGGGGGGTTCCTGGTGGTCGGCGGTCTGATCTCTGTGATCGCGATCCCGTTGCGGCTCGAAGCCGAAGCCAGCGTCCGACCTTCCTTTCAGTAAGAGCCGAGGACAATTATGAGCATCTCATATAAATCAATCAAAAAGTGCATTCCCTTTTCAAATACCCATACTATTCGCATGACTGCGCTTCTATTCATCGCGGCTAGCGGAAGCGCCTGCCAGGCCCGCGCTAAGCTGATCATCTCGGATATCTCGTCCGATGCCCGCGCCATCGACATATCCATCTGGAAGCATCGTCGAATCAGCGACAGCGAAAAATTTGAATTAGTTCCATCCAACCCGACCCCGGTGTTTACTGCGAAGGATCAAATCCCTAAATATCGTATCAACGTCGAAATCGATCATAACGTCGAGTATACTATTTTCGCTGCCACTTTTATTCCCAAACCAAACAGCCAAACCGAGCTTTGTTTACGGGATATTTCATCGAGTATCGAGCTGAACGGTCTTAGCCTGCTTGAGGCCATCACCGATGTCAGCGTGCCGGTGCATCCGGTGCGCGGCGATGGCATCTATCCCAGCTCGTCCTGCCTCGCCAAGCCGGGGGAAGGCGGGCTGTGGCCCAGCCGCAAGCCGCTCATCGCGCAGCTCTCGCTCAGCTCGAACTCGCCGATCGGCGATCCATCGATGGCGGCGGACATGGCGGCGAGCGCGCCGATGGATATGGGGATGGGGATGGGCATGCCGATGGACATGGGCGGTGGGGGTGGACCGCCTGACCTCGGCGACAGCTGTAGCTCAAGCTCGGGACTGCCGAGCGGCGTAAGCGCGCCCCCGGGCACGCTGGCCCTCGATGGCTGGCTGCTGGATCCCAGCACCAAGCTGACCGTCCGCTACGCCAACAAGCCCGACTGCACCCCGCTCATCGACAGCACGGCGCCGTCTCTCCCCGATGCCCAGCACCTGGTCGTCCCGCTGACCTCGGAACAGATCGGCAAGCTGCGGCGACAGACCCTGGAGCTCTCAGTGACGAACAGCTCGGGTCAAGTAGCGACGGTGCAGAGCGTCTTGTAACGGGAGGCGGCTACAGGCCGCGCTGGGCGGTCGCGCGCGCGACGCGATCGATGGCAACGACAAAGGCGGCGGTGCGCAGGTCGATGTGGTGCTTGGCCGCGGTCTGGCTGAGGTGACGGTAGGCGTTGCGCATGACCCGCTCTAGCTCGACGCGGACCTTGTTTTCGTCCCAGGCGAACTGCTGCAGGTTCTGCACCCACTCGAAGTAGCTGACGGTGACGCCGCCGGCGTTGGCGAAGATGTCGGGCAGGACGGTGATCGAGCGGTGGCGCAGGATCTCGTCGGCCTCGGGCGTCGTCGGACCGTTGGCACCTTCGGCGATGATGCGGCACTGCAGCTTGTCGGCGTTGTCCTTGGTGATGACACCGCCGAGCGCCGCCGGCACCAGCACATCACAGGGCTTGAGCAGGAGCTCGCTGCCCTGGATCGTCGGTGCGCCCGTCCAGCCGGTGAGCAGGCGCTTCTCTTTGACGTAAGCCAGCGCGCTCGGCACATCGATGCCCGAGGTGTCGTAGTACGAAGCGGTGTGATCGCCGATGCCGATCACCCGCCCGCCGCGCTCGTGCAGGATGCGTGCGGTGTGGCTGCCGACGTTGCCGAAGCCCTGCACGACGTAGGTCGCATCGGACAGCTGCTGTCCCTGGGTCCGCAAGAGCTCTTCGAGGGCAATGACCACGCCGCGGCCGGTCGCTTCATCGCGCCCCACCGAGCCGAAGAGATCGACGGGCTTGCCGGTAACGACGCCGGGATGGAAGCCGTGGAACTTGGAATACTCATCCATGATCCAGGCCATGACCTGGGCGTTGGTGTTGACGTCAGGCGCCGGGATGTCGACGGAGTCGCCGATCAGATCGTGAATGCCGGCCACGAACTTGCGGGTCAGGCGCTCTAGCTCGAACGGCGAGAGCTGGGTCGGATCGACGCTGATGCCGCCCTTGGCGCCGCCGAAGGGAATGCCGACCACCGCCGTCTTCCAGGTCATGAGCGATGCCAGCGCGCGCACCTCGTCGATATCGACGTCGGGGTGGTAGCGCAGACCGCCCTTGAAGGGCCCGCGCGAGTTGTCGTGCTGCACGCGATAGCCGGTGAACGTGCGAATGCTGCCGTTGTCCATGCGGATGGTGCACTCGACGCGTAGTTCGCGATACGGCGTCACCAGCTGCTCCACCACTTCACGCGGCAGGTTCAGCACCGCCGCCGCGCGCTCAAAGTACCGATTCACATCAGCGAACGCATTCGACATAGAGCCCTCCAGCGTGCGCAGAACTCGCGCAACTTAGGATGACAGTCTACTCGGATTCCCCCTTTTTCTGCGGCGGCAACCGCGGGCATGATGCCGAGGTGTCGATCGCTGCGCCCACAAGCGCCCAGCCCGCGCCGGATAGCCCACCGCTCGTCTCTAACGCAGAGTCGCGCACCGTCGCCAATCACGCTGACGCAGCGCGCATAACGCAGCGTGGCGAGCGCCTGCTCCCGGCTCTCATCTTGGGGTACACCCTGCTCTACACTGCGCTGTGCTGGCGACGCTTCGCGACGTTTCATGCGCAGATCGACATGAGCTACTACCTGCGCCTGATCTGGGGGCTGGGACATGGCCACTCCGATCTGCCGCTGGTGCGCGCACCGCACGTGCTGGGCCTGCACCTCGAACCGGGCGTGCTGCCGCTCTGCCTCTTGGGTCGGCTGGGTGTTCCGCTGCCGCCGCTGCTCCTGTTCACGCAGGCGCTCGCCGTCGCGCTTCTCGCCTGGCCGGCGTATCGCTTGGGCGCGCGGCACCTGACGGCACTCTTACCGACCTCGCTTCCGTCGGCGCAGCGGCCTGCGACAGCCGGCTTGCTGGCCGCGCTGTGCGCCCTTTTCTATCCCACGGTGACGGTGGCCACGCTGCACGACTTCCATCCGGTGACGCTGGCCCTGACCCCGCTTCTGTTTGTCATCGAAGGGCTGGAGGCGGGTGCGCCCCGCCGGGCGTTCTTGGCCGGTCTTTTGGCCTTGTCGTGCCGCGAAGACATCGCGCTGCAGCTGGCCTGTCTGCTGTTCGCTTACTCGCTGCGGCCAGCGGCTACGCGCCCGCTGTCGCGTCGCACGGCGTGGATCTTGGCGGGCTTGCTTCTGCTCTACTGCGGCGTCTATCTGCTGGTCATTCAGCCGCGCTTTGTGCCTGCCGTCGGCTCGTATCATCTGCACTTCGATCGCATCGCGGCGGCGCTGGGAGCGCCGATCGGATCGAGCCGCGATCTTGTGCTCGCAGCCCTGCGTCATCCGCTGCGCATGCTGGCCTTCTTCGCCACCGCCGATCGCCTGCTCTATCCCTTTTTGCTCCTCTTTCCGATCGCTTTTTTCGGGCTGCTGTCGCCGCTGCCGCTCGCTGGTGCGCTGCCGATCGTGGGCATCAACTTTCTCTCCGGCTTTCCTGGCGTGCTGCGCCTAGAGTCGCACTACACGACAGCCATCGTGCCGTTTGTCCTCGGCGCGGGGATCTTGGGAGCGGGGCGCTTGGGCAACTTTCTGTCACGCCGCGCGTCCTCCGATCGGCTGCGCTGGGGCTGCCTGGCTATCCTGTTTTTTTGTGGGTTTGGCGCCCACCTGCTGCATGGCGGATCGCCGCTCGCGCTGCTTTCGACCCGCTTTGCCTGGCGCGATTTCATCGACGGGCCAGAGGCCCCAGGTCTGCGTCGTCAGATCGCCGCCGTGCCGCCCTCTGCCAGCGTCGCCGCCCGCCCCGGCCCCCTCGCCCACTTGGCCGAGCGCCCACGGGCTATGAGCCCCCCCGAATATGACGACGGCAAGCCGACCGACGTGACCATCGGGGGCGAAAAAATGCGGCCGAAAAATTGAGCGACTAAATCCGCGTTACCCCCTCCTCAGCGACGGGAACAAGGGTTTGACTTTGGCCGTCCACTCCGCCAACATGAGTTTCTGATGCCTCACTTTCCGTACCGAGCCGGGAACTACGTCCTCTTCGCTGAGTTAGGGACGGGCACTCTCGGGACCACCCTCATCGGACGCGAGGCAACGCAGGCCAAGGGCGGATTCAAGCCGCTCGCCGTGCGCGTCCTCGATGTGAACCTGTCGCAGCGCCCCGATGTTGTGCGCATCTTCCTCGACGATCAGCGGGCGGCGGCCCTGCTTACCCATCCGCGCATCGCGGGTGTCCACGAAGTCGGCGCGCTGTCAGATGGCAGCTTCTTCGTCGCCAGCGAGTACGTGCACGGCATCGCCCTGCGCGAGGTCATGCGCAATCCGCAGCTTCAGCTGACGCAGGCGCATGCGGTGCAGATCGCGATGCAGATCTGCGACGCCCTGCACTACGCCCACGAGCGCGTCGATATCTCGGGCAAGCCGCTTGAGATCGTGCACGGCCAGATCTCGTGCGACTCGGTCCTCGTCGGCTTTGATGGCAACGTCAAGATCATCGAGTTTGGCTGCCTGCGCACCCGCAATGCCAGCGTCGCCAATGTCTCGGTGCCGGCCCGCCTGCAGCGGCGATCGGTGTACATGGCTCCCGAGCTGCGCGCTCAGCTGCAGAGCAGCGGCGGTCCCAACCTGGATCGCCGCACCGATGTCTACAGCGTCGGCGCGCTGCTGTGGGAGATGCTCACCGGCGAGAACCTGACGCTGGAAGACAACGACGAGGCACCGCCGCCGCCTTCGAGCAAGCGCGAGACCCCGCCCGAGCTTGATGCCATCGTGCTCAAGGCCCTGGCCAAGAACAAAGACGATCGTCACGCAAGTGCGCTGGCGTTGCGCTTGGCCTTGTCCCAGCTCGCCTCGAAGCTGTTCGGCGAGGCCTCGGTTACGACCATCCTGGCGCGCAACATGACCATCGGCTTCCGACAGCGCATGGTCG
This sequence comes from uncultured Myxococcales bacterium, assembly GCA_937952145.1. GTDB lineage: Bacteria > Myxococcota_A > Polyangia > Palsa-1104 > JAEUJZ01 > JAEUJZ01. The sequence continues at coordinate 6,816 of CALFYE010000439.1, forward strand.
CCTTCCAAGAACAGGTCGACACCTGGAAGAAGTTCGATCCCGAGACCCTGCCCGTCGAGCTAACCAACGCTCCGGTTACCTCGAACTGGAAGCCGCAGAGCGGCCAGGCGACTGGCAGTGCGTTCCAAAGTCAGCGACTCAGCGTCGGACCGGGTGGTAGTCAGCGGCTCAACGTCGGGTCGGTGAAGATCAACGTCGGCTCGACAGGCACGGGCGTCAGCGACACTGGCGGCCGGCGCTCCGCCTCGGATGGCGAGGTCCCGATCTTCAAGAAGCCGCTCTTTTTGGCCCTGCTCGGCGTCGGTGTGCTGACGGTCATCGCCGCCCTGGCCATCGTCCTGCTGCGCAGCGGCGGCTCGCCCTGGGCGATCTACGTCGACTCGCAGCCGCGCGGTGCCGAGATCAAGATCGACGGCAACCTGGTCGGCAACACGCCCAAGCGCATCTCGAACAGCACGCCCCCCGCTTCGCAGCGCGTCGAGGTCTCGAAAAAAGGCTTCCGCAGCGAGGTCCGCGACGTCCTGCCGCAGCCCGGCGAGACCGTCCACATCGAAGTCGAGCTCAAGCCCGACGACGCCGCACCGGCGCAGTAGACTCGCTACCGGCCGTCGCTCCCACCGCACGTATTCTCATCGCCCATCGCCCGAACGACCAAGGTAGATTCGCGGTCGATGCCTCCCGATCTGCGGAATGCCGCCTCTGCGGCTCGCCCGACGCTACGACAAGACGTCGCAGCGAAGCTGCCCACCGATTCGGACTTGGATGCCTTCTGTGCCGAACACTTTGCCGAGGTGGCCGCTCGCTTCAGCAATGGTCAGGATCGGCTCGCCAAGATCAACCTGCTTCTCGCCATCTCCGACGAGGCAGAGCTTCGTTCAGCGCTCGCGGCCTACAGCCCCAAGACCGTGCTCACCGCCACGCCCCAGCGCCGACCCGCGCGGGCCTCACTGCCCTCGCTCGCAGCCCTGCGGGCCCGGTCTCAGAGTCTCCTCGACGCGGACGAGGCCGAGTTCGCGCATCCCATCGACCTGGCATTGAACATCCGGCAAGTGCCCCAGCTGGTGCGCGCGCAGCACGCCCCCCACAGCGGAGCCCGCGAGCCGGGGGCCGCCCGTCCTTTGCAAGCCGAGCTCTTGGAATACGTCTTGCGGACAGAGCGACTTCTTCTGGTAGGAATGCCCGGCTCCGGCAAGACACAGACGCTGCGCGCCTTGTGCCGACAGATGCTGGCCGCGGCATCGTACCTTCCCGAACAGCCGGTGCCATTCATTATTAATCTTTCCACATTTAGCAAATATCGCGGTTCATTCAGCAATTGGCTGGCCGAGGGGTTAAAGGAAAGCTCAGGAATCCCCCTATCAACCGCACAAGCATTATTACAAGAAGGAATGATTTTTGTTCTGCTTGATGGCCTGGATGAGATGGCCGCCGATCGGCGACCCAGCGCGCTTGGTGAGATCAATGCTCTCCTGAGCAGTTCCGATCCACGGTTGGCACACTGTGTTGTATGTAGCCGGACCTTGGAATATCAAAAGGCCGGGGTTCTGTTGCTCATGCCAGCGGCCCTGGAGCTACTTCCCTTGTCTCGCGAACAGGTTACGCAAGCCATTGCGCGCGCTGGTTCACAGGCGGATCCTCTACGCAAAGCTATGGTCAGAGATCCGAGTTTAGAAACGGTATTAGAGACACCGCTTCTAATCTCTATCGCCATGCAAGCTTTTACCGATAGTCCAGAGCTTTCATTGGCAGGTAGGTCAGCAGATACGCTGCGTCAGCTCTTGTATGACGCCTATGTCGTGCGGATGATGCGTCGTACGCGCATAAAACCTGGGCCGCCCCCCGCCCAGACGCTGTTCTGGCTGCGCTGGCTCGCGCGATACCTGGGGCGCGAACGCTCTAGTCTGTTTCTGATCGAGCGACTACAGCCCGCGGCGCTCGCCCACGAAGGCCCCTACCGACTCGCATCGCAGCGGGCTTGGTGGCTGTCGATCTGGCTCGCGGTGTGGCTGGGGGTCGCGCTGGTTCGCGGGCTTGATGCCGGCCTCGATCTCCAGCTGGTTTCCAGGCTGCTGGCCCGCGTGCAGCCTCTCGCCACGAGCTATTGGTCGATGGCGCTGCGGGCGCTGCTGGGCCCTTGGCTGAACCGGCTCTTGCTCTGCGGCATGCTCGTCGACTTTGTGCTGAGTTTGGTCATGCGCTCGGCCCTGCCACCGGTGCGAACGATCCGGCCGGTCGAAGACTTGCACTGGTCTGTTCGGCGCGCACTCGACAACTCACGTACCCTTTTGCGATTTGAATGGAAGCTGGGTGCGTTTTATACGCTTCTAATTTTCGCCCTAAGTTTTCTGTTAACTGCAGGTCTGTGCCTGCTTCTCAAGTTCCCGATAACCGTCTGCGCAGCCGTAGGAAGCATGATCATGATAGGCTTTGGAATTAACGCGACATCGGTATGGGGAATCATCGTATTCATATTCTGTGGATGGACCAACACCGTCCATGAGCAGACGGCGCAGCCGAATCAAGGGATTCGCAGCTCCCTGTTGAATGGACTTAGAGCATTTCTAATCATCGGAATGTTCATTGGCACTATTGAAGGATTGATCATTTCATTCCTATTTGACAGAGTCACCGGCACTCTTGCTGGTTTGGGTGTATCCACGGTTTGTGGATTCACCGGAGGGCTAATCGGCGGTTTTGGTCAGGCTTTGCATCACTATATATTACGCATCATGATCTGGCGCGAAGGGAATCTGCCCTTACGACTGGCGTATTGGCTAGAATATTGTCGTTCTCAATTGCTACTTAGGCGGCAGGGTGGCACATACAGATTTTTCCACAAAACTATGCAAGATTATTTTTCTGTTCTCGATGATAACCGAATGAAAGATTTAGTGCGGCGCATCGAATTCAAGACCGACTATTCCCCTCATTATTAACGACTATTTTTAACAATCAGAATATCGCCCCGGCGAAAACGCGGGCCAAGGGACAGCGGTCAGTGGGGACGCAGGGGCTTGGCGGCAGATCTGGGCGGCCAAGGCGTCGACGGAGGCCGGGGCGAGGAGGATCCCGTTGCGGTAGTGGCCGCTGCACACCCAAATGGCGGGCGGCGTGGTGGACTCGCCGGGCCCGATCAGGGGGCCGATCAGCGGAAGCTCGTCGGCACTGCCGGGGCGGAGGCCGGCCCAGGTGTGGGTGACGGTGGCGGCGCCGAGGGCGGGCACCAGCGACTCGGCCAGGGTCAAAAGATCGAGGAGTCCGGCGGTGGTGACGGCTTTGACGAAACCGACGCGCTCCGTCGTAGAGCCAATGACGACGCGGCCATCGCCCCGCGGAACGAGGTAGCCATGGCCGGCTTCGGCTGGCTCGCTCAGACCGGGCTTTCGGGACGCGGCGAGATGCGACGGGACGTGGCCGAAGCAGACGTGGCTAAGCGGCGACGGGGCGGCGAAGAGCTCGACCATCTGGCCGCGGACGGGAAAGACGCTGTGCGCGGGCAGCGGCGTGCCAGCAATGCTGGCGGACCAGCTTCCGGCGCACAGCACTAGCTCGGGCGCGTGAAGTAGGCGGGCTGGCTCGCCGGCTTCGGGCAAAAACGACACCGCATGGTCGCGGCCTGGGGCAGAGGCCAGCGTGATCCCCTGCACCTCGCCGCGCAGAAGCCGCACCCCCTGGGTCTGCGCCGCAGCGGTCAAGGCGGCGAGCAGGCGCGGCGGCTCGACTTGACCATCCTCGGCAAAGCGCAGCGCTCCGGCCACGGGAGCCAGGCCTGGCTCGATGTCACGGACCGCTGCCGGGCTCAGCGCTTCGACGGGCAGATCGAGGGAGCGCTGCTGACTAAGCAGGGCGGCTTGCGCCAGCAGATCGGCCTCGGCGACGGCAGGGTCGGCGCTAGCGAGCATCAGCACGCCGCAGCGGCGCAGGCCGATATCGAGGCCGGTCTGCTCGCGCAGCGCTTCGGCCCAGCCGGGGTAAAGCGCGCGACTGGCCAGAGCCAGCGACAACAGCGCCGGACTCTCGCGGGCTTCGATCTGCGCCGCGAGGATTCCGGCGGCGGCATACGACGCCTCGCCCCCTTTACTGCCGCGATCGAGCAAGAGGACGCGCCGACCGCTCTGCGACAGCCGCCAAGCAAGCCCATAGCCCATCACACCGGCCCCAATGATCAGCACGTCCGCCCCGCGAGGCGGTGGACTCAGCGACGAAGGCGGGGTCATGGCCTAGCTCGCGGAGGTGGGGCCGCGCTCGAGCCAGCGCCCGACCTCGCGCTCGATGGCCCGCTTGGCCACATCCTGAAAGGGTCGCAGGACGAAGGGCACATCGACATCGAGGAGACACTGGCCGGGGGTGAGCTCGATCTTGGCTCGCAGCTTGAGCCCGCGGGCGACACCCCCTAGCTCGGCGTGCTGCTCGGAGTGCCAGGTCAGCTGCAGGTTGGCGACTGGATAGCGCGCGGCGTAGTGCGCGAACGCCTCGTCGATGAGTGCGCGGGCCGCGGTGGGGGACAGGGTGTGAGCAAAGACGTGCCGCGCCATGAGCAAGCGACTCGGGAGTGGGGCTAGTGGCTGGGAGCGGGAGCCGGGGCTGCCGTCGGTTGGGTCGGGGGACGCATATTCGGCTTGGTGGCGCGCAGCGCTTCTCGCACCAGCTGACGGGCGCGCAGCGGATCGGTCTGGGGATCGACGCCGGTCTGAGCAGACTGCCGCATTAGCTCGGCGAGGTACTGCAGGCGAATCCGCGCCATGTCGGGGCAGGCACTCGGCTGCGCATCGCAGGCCGCAAGGCCCTGCTCGGCCTGCTTCAGCGCTTCCTGAGGCAGGAGCAGCGTCGCGTACGCGTAGGCTGCGACCTGATGCACCTGGTGCTCGTTGCGACCGAAGAACGGCTCCAGCGCGGCGATGGCCCAGGCGGGCTGGTCGACGCGCAGGTAGGCGCGGGCCAGCTCAACGGCGGCCTGGGGATCTTGCGGGGCGCGGTAGCGCGCATCTTCCAGGCCAGCCAGCCGATCGAGATCAGTCTTGTCGCCCTGGACCGCAGGGAAGACGTTCACGCCAGGCTGCGGCAAGAGCACCAACACAGCGACGATAAGGATCGCCACCAGATCGAGAAAGCGCGTCAAAGGAAAGCTCCTTGGCCGACTCTATTCGTGCGGCGACCCACGGTCAATCGGCATGTGCGCCGAGCCTGGGGCGGTATCCGCTACCAGATGTAGCCGCGCTGGCCGCGCGAGATGTTGAAGCGGAACCAACCCGCCAGCTCGCCAGCGGCATCAGGACTCGGCGGTGGCGAGCCCTGCTCGCGGATGGCGCGCCCGTCTTCGATGGTGACCTTGAGCTCGGCGGCGATCTCTTCCCCGACGTTGCGCCCCAGCGAAGAGAAGCGGATGTAGCCCCGCATTAGCGGCTCTGCCGTCGAAAACTGGCAGCTGCCGTTAAGAGCGATGTCGGCCCGCACGCTCGCTGCGGGATCGGGGGGCAGCGGCGCCGCGCTCGTCGAGACCATCGGCGGGATGATCGGCACCCCCGGCTCGCCGCGAGCCAGCGCCTGCTCTTGCACGGCGAGGATGCCGTCGATGTCGTGCACCGACAGCGTAAAGACATCGGTGCGATCCGGCTTGTGCGAGGTGCGCTGCAGGCGAATGAACATGGAATCGACGGCCCGCGGATCGGGATACCAGCCCGGCTTCTGCGCGAACTGCACATCGGCGAAGAAGTACTGCGGATCCAGCGTGAAGCCAGGCAGCGGACTCGGTACGGCCTGCGAGTCATCGGGCAGCGGATCTTGATCCGGGCAGTGACGCAAAAAGAGGTTACCGCTCACCTGCCCCTCGCCGCGCCCCTCGCAGCCGATCTGACCGGAAAGTCCGACGGCGAAAAGGAGGCATGCGGCGGCCCAACCCCGACGAGGCCGACCGACTGGCGGTGCCTGCCCCGGCCCGCGCCACCTGCTGCCGAAAACCAAGTCGCCCATGGATCTTTTTTATCACGCAGTCCGGCGGAGAGCGGCGGCAATCGCGATAAGCTACGGGCTGTCGCCGCTGCAGTCGGCAAGCGCGAGGCCAGCGACCGCGAAGCCAGGCTGCGCGAAGCCGACGAGCAAGGAACAGGTACACGATGAAGGTCGGCATTAACTACGCATGGAAGAACTACGGCTGGGACTTCGGCGAGCCGCCGCGCAAAAACTCTGGCCAGCTGTGGGGCGGACGGGCGGCGTGGCGCGAACACATCGACGCCGATCTGGCTGGTTTCGTCGATCTGGGCTTCTTCGCGGTGCGCTGGTTCCTGCTAGGCGATGGCACGACCTACGGCGTTGGGGAGGAGCGCCCGCAGCCGATGCCCGGGCAGCCGTCGAGGGTGACTGCGATCCCCGCGCTGCCGCCCGGCTTCGTCGAGGACTTTGGCTACCTCTTGTCGCGCTGCGCCACGCACGGGCTGCAGCTTGTGCCCTCGCTGGTCGATTTCCACCTCGCCTTCCCGGCGCTGCCGGTCGCTGGATCGGACGGCATTCTCAAAGCGGGACGGAGCGCGCTGATCACCGATCCCGAGCAGCGCGAGCAATTTTTGGATCAGACGTTGGCGCCGCTTCTGACCGCCTCGGCCGACTACCCCGACGTGATTTACGCCTGGGAAGTGATCAACGAGCCGGAGTGGTGCACGCAGTCCGCCGGCCCCCTGCCTAGCCCGCCCGATCCCTGTCGCACGGTGAGTCACGAAGCGATGCGTGCGTTCATCCGCAGCGGCGCGCGCCGGATCAACGAAGCCGGCTTCTTATCGACGGTGGGCTTCGCCTATCACGACTCGGTACGTGGCTGGGATGGCGCGGGCCTGGGCCTGACGCTGCACCAGTTCCACTACTACGGCGAGCCTGCGCATATCCCGGTGCATGACTTCGATCCCCGCTGGCCGCTCTTCTGCGGCGAGATCGCCACTGCGCCACATCGCCCCTGGCCAGAGCTAGGACCGCACCAGGACGTGGCATCGCGGCTGCGGCTGCTGGCGCAGAAGGGCTATCCAGCGACGTTCCTGTGGTCGGCGAATCGGCAAGAAGAGACCAGCGCCGTGCCTCCCGCCGTCGATTTCTGCGCCGAAAACCGGACCCGCATGCGCGACTACACCCGCTCGCGCTAGCGGCGCGCCCGACGGGCGCCGCAATTTTTCAGAGATTTTTTTCGCGGCCTGCAACTTTTGGCCATGCTGCCGGCATCTCCGAGTCAGACCGCATGGAGACTGGCGAAACTGCAAGCGAGCGCCTAGGACGACTGCTCCTGCCGCTGCATACCGCTGCGCGCTTGACCGCTCGACGCATCTGCCGCAGCCCGGCCGAGGGCGATGATCTGTTTCACGAGGCCGTCCTGCGTGCTCTGTCGCGCATCGATCAGCTGCGCGAGGAGTCGCGCTTCCGGGCCTGGTTTTTTGCTGTGCTGCTCTCGGTGCATCGGGCGCGCTGCCGACGCGCATTCTTGCGCCGCTTGGTGCCCTTCGCCTGGTTCGGCGGGACCGATGACGAACACGCCGCTGAGGATCGGGCCGACGTACCGACGCTTTCGAGCGAGCCCCTAGACGAAGAGACGCGAACCCGCGCGGCACGCATCACCGAGGCGCTGCACACCCTGTCTACCGAGGCGCGTCAGGCCATTGTGCTGTTTGAAGTGCAGGGCTTTTCGATCGAGGAGATTGCCGAGATGCAGGACAGCACCACGAGCGCTGTGAAGTCGCGCCTGAGCCGAGCCCGGCAGAGCTTGCGTCAGCACTATCTGCAGCAGTGCCGGCAGGAAGACGGGGCGATGGACTCATCCAGCACCGACGGTGCGGCCCCAGCGCCGACGAAGCGAGTGGCGGCCGCATGGCTCGGCCCCAGCGATCCCGGAGCGGTGGATTAAACGAACCCCAGGAAGGCGCGAGATGGCCCAAGACGACATTCCTCCCTCGGCGCAGAGCCGTCGCCAGCACACTGCAGACCCGCCAGCGCAAGCGGGTGCGGTGGCCGACCCGCTGGAACCCAGGGTTCGCACCGACCTTGATGCCCTATGCCGCGCTACGCAGCAGGGCCTGCCGCCGCCCGCGACGCTGCGGTCGCTGCTGCGCGCTGCCGAATCTGACCCCCAACCCCGACGAGGACTGCTCATGGAGACACTGCGCTTGGATCCCCGACGTACCCGACTGCGCCGCACCCTGCTAGGAGCGATGGGCTCGCTTTCGCTGTGCGCCGCCGTGCTGCTCTGGCCGGTGAGCTATGAACGCACGGTGGGCCATAACGTGCAGCTGACCGTCGCGCTGGGTGATCGCAACCTGCCGCCCGAGGAAGCACTGCGCACCCTGCCGCCACGCGGCCTGGCCAAGCAGATCAAGACCGCACTGCAAGCCGACAGCGTGCGCGTCGAGCTATCGCGGGGCGAGACCGGGACGCAGATGACGTTCACCGCCCGCGTGCCGCAGCGCTCGCGAGGTGCCGTCGATGTCCGCACGGCGGCGCTGCTCAAGGAACTGCAGCGCGAGCTATCGGCCTCGCCGCTATCGCCCAAGCTGGGTCTGCAGGTCAGCGAGCGACGTGAGCAAGTGAGCGGCCGGGTCTACGCCATGGCCCTCGATCGCCTAATCCAAGTGCGCGTCGATACCAGCGGCAAGAGCGACGCCGAAGTCACCGCCGAAGTCGAAAGCCAGCTCCGCGCGCAGGGCATCACCGCCCCCAGCGTCCACTTCGAGCGGCGCGGCGATGAAAAGCAGCTGAGCATCGAAGCCGACACCGGCGATCGCAAGTTCCAGGTCATTCGTAAGAGCCACGGCGATGACAGCGTCGTCGAGGTCACGGTGGGTGACATCGACACCGCGCGCGAGCCGGGCATGACCGACGATCAGCTCAAAGACAAGATCTTGCGCCAGCTCACCGCCAAGGGGCTGACCGGCACAGTGACGGTGGTCGGCGATCACATCGAGATCCGCGCCGAGCGCCACCTGTCCCCCTAGCTAAAGCAGTTCCAGCAGTGCCAGCCGCTGGCGGGGCCGGGGTCTGCAACGGTCCCCCTGATCATGGCTGTGAAGTTTGATACACTTTGGCACTACCATGCAGACGTTCTTATCTCGTGCTCCCTCGTCTAGCCCCACGACCTCTCCACTGACCCTAGAGCGACCGGCGCAGCGACGTTTCCCCCGCGCACCGCTTGCCTTTGTGCTGGTCGCCTCTGGCCTGGTTTCGCTGGGCGCGGTCGGCCTGCTGTCCTCGCTGTCGGGCTGCAGTGGGGGGACCTCGGCGATGGGGAGCTGCCGCACCGTGCTCAACTGCAAAGACGACGGCGCACCGATCTGCGATGCCGCAAGCCTCGCCTGCCGCGCCTGTCAGCCGGGCAGCGATGACACGGCCTGTCGCAACCGCAACCCCGCCACCCCGATCTGCGGCCCCGCCGGACGCTGCGTCGGCTGCAGCGGCAACAGCGACTGCTCCGATCTGCGAAACCCGGTGTGCACCGCCAGCAAGGCCTGCGGCCCCTGCCAGAGATCGTCCGATTGTCTAAGCGGCATCTGCAGCGCCGATGGCAGCTGTGCGCCGTCGAGCGACGTGCTGTACGTGAACAACAAAGCCAGCTGCTCGGCCAGCCCGCGCGGCAGCAAAGACGATCCGTTCTGCACCATCAAAGAAGCGGTCGACGCCGCCAACGCGATGAGCAAGAGCTTCATCAGCGTCGAGGCCAGCGGCACCCCCTATCCCCCGCTCATGGTTACGGCCGTAGCTAGCACCAACGGCCTACGCATCGTCGGGACAAGCAGCGGGAGCGGACCCTCCGTCGTGCTGCACAGCGCGACCACCGAGCCAGCGCTGCGTATCGAGGCCACGACCGCGACCAACCTCAAGCTGACGGTGAGCGGCCTGGATCTCGACTCGGCCTCCGGCAACGCGGTCGAGTGCTTGGGCAATTCCACGCTCGGCAACGCCTCGCTCACCGTCGAGAGCAGCCGGCTGCACAACAGCATCGAAGGCCTCACCGCCAGCGGCTGCAAGATCACGGTCGATGGCGCACGCATCTATCTCAACCGCCGCAACGGCATCAACCTCAGCAACGGCAGCGAATACAACATTCAGAACACGATGATCTGGCGCAACGATGTCTCGGGCATTGCGCTCGCCAACAGCACCGGTGTGCTGCGCTTCCTCACGATCTATTCGAACGGCACGGCCTCGGGCGATCGCTCGCCTGGCATCGACTGCGGCGCGGGCAATAACCCCGTCGAGCACAGCCTGGTGTTCAGCAACATCTCGAACCTCACGCCCGAGCTCATCAATCAGCAGCTTGTCGGCTGCATGACCACCAACGTGCTGACCAACGACAGCCGCAACGGCACCTATCGCCAGATGGTGCCCGACTTCATCAGCGCCTCCGGCTCGGACCCCAGCCGCTTCGATCTGCGCCTGAAATCAGACAGCAGCACCAACACCGACTGCTGCATCGACAAGGTGCCAACCGGCAACTACATCAACCACGACATCGACGGCAACAAGCGTCCGCTGGGTACGGCGAGCGACATCGGCGCGCACGAAGCCCGCTAAGCCGCGGCGGCCGGTGGGGGGCAGCGCGGCCCGGGGACGGGGGCAGGAGGTTGGGGAGGCGACGGGCGGTCGCTTAGAACTTGTGCAGGATGAGGCCGCTGGGACCGACGATGTAGACGTCGTTGGCAC
>CALFYE010000440.1 GCA_937952145.1 uncultured Myxococcales bacterium
GCCAGCAGGAGACAGGGCAGCGCAGCGCCAGCGCGCGTCACAAGGGGCATTAACATAAGGATTCCAACGACCGGTCGAGGACGCCGATAGGGAGCCGCGCCTACAATAGTTGACACAGAGCCCACGGAATATCTAGCGTCAGCGGACGCACAGGCATGGCGGCGCCGCACGTAGGAAAATCACCTGCTCGAAGAATAGCGGCTTTAGCTGCCGAGTGCTCGCACTGCCGATGCTGTCATATGTAGGCTGATGGGCCGAATCCGTCCAGCATGCATGTGCCCTTCGTCTTTATCAGCAACCCCCGGTAGAATTGCTCCCGCATCCCGCCTGAACACGAGCCAACCGACAACGCCCGCTATCAAACTCAGGGATGCGCTACGACCCGTGACCCTCATCAGGGGCAGACAGCGAGGACTCGACCGCGCTCCGAGGGATTGCGTCCGCCCGCCGAACCGCGCGAATCTCATCGTAGGAGAGCTGTAGCTCGCTGCCCTCCTCACGAACCGACACGATCCACATATCCAGAGATAGCACCGCCACCCGTCGTGCCCGCGCCCATGGCGCTTCCCAGCCAGGCACCGCGCCGGTTACGATCTCTACGTAGGTGCCACGGTCTCGGGCCTGTTCAAGCGTCCGCCGCACGCTTGATTCCCCCCGATTGTCCCATCCGAGCGGCAGGCGCTCATCGACAAAGCCCCAGCGCAGACGGACGTAACCATGGAGCGCCCCTTGCTGGTAGAAGGCATACAGCGCCTTCGCGGTGCTCTCCAGCCGCCGCGCCAGCTTCGTGTCGTGCTGCTCAGCCAGATACTGCGCGATCTTATCCGGATCGCCGAGCGGGCGGCTGATGCCGGTGGTACTGGCGATGACCAGCTCGGGCGTGATCGTCAGCTTCTTGCCTCTGCGGTTTAGGGTGAGGGTCTTCTGCGCAGGAGAGAGCTCCGCGAGCCGGAATCGCTCTGCATCCACGCCCAGACCGGTCAAGGTGGAGCGGATCGCGAGTCCAGCCAGCCAGTCATATCCGATCAATAATTCCGCCAGCCCGTCAAGCTGGCTACCGAGGAACGTCGTGATCCTCCGCTCCCCCAGGTCGAGCAGCACCGCCGCGGCCGGAGCCTCCGGCCGCGGCTCCACATGGAGAATGCCCCGTCGCCAGGATGCCCATTGCTGCTCTTGGCGGCGCTGCTCTTCTTCTTGCTCCAGGCGATACTTCTCTACACGAAGCGAGACCTGCGCTTCCTGTTCTTTCCGTCGCAGGATCGGTCCCGCGATGCGGCGAAGCTCCCGCCTGACTTTGCGCAGGTCCGGATGATCCTTGCACACCGACAGCCGTCCATCGAGATCCTGTTGAATCAGGGGGCTGTGCGCACGACGCAGCGCATCCGCAGATACCGGCGGGTGATAGGGAGTCAAGCGGCCCAGGTGCTCGTTGACCTGCTCTGGGGTCATGCTCTGCTCCATGGCATCCAGGACCGCCGCGGTCTGTCGGACGACTGAGAGACTGCTCACGAACCGATCGCGAAACGCCGCATCGAGCTCCGCCCGGGTCAGGGGACGCACGTCGTCAAGCTGCTCCATGCTCGGCGGCACGGGCGACTGTTCCTTGGCTACCATATCGCGGTTGTATAGTCTGAGTCGCAGCAGGAAGTGCTCCATGTCTGGGGTGTGCAGGTCCAGTCCGAATCGATTCGCATCATCCCGATAAATGGGACGCTGCCCGTGCCACGCCTTGAGCAGGGAGTGTTCCATGTCCCCGACGCCCGATACGAAGCCCAGCACCTCCAAGCGAGCTGCCAGGTCCGATAAGTGAAGAGACTGTCCGTGGAGCAAAAGGACCGCGATGGCGCCCTGAAACAGGTTTTGGTCGGGCTTCACCAGGAAGCGCTCGACCTGCTCTCTGGGAATATCTAGCCGCGCAAGATAGCTACTCGAAGAAGCGGGCTGCATGGTCCATCTAACTCCTTCTTGAACTCATTCTGGAGCCGGCTTGTAGCAGCTTCGGGAAGGGCCGCCAACAGTAAAAAATACTCTCTTGTCGCGACCGCTTGTTAGTCGGACCCAACGGCATTTAGCAAACTCTTCTGCGAGAAGAAGTTGCAGATGAAACGGATGTGGCTTGTGATCGCGGAAAGACTCCTTTAGGGTGCAAGTTGCGATGAGCGATGTACGCATGCTCAACAGTGAGCCTCCGATGGAAACTCTACCGTTTTCTGAACGCCCCGCGGGTGGCGAGCTCGGTTCTGTGGCTCGCCTTCTCATTGCCAACGGCAAGCATCTGTCGCCCTCAGACGGAGCGCAGATCCTGGCTCAAGGACAGCAGGCCATTGCGCAGCTTGTGGACGTCTTGCGCGATCACCGGCTGGCAGAGCAGAACGCGCCCGGCGAAGGCTGGGCACCAGTCCATGCCGTGCGTCTTCTAAGAGAGATGCGAGCCGTAGAAGCGGTTGAGCCGATGCTCGAGCTCCTCGAAGACATGGACGGCGGTGATTATCTGTGGGCTGAGATCGCGGATGCTCTCCCGGTGATGGGTCGGCCGATTCTCGAGTGCCTGCTGCAGGCCCAGCCACGCTTCGAAAGAGCGAGCCAGATGAATCCGCTCAACGGGGTCTTGGCAAAGCTCGGGACAAAGGACCCGCGGATTCTGGCGATCCTGCTAGATGAGCTGAAGAAGTCTCCGGACATCGGGGCCAGCAACCTGGCCGTGTACGGAGACCCCGCGGCCCTGCCACAGCTGCTGCGTGCTTTTGATGAGTATCGGGTGACCCCGACCGATAACCCGATAGAACATCACGCCCTGATTGAGCTCACCACGGCCATCGAGGAGCTGGGCGGCGAGCTTTCGCCGGAGCAGCAGGTCAAGGCGCAAATCGCGGATGAACCCAGGCGCCGCTTCGCCGAGCTGCTGACCCGACTGGCGGGGGAGCATCGGCCGACAGGCGGCACGGCAAGACGCAAAGTAGGACGCAACGAGCCATGTCCCTGCGGCAGCGGCAAGAAATACAAAAAGTGTCACCTGCTCTTGGAGAACTGAAATCGCGAACCGTTCAAGCCTGCGTCTGGCTCCCCAGGCTCTGCTCCAAGTCGCCCAAGAGTCCAAGGATTAATCCGCAGATCGCGCTTCAGCATAGCGGCAGCCCTGTTAGCGAAGGGATTGCCGTTCGGGCTGGCCGCCGCTGGTCCTTACTCGCTCCTTATTTGAAGAGCTTGGCCATCGGACTCAAATGGCGAGCGACCGGCGGTGGGGGGCACATGCTCTCAGCCGGGCTGACCCTGAAAGTGCCAGAGTAGCGGCGCTGAGGGCCAGCTTACTGCCCCTGCTGAACGAAGCCAGGTGCGTAGGCCGTGATCCTATACTGTCGGATTTCTGCGATATGAATTACGAATAGAAATTAATTAATAAAGCAATGAGGGCAAAGAGTGGGGAAATGAAGAAGGTCGTGAGACGACGACGGACGGCGGATCTCTATCATCACCTTCCAACCCAGCTCTTCCTTGCTTTCCAACATCCCCCACATCGGGCTAGTGTCGCATGTGTAGATGTGGGCCCATGGAGCAGCTTGAAAGTATGCGACCGAGCGAGAGCATATTGCACACCGGCGCCCGGTAGGTCAGTCTGC
>CALFYE010000441.1 GCA_937952145.1 uncultured Myxococcales bacterium
AATTGTTACGTGTTGATTAACTCGTGCGCCAGCCATTCGTTGTGGCGCAATCGTGACTCGACCAATCGAAGCGCCTGTAATGTTCAGCAAGACATCATTTTCTTGGACTGTAACGTTCGATAGCTTCGCCGCCTGCTCATCGTTGAGATAAACAAGACCATCGTCTCGAAAACCGCCAAAATGTACGTTCATAGAACGAATTAGCGGAATTCCTTTCGAGAAATAGGACTCTCGTCCGCCATCGGGAGTTGAACCACTGCCGATTTACGTGGCCAATTTTTTTAATAGACATTTTGGCCATTCCTCCCTTTGAGATTCATGCGCACCGGCAAAAGCCAGCCACAAAATCAACTCCCGCATCTTCGCCACCGCGTTCGGCGCGTCCGCGAATAGCTCGAACTTCTCGAAGAAGGTATCGAGGTTCATTCCGCGGCTCCGGTGCTGGCGGTCAGGGCTTGGTGGAGTTCCTTTTTTAGGTGGGCGCGGGTTTCGGCGATCTGGGCGAGCAGCTTTTCGTATTCGGGCAGCAGGTGGTCGACGTCGCCGGGGCCGTCGTCGGGGCGGTGCGGGTTTTTTAGGTCGAGGTTGTAGTTGCCGGCTTTGATCTGTTCGATCGGAACGCGCCAGGCTTGCTCGGTTTCGACGCGGTTTTCCCACCAGGCGCGCTCGGGCTCGAACTCTTCGATGCGGATGGGCTTGGTCTTGTTGTAGGACTTGGCGCCGGGGGGATAGGGGTGCTCGTAGTACCAGACCTCGCGCGTTGGCGTTCCTTTTTCAAAGAAAAGGAGGTTCGTGCGGATGCCGGTGTACGGGTTGAACACGCCGTTTGGGAGTCGCACGATCGTGTGCAGGTTGCACTCGGTTAGCAGCGCCTCTTTGATGCGCGTCTTGACGCCTTCGCCGAACAGCGTGCCGTCGGGCAGAACCAGGCCGGCGCGGCCGCCGTCTTTTAGGATGCGCATCAGCAAGACCAGGAACAGGTCGGCGGTCTCGCGCGTGCGGAACTCGGTCGGGAAGTTCGATTCGATGCCGTCTTCTTCCATGCCGCCAAACGGCGGGTTGGTGACGATGACATCGACGCGCTCTTTGGGGGACCAGTCCTTCAGCGGGCGCGACAGCGTGTTGTCATGGCGGATGTTCGACGGCACATCGATGCCGTGCAGCAGCATGTTGGTGCGACACAGGATGTGCGGCAGGTGCTTCTTTTCGATGCCGGAAAAGCAGTCCTGAATCGTGCGCTCGTCCGCGTCGCGCTTGGCCTGCTTGCGCAGGTGTTCGATGGCGCAGACCAGAAAGCCGCCCGTGCCGCAGGCCGGGTCCATGACGGTCTCGCCCAGACGGGGGTTGACCTGCTCGACAATGAACTGTGTGACGGCGCGCGGGGTATAGAACTCGCCGGCGTTGCCGGCCGACTGCAGATCCTTCAGCAGCTTTTCATAGATATCGCCGAAGGTGTGGCGGTCGTCGCTGGCGTTGAAGTTGATGCCGTTTACTTTGTTGACCACCTGCCGCATCAGGGTGCCGTTTTTCATGTAGTTGTTGGCATCCTGAAACGTCGTGCGAATCAGCCCGACCATGCGGTCCTTGGTCGAGCCGGACAGGTTCTTCAGGTTCGGCAGCAGGTCGTTGTTGACGAACTGCAGCAGCGCATCGCCGGTGATTCCCTCTTCATTTTCGGCCCAGCTAGACCAGCGCATGTACGGCGCCAGCGGCGATCGATAGTCGTCGCGCAGAAGCTCTAGTTCCTTTTCGCGGTCATCGAAGATCTTCAGAAAGAACATCCAGCCAAGCTGTTCCAGCCGCTGCGCATCGCCGTAGGTGCCGGCGTCTTTGCGCATGATGTCTTGGATGGTTTTGACGATGTTCGATACGTTCGACATGGGATTCCGAATTCTGCGCGGGGGCGGCCGTGGTTAGCGGTATAGCTCGCTTTTGAGTTGCGACAGGGTGGCCAGGTAGCCGGGCTTGCCGCCAAACAGCGAGACGATCTCCATCGGCGTGCCCAGCTTGGGCAGCGGATCGACCTTCAGGATGTCCAGCGCTTCCAGGCTGCTGACGCCGACGGCGATGTACTTGTGGATCAGGGCGGCCACGACGTCACGCGCCTTGGCGGACAGCTTGGCCTGCGCGGCTTGCAGTCGCCCCGCGGCGTGGTCGACGCGCTGCTGTCGTGTGACCAGCGGCTGCGCAAACGCGACGTGCGCGATCAGATCCAGGGGGTCATGCTCGGCGCCGTACTGCGCGGCTAGCTCATCGATGAAGACGCCCGACTTGGCCAGCGCTTCCAGCAGCGCGCCTTTGCGCTCGGCCGCCTGCCACGCCGACAGCAGCGCGGCCAGCGAGGCATAGCTTGCCCGTACCTTGCGGCGCGTGTAGTCGTCTAGCGACTCGGTGATCAGCTTGCCGTGCTCGTCGAGGTACTGCACGCGCTCGGTGACCACGGCGACATCGACATCATCGACGTGGTATTTGACGCGCGCTTCGCCCATCGCCGCGGCCCGCCGACCCAGGGCGCCGATGCGCGCGTACAGATCGTCGCTGCCGCCGGTCAGCAAGCCCGCCACAGCCGCAGCGGATGAATCGGATGGGTCGGAATCGGGCGGCACCACCGACTGATCGGCGCGCGGCTCATAGATCTGTTCCGGCGGGCCATCGAACTTCGGGTCGGCGAACTGCGCGGTCGCTCGCCGGAAGTCCATGATGGTGAAGAACAGCTTGTTGTAGTCCTCGTTGATGCGCGTGCCGCGACCGATGATCTGCTTGAACTCGGTCTGCGATTCGATCGTGCGGTCGAGGACAATCAGCTGACAGGTCTGCGCATCGACGCCGGTCGTCATCAGGCGCGACGTGGTGACCAGCACCGGATAGCGCTTTTCGGGATCGATGAAGTTATCAAGCTGCGCCTTGCCTTCGTCGTTGTCGCCGGTGATGCGCATGACATACAGGCGATTCGCCGCGACCAGGTCGGCGTTTTCGTTGACCAGCGCCTGCCGCATGCGCTCGGCGTGATCGATGTCTTCGCAGAACACAATCGTCTTGGCGAAGCGGTCGGTCGCCTTCAGGTATTCCGTGATCCGCCGGGCGATGACCGCGGTGCGCCGGTCCAGAATCAGCGCGCGGTCGTAGTCGCGCTGCGTGTATTCGCGGTCTTCGATCTCGCGCCCGTGCTTGTCCAGCTTGCCGCGCTCGGGTCGCCAGCCGTCCAGGTCCTTGTCGAGGCCGACGCGCACGACTTTGTAGGGCGCCAGGAAGCCATCTTCGATGCCCTGCTTCAGCGAATAGGTGTAGATGGGATCGCCGAAGTACTCGATGTTGGAGACCGTCTCGGTTTCCTTCGGGGTCGCAGTCAGGCCGATCTGCGTCGCCGACTTGAAGTAGTCCAGCACCTGCCGCCAGCTTGCATCCGCCGCCGCGCTGCCGCGGTGACACTCATCGACGACCACCAGATCAAAGAAGTCGGGCGAGAACTGCTTGTAGATGTTCTGCGACTCTTCCTTGCCGGTGATGGCTTGATACAGGGCCACAAAGATCTCGAACGACTTGTCGACGGTGCGGTTGGTGATCTGGGTCAGCGCGGTGCCAAACGGCTTGAAGTCATTGGTCTTGGTCTGGTCGGCCAGGTTGTTGCGATCGACCAGGAACAGGATTCGCCCCTTCGCCCCCGACTTCCACAGCCGCCAGATGATCTGAAACGCGGTGTACGTCTTGCCGCTGCCGGTCGCCATGACCAGCAGGATTCGCGGCTCCCCGCGCGCAATCGCATCGACGGTGCGGTTGATGGCGGCAAGCTGGTAATAGCGCGGCGACTTGCGCGAGCCATCGTCGTAATAGTCTTGCGTGACCACCGTTTGCTGCGCAGCGCTGTAGCCCTTCGATGCGCGATAGCGCGCCCAAAGCTCGTCGGGACTTGGGAACTGATGCAGCGGAATCTCGCGCTCGATCGTTCCACTCTTGCGAGTGCGGTCATGTTCTAAGAACGCGTCGCCGTTGCTGCTGTACGCAAACGGCACGTCCAGGATCTCGGCGTAATCCAGCGCCTGCTGCATGCCGGCCCCGACGCTGTGGCGGTTGTCCTTGGCCTCGATGACGGCAATCGGCAGGTTCGGCTTGTAATACAGCAGATAGTCCGCCTTCTTCATCTCGCCGCGCCGCGTCGACTTGCCGCGCACCTCGACCCGCCCCGCCGTGAACGCGAACTCCTCGCGGATCTGCGTCATCAGATCCCAGCGCCCGCCCTTGTCGCGATCGAGGGCCGGCGTGATGAACTTGGTGCGGATGTCCGTCTCGGTCAGATCCTTTTTGTTCATCGGCGTTCCTGGGGCGCGGGGGCGGCGATGCGCTGCTCTGGCCTAATCATCGATGCCGGCTCGTAGCTCGCTCTTGCCCCGCTGCTGCTTCGGCGCCGGCTTGGCGTCGTGATCGGGATCGCGCCAGCGCACCCCCGGCCCACCGCCGTTGGTCGCGATCAGCTCAATGCCCGCGTTCTCCAGCGCGTCCTGCATCGCGCGCAGCGTCGCTGGGCGAGGCGTTCGTGCACCCGATTCAAAGTCCTTCACGGCCGTCAGGCTGACCCCCGCCGCCTCGGCCAAATCCCGCTGCGAGATATCGAGCAGCCCGCGCGCCGCCCGCGACTGGCCGGGTGAAATCACGGCCTTTTTAGTCTTATTCAACCTTTTTGGTTGACTCTGCGCCATGGGTAGTTAATCTCTCAGCGGTTCAGTAGGCGGCACTATGCCACCTTTGCTGCGCGGGTCTAAAGGCATGTGATGCGGCGTGCCCCCGGGCGAGGTCTGCCCGAGGCACAGCGCCCGCATTCCGCCCCTCCCCGCGCCCGGTTCCGTGCGTCCCAGCATGGAGGGATTCCTATGGCCGTACGTCTGCCCGCTCGCCATCCCCGTGGTCTGTATGCCCTGTGCGCCGTCGAGCTATGCGAGCGCTTCGCCGCTTCGCTGTTCGGTTCGCTGCTGCTTCTGTACCTAAGCGAACGCCTGCGCCTGTCGCTGAGCAGCGCGACGCGCTGGGGCGGATCGTGGAGCGCGATGGTCTATCTGTCGTCGGTGCTGGGGGGCGTGATGGTCGATCGATGGCTGGGCACGCGACGAGCCATCTTGCTGGGTGCCGGTCTGCTTGCGGCGGGCTATGCCGTGCTGTCGCTGGATCGGGCGAGCCTGCTTTACCCGTCGGCAGGTCTGCTGGTGCTGGGTCATGCGCTGTTCAAACCCAGCATCCACAGCGCGGTCGGCAAGCTATACGAGCCGACGGATCGCCGTCGCGAAGATGCGTTTTCGCTGTTCTACGTCGTGTTCAACATCGGCGCCGCCTGCGGGCCACTGGCCGGGGGATTCCTGCGCACGGCCTGGGGATGGTCTGCGGCTTTTGCTGTTGCTGGGCTTTCGATGTTGTTCGCGCTTGCCGCAGGACTTCTCTGTTATCGATGGCTGACAGGGCCAGTGCAGCAACGCAGCGAGGAGGAGGCGGCACTTGGCCAGGAAGTTCTGCGGTCATCGTGGCCCGTCGCCGCCATGGCCGGCATCCTCGCGGCCGGCCTGCTGTTCACCGCGGTGTATGAACAGACGGGGCAATCGCTTCTTCTGTGGGCACGCGACTGCACACGACGCTCGCTGCTGGGGCATACGTTCCCGGCTTCAAGCCTGCTGGGGATGCCAGGCCTGCTCGTCCTCGGCATCCAGCCGCTGCTGAGTCGAACGGTGTCCACTCTGACGCAGCGTGGTTGTCGGCCATCGCTGCTGGTTCGGATTCGCATCGGCCTGCTGTCTGGCGTGGTGGCATACGTGATCATGCTCTTTGCGGCGCTACGACAGGATGGGGCGCAAGGCTTGGTCAGTCCGTTGTGGCTGGTCGCCTGTTTCGTTGCGCTGACCTTGGGCGAGCTTTTGGTCTATCCGCTGTGCATGGCCCTGGTGACACGCCTGGCCCCACCGACTGCGACCGCCGCTGCGATGGGACTCTGGATGGCGGCACTTGCCGGAGGCCAGTGGCTGGCCGGAGAAGTCGCGGCGCATTGGGCGACGTGGTCACACGCTGCGTTCTTCCTGCTGCTTTCCGCGCTGGCGCTTGCTGCCGTCGTCGTCCTTGCGCTGGCCACTCGTTCGATCCGCCGTGCGCTTTCGGACCCTGACCGCGCGCAAATGCTCCGTCGCTCCCCGGTGGTATGAGGGGCCAGCGACATGAGTGCGCTGTCCTCAACCCCTCTGAAAGTTTGCGCACGCGCTGTCGTGGCCACGGCGAGGCTCGCTGTCGTTTGGTGCTTGCTGGCGTTCTCGCCTGTCGCTGACGCTCAGCCGATAGGCATGCCGCAGCCGGCTCTGCTGCCAAGCTCTAGCCCGCTGTGCGACAGCAACCTCGTCCCCTGCCTCGACATCGACGACTTCGCCGCGCATGCCTACGCGCACTTGATGGTCCTGCCCAAGACGGAGCAGCGCGGCCCCGCGGCGATGATTCCTTATGGCTTCGCGCTCGGCCTGTTTGGGCGCTTCTCGGGTGGGGTTTCGACGAGCTACTCGATCTGGTCCCAGGATGATGCGCTGCACCACGGCCACAGTCCGCTTCGCCTCAGCGCGACGGCGCTGATCTGGCCGCTGTTTCCGCTGCACCCTCGGTTTGAGGGTTCACCGGAAGACAACAACGGCCCGCACTTCACGCCACCGCGTTCGCTGCGCATCGGTGTGACCTACGATCACGAGCTGCGTGTTGGGCCGTTTGAAGGCGCGAACTCGCTCGGGCTTCTCACCAACCTGAGCGCTATTCGGATCGTCGGTGTCAGAGCGATCGGACCGTTCGAGCTTACGCTGAGCGTGGGCGCACTGCTTGATCCGCTGCGCCAGTACGCGACGGGCGAAGCGGCGGCGCAGCTGGGTCTGTATCTACCGTTTTTCAAAGCGCTGAAGCTGTCGGTCGAGGCGCTGGGGCGCGGCATTCCATCGTTCGTGCATCCCGATCTCATCGCTGCGCTCGGCGAAAGCCTGATCCAAAAGCAAAGTGTTCTCGGGCTCGCACTCAGCTACAGGCCGCATGCGCGCGTCGATCTCGGCGTGTCCGCGCAGATGGGATTTGGCGGACTGGCTCCATCTTCGATCATCGTTCGCTTTGCGGTTCTCAGCGTCGGAAAAACTTACGACGGACGCGCCGCGACTCCGCTCACCGCGCTGGGTGCCGATGTCACTGCCTACGTTGCCGCCGCCGTTGCGACGCGCATCAAGGAGTACATCGCCAGCCTGCCAATCGACCCCAAGCTCGACGAGAACTGCATCATCCGCGATGACGACGGCAGCTACATGGGCCGCTTCGGCACGCGCAGCGCCGACCGCCACTACTGTGAACAGGACGGCTTCAAAGTCCCCATTGGTCACGAGCTGCTACGCGACAAGTCCGGCGACCGACTGTGCCGCGACAGTCGTAGGGATCCGCGCACCGGCCAGCGCGACCTGTATGACTGCGTGCTGTGGCGTCACGGCAAGGAATGGCACGCCGCGCATCAAGCCAAGCTGAATGACCTCTGCGAGCTGCGCGACAGCGACGGCAAGCTCCTGGGCCAAGTGGGGACGCCCAGCGCCGACGGACGGCACTGCCGCTATCCGGTCACGCGCGCTAACGGCAAGTACGGCAGCCACACCGAATTCCAGCAGCAGCCCATCGGCGAGATCCTCTACACCGATGCGGCGCGCAGCACGGTCTGCGAGAACCCCAACCTAACCCGCTGCTTCATCGAACACGCCGACGGTCGCGACACCCTCAAGATGACCTCCGGCGAACGCTTCGCCCGCGGCGCAGACCGAGGTCTTCCGCACAAAGCCGAAGGCGCGCAAGCCGCAGCGCAGACCGCGCAAGACATCGCCACCGGCAAAGTCAGCGTCACCACCATCGCAGACGAAGTGAAGCGCGAGATCAGCGAAGTCGCCAAGACCATCACCGACCCCGACAAGCTCAAGGCGGTCGCGAAACAAAAGACCGATGACTGGCTCAAGGCCGCGGCCAACTGGTGGAACAAGCCCACCGATGATCAACTCGACGACGCGGGGGAACTGACCGCCGCCGCAGCGGTGGATGGGGTAGTTGGTCTTGGGACAGGTGCGGCGGGCCATGCAGTCGGTGGAATCGTCGATGGCGCGGATGATCTACGGAAGCTGGGCAAGGCAGGCAAACGTGGAGAGAAAGCGGCGGCAGCGGGAAAACGTGCCCGACAGGAGGTCGCTGAACATACCGTTCCAGCGCATCTTCCCCGCGCCGCGCCTGCTCCTGGTTATCATCCGCCCCCGCGGGAGTTACCCGCATTTCCCGCAGCGCAAAAGGCGACACCGAAGACCCCCGTGCAAGGCGGAGGTAAACTGCGAAAACGCTGGAAGGACGAGGACGGCAACATATACGAATGGGACAGCCGCCACGGCGCGATCGAGTTGTATGATAAGCGCGGTCGCCACCGAGGAGAGTTCGACCCGCAGAGCGGCAGCCAACTGAAACCCGCCGACTCCACACGAAAAGTTAGACCATGATGGCCAACATCACTCGCTACATTAGCTGCTTCGACAAGCGCACCGAGAAGCTGGTGAAAGAGATCCCGCTGCCGGCCATCTCGCTCGATGTTCTGCACGAGCTCTTTCGCGACAGCATCGATGGCGACAGCGATCCGATGATGGACATGTTCCGCATCGGACGAAGGCAGGCGGCCGCCCTGACCTCATACGCCGAGGGCGAGATTGACGTCGAGCAGTACGACTGTTTCTTGGAGTGTCACGCTGCGACAGAGCCCGGCTAGCAAGGGTCTCCTCAGCTCGCTGGCATCGCTCGGCCCCCGAACACCTCGGCATCGTCATGCAATCCGACACCGACATCTTCTTGTCATCCCCCGGCCATGGTGATCTATCGGCGGTCTTTGAGGACGACGGCGAAACCGGGTACCTGTATCTCTACCGGCAGGGTGCCCCGTCGGGGCAAGGTATCCTCAACGCCGTGCATGTCTACGACAGGGCGCAGTGCCCGACCGTGCGCAGCACAGACATTCAGCTCGGCTGGAACCTCGGATTAACGGCCTGCTGGGTCCGCGTAGGCGATGTCCACCGCGAGCTCCCGCTGAGTGCATCCATCGCCGGCTGACGGTGGGTCCATGTTGCAGCGCACAGACGTCATAGATCTGGTCACACGGTCGCGCGACGGGCGGCAATACGACCTTGTGCTCGTTGTGGACTCCGGCGAGTGGCACGAGAAGAACGCACTGCACGCGCTGCAAGAGAAGATCAACAGCTACGCCAGCTATGCGCTCGATGGAGCGATGGCCACCGACTACCCCGACTCCGAAGGTCACGCCAAGGCCATCCTGGTTCAGACGATCGATGTCCCGCCAGACGATGCCGTGCAGTTCTTGATGAAGGTCGAGACGCTGCTGAAGCCAGAGGGGCTGCCGGTCCGGCTCGAACGCTTGGAGTAGGCGTCGCTCATTTTTTCGCGATGCCAGCTCGGATTGCGAGCTGGATCCTCACCGTCGCGCTGGCGCGCTGACGTGAACGCTCAGCGGTAGATGAACGAATACCACCGCCTCTCGAAGTTTCGTTCCACGTACAGGTCGGGGTAGCAGGCTCGCAGCAGTGCACGCGAAGGCTCCGTCAGAGATCGGTCGCCAAACCCATAGACCTGCGCCTTGCCATCGTGCGGCTGCACGCGCAGTTCGTTGGCTGACAGGCAGCGCCGCAGCTCGACGAAGGCCAACTCTTGGACTGGATATCGACGCCACGAAGCGTCCCCTGGATCTTCGATGACCCGCGCGTTGTCCCAGTCTGCGGGGCGTGCGTACGGTTCCACGGGCAGATCGATGCCCAGGCCGCCGCCGATTCCCGCCATGACACCCGCCTTAAGCGATAGACCGATCCCCAGCGGTCGCGCGAGCAGCATGTCGCGCCCCAGCAGCAGCTCCCAATTCTTCAGACCTCCGTCTGAAAACAGGGGACCGATACTGCCCAGTACGCGCCAGGTTCGCATCATCGACGCTCCAGTTTGCCCTGCTTCCGGCACTCTCTTCATCATCGCGGCCCGCAGTCGTAGCAAAAGGCCAAGTCCCATGGCCAATATTCGCCCCGGTCCATTTCAGGGTCAGAGCCTGCACGGCTCGCTGTAGTACTTGCGGGCCGTGAACGGCGGCGATCTCCTCCAAGAACTCCATCAAGTTGGATTCGTTCAAGTGATTGCGACACAAATGCCAGCGTCGAAGTTGCTGCGGCCACCCGCCTCAGCGCCTTCCACTCCGACCGAATCGAGGACCGCGGCGGATCATCCTTCTTCGCACATGACGAGCACTCCAGCCATTTGCCGACGAGCGTCCACAGCTCGCCAGGCGAGAGCTGGGCAAGCTCCAGCTGCGTGGGGGGAGACACGCTGCTTTCAACCAGCTGCGTCAGCAACTGAAAGGAGTCGCGCAAGGAGTGGACCCGCGGCGTGGCTTTCGGTGTCACTTCCTCAACGGTGCTTGGCTTTACTTGCACATCGGAAGGCGCTTCGCTCGGTCGCAGTTCCTGGTTTGCCGCTGCTGCTTCCGCCTTTTTCTTGCGTCGGTGCCGCGTCAGCAAATCTTTCTTACAAACAAGGCACTTCATAGGAGCGGTCGTACCGACGGAAAACACAGTCTGTAAAGTCCGCCAAAATTCCATGCTTGCCCCGAACAGGTGATCCGTGTGCAACGGAGGAACAGCGTGAGTACGCCTTCAGGTCCCGGACATGGCTGAAGGCGCGCTGCTTCCAGGGAGCCCCCATCACGACCCTATCGCGCTCCCTGTCAATTGCCGCTCGCCTCGGGCTCCGCGTAACATGGTTCGAATCATGTCGCGGATCCTTCCTGCGCTACTGCTCGCCTCGGCTCTCGGCTCCACGCTTTTCCCGGTCTGGGCGCTGGCGGGCGCGAGCGTCGCCGAGCTGGCGCAGCAGCTCCGCGCAAGTGACGACTACCGCGTGCGCACGCAGGCCGCACTCGCGCTCGCCGGCTCGGGAGACGCGGCCGCGGTGACCCCGCTCTGCGGCGGGCTCGGCGATGCGAACCCCTCGGTGCGCATCGCATCGGCAGCGGCGCTCGGCAAGCTCGGCAAGCCGGCGGGGCTGCCTTGCCTCAAGACCGCGCAGGGGAAGGAGACCGCGGCGAACGTGAGAGCGCAGATCGAGAAATCAATCAGCGCGCTCGCCACATCGGGCCCCGACGGCGTGAGCGCGCCGGCCACGCCTCCGTCCCCCGCCCCGGACGCCAAGTTCTACGTCGCGATCCAGGTCACCAACAAGACCGCTCGCCCTGCGGCGGAGATCGAAGCGATCGTGCGCACCGCGATACAGGACAAGCTCCTCTTGAGGAGGGGCTTTGCCGTCGCGCCCAAGACCGAGACGCCGGCGCAGGGTAAGCAGGTGGTGACTTCGAAGAAGCTCAAGGGCTTCTTACTCATCGCCAGCGTGGAGCCTCCGTCGTACGCCGGCGGCGATCTCACGCAGACGCTGCGCGTCAGCATGTGGACCTACCCGGACAAGGCGCTTCAGGGCGAGTTCGCGCCAAAACAAACGCAGCGCCAGACCACGAAGGGCGACACGCAGAGCGAGAACCTGCTCATGAAGACGTGCGCAGAGAACGCCGTCGACAGTTTCGCGAAGGTCGCAGCCTCGCTGTGAGCGCTCCCTCAGCCCCGGTCCCCCGACCGCTTGCCCACCTGCTCCCCAACGCTGCCATCCTCGGGCATGCTCCCGCACCGTCCCTACCGAGGCCAAGTTTCTGATCTTAAGACAAGACAAGCAGCGTGCTACCAAGCCAATCGTGCGCAGCAAAGGCATCGGCCAGCGTCTGAAATGAGCTCGTCAGCGGGCAGCCGCAGATGCCGCTGATGTGGCCAACGGACTCCCTCGAAGAGCAGGCCAAGCAAGCCAGCCGAGCCGGTGCCGCGTAGTTCGTTGCGTGACCGCCGTTAGCTCGCCCGCCCCGGAATCTGCGCCAGCAACAACAACTCTCTCACTTGATTCGGATGCCACGTCCCGCCGCGCTTCGGCGTCAGACCACGCAGCGTTAGCTCTTCCGCGATCTTGCGCAGCGAGTAGTTCGCGCGCCGATACCCCACTACCAGCTCGATGGCTTTGTCTTGGTCGTAGGTCGATGCGGCTTCCCAGCGGTCCTTCACGGTCTGGTGGTGCCACATGGATCCTACGTCGGGCATCAGCCGCTCCAGCGTCAGTTGCTTGCCGATGTCCTTGTAGCTGAAGTTCAGCGCACGCAGCTCGGCAATGCGTTTCATCACGCGATCTTGGTCACGCACCGCGCCGGTCCGATCCCACTTCTTGCGCGAGTACAGTCCTTCGCGAATCAGGATCGCGCGCACGCTAGTTGTGCTCCACGCGGTCTTCGGTGGCGGTCTGCCTTCTGCGACCAGAATGTCGGCGATGGTCTTGATTCCTTTTCCTTCGGCGTGCAGCTCGCGCACACGCGCGATGGTTGCCATCTTGGCAGGATTCTCGACGACGACCCGGCGGCCCTCGGTGTCGAGGCGATCCGAATACTCCTTGCCATAGGGTAGGCCACCGCAGGCAATTCCTTTTGCCTTCAGCGCGCGCATCGCGTGCAGCGTCCGCTCACTGGTCTGCGAGACTTCGCCTTGCGCCATCACGGCGCGGAAGTAGATGAGCGTCTCGCCCGCTGCGGTTTTCGCATCGACCCCCGCCACGTCGAACGCCAGGAACTTGTACCGCGCAGTGCGACCGAAATAGGTATCCAGCAGATAGTGCCAGTCTCCGACGCTGCGCGAGATGCGACAGAGCGACACCGCCATCAACATCGCGTCCGCCTGCACGACGCGCGCGAGCGCCGCTTGCAGTCCCGGCCTTCCTAATTCCTTCCCTGTCCACTCGTCCTGATAGATGTCGAGCAGGTTCAGTCCGAACTGTTGGCAGTAATGGATGATGCGATCCTTCTGCACCTCCAAGCTGATTCCTTCTGTCGCCTGTTCGTCGGTCGATACCCGGATATACCCGACGACACGCTGCGCCGATTCCCCCATAAGAACAGAGTACGAAAGCCGCGCCCGCGGATCAATGTGTAGGGGCTTGGATGGCTTGTGCGCACGCTTCAGTACCGATCGCATCGCTGCGTGTCATGACAAAGAAGTCGGGACGCTATTCTCCAATACAACGACCTCCACAGGAGGTCACACATGGAAGCGGAACGGAAGACAACAGCGGTCGGGTACGTGCGTGTCGCAACGACGGGGACGGGGCAGGACAGGGCGCAGGTTGAGCGACACAAGGATACGATTATTGAGTATTGCCGCAATTCGCGGATAACATTAACGCATATGATCATCGACACCGGGGGGCGAGAGGGACGCGGGCGGGCGCTGGATCTGCTGGTCATGGGGCGCGCTTCGCTGCTGGTCGTGTCGTGCTTGGCGCACTTGTCGCGGCAGTCAGACGAGCTTGCGCAGATGATCGCGCACTACTTCACGCCGCCCGCTGGTGTCACCGAGCTGATCACGGTCGCTGAACGGCTCGACACGCGCACGCCGCAGGGTCGCATGGCGGTCGACGTGCTGTGCTGCATCGCGCGCTTTGAAAGCGAGGGGGCCTATCATGCGTAAGTCGTCGACGGACAGACACTGTGCGCCGCGTGTGCTGCGTGCGGTTGGCTACGTGCGCGTCAGCACCGACCAGCAAGCGCAAGAGGGCGTGAGTCTGGAAGCGCAGCACGTCCGCATCCGCGCGCACTGCGTCAGCCAACAGATCGAACTGGTCGACATCTGCGCCGACGAGGGCTATTCGGCGAAGTCGCTCGAACGGCCCGGCATCAAGCGCGCACTCGACATGCTACGCGCCGGCAAGGCAGACGCCATCGTCGTCGTGAAACTGGATCGCCTCACCCGCAGCGTGAAGGATCTTGGCTACCTCTGTGACACGTTTTTCCGAGAGGGCTTGCCCTACTCGCTGCTATCGGTCAGCGATTCGATCGACACACGATCGGCGGGCGGCAAGCTGCTTCTAAACGTTCTGATGTCCGTTGCGCAGTGGGAACGCGAAGCGGTCAGCGAACGCACGCAAGAGG
>CALFYE010000442.1 GCA_937952145.1 uncultured Myxococcales bacterium
GTGCCGCCAAAGTGCTCATTGCCTGTCTGTATGTACCAAACGTAGCGCATGGCCTTCTCCTATGTTGATGCTCGCTAGGTGGGTCGATGAGGTCTGTTCTCCATCGGGTCTTCTTTAAGTCGTCCTCTTCCAGTTCGGCTCCAGCTCGAACGGCTCGATCTTCTCCACCTGGATCTGGTTCATCTCGTCCAGCGTGAAGTCGGCTTCCTGCTCGACGGCGGCGCGCACCAGCGACTTCTGCTGCGCGATGGGCAGCCGCTTGTAGCTGCGATACAGCGCGACCGCGTCATCAAGCGGCAGCGGTGTCCCCGCGAGCTTCTTCAGCCAGTCGAGGTCGGCCCGCCCCCACGCATCCTTCGTGTAGTCCTGCTCGACCTCATCGAGCAGCTTGAGGAAGCGCATCCGTTCGAGCCTCGGCAGGTTCTTGTACGTCAAGTACACGCGCATCAGGCGCGAGGACGATCTTGGCAGCCGCGTCCCCCCGACCTGCGGCACTCTCTGCGCTTGCACTTCGCGCGGTGTCGCTTCCTGCCGCGGCGGAATCACCAGCCTTAGGCCAGGGCGGATCAGGTTGGGGTCTTTGATGCAGCTGCGATTGACGTCGTAGATCTGGCGCCACGCAGCCGCGCTCCCTAGCCACTTCGCCGCGATCCGCTCCAGCGTGTCGCCGGGCTGCACGATGTAGTCATACGCTTGGATCAGGGGGGACCGTTCCAGGTCCCCCTCAATCGGCAGAACCGATGGAGCCTCCCCCTCTCGGCCATCGGCTAGCACAGCGTTCACCGGCTGCACCCCGCGCCGGCTATCAAAATCGGATCGGTCAAATCGATCGGCACGGTCTGCCATCACATCCCCCTTCTCTTCGGTGGGCTCAGCTTGGCGAGGATGTCGCGCACCTCCGCGACCTGCATGCCCAGCGCACTCGCACTCAGCTGCGCGGATGCAACCCGCTCGCAGTGCTGATGCTCTATGCGCTGGAGCAGCGGCGGCAGCCGCTTCATGTTCGCGGTCGCGCTGCCCAGCTCCTCCTGCGCCCACTCGTACTCGCGCGGGTGCGGCCCCACCTGCGTGTAGCGCGCGATGGCGCGATACGCCGCGTTCAGGTTCCCTTCGAGCTGCGCCAGCCAGAACTCGATCGAGACCAGCGCATCGCGCAGCGCCTTGTTGCTTCGCACCAGGCAGATCGGACGATGCTTGGGCATGCTCCCAACCTGCGAATAACAGTCTGGACACCGGGCCATCACAGCCTCCTGTGGCTCGCGCTCGACGCGCAGAGCCGCTTGCATCAGGTCAGCGGCGGAATCGGCAGCTCGACCCAGATCCCATCGGCCGCGAAGTACAGCCGCGTCATGTGCTTGCTCAGCAGCGCATCGGCCAGCGCGCGCCGAAAGATCTCGGGCTGTCCGACGAACGTATGCCACTGCGGTGGCTGCCCGTTCGCTTCCCAGTAGTAGCCAAACGCCAGATCCAGCGCAGGCACTGTGCTCGCACGCTCGACTAGCGGCTTGGTCTTCTTCTCTTCTGTTTTCGTGTCCGCCATCTAACCTTCCCCTTGCGCTACCGTTTCTTGCGACGGGCGCTGTAGTCCGCGTGGTCAAATCGCTCACCGCGCTGTGTCGTGACAGCTGTTGGAGTGTCGGGTGGCTCACCCCACAGCGAAGCGCGCCCTGCGTTGGGATCGGGAAAGCGACGAACCAGCGCCCACGCGGCATGAAGAACCTCCACTCCTTCAAGCCAGTCATTCAGGGATCGCGCTGCATCGGGCCACGTGTTCACTGCACGCGCGAGCACCGCTGCGATCTCTTCACCCTTCTCGCTGAGCAGCGTACGCGGCAGCTCTGCAAATCGCGGTAGCAGCGCGTCCATCTGCGCCACGACATAGCCCGCGCCCATCTCGGCCATCAGCACGCGCTGCACATCGGAGTCCAGACCGCGGGCGCGCATCAGCGCAGCCACATCCGCGCGCTGCGAGCGGTTGATGCCCAGCGCCGCCGCTATCATCAAGGACAGCGCCCAGCGCAGATCGCCATCAACCACCGGACGCCGTAGCACCGCCTGTGTGTTCTGCGGCAGGCTCGGCAGCGCCCCATCGAGCGCACGCCAGATTAGCGTGGCTAGCTCGACCAGCTTGGCTCTCTGCTCACCCCGCTTCATGCTCCCCGCTCCATCACATCGCGGACCCGACACAGACCGCGCGCCAGCATGAACAGGGCGTCCATCGCAAGCGCGCGGTCTGGCCGTATTAGTCGCCCCCAATCGCGACGATGCTTAGGTCGAGCGTCTCGTTTTGAATCGGCACGCTCGCTTCGATCGAGAAGCGGTCAGGTTGCAGGTTGATCACCTTCATGCGGCCATCACTGACGCTGATGCTCGGCTGGTACGGTCTGCCGCTGCACGTAAAGAGCGAGCCAAAGCGAAACATCGCGATGCTGGTCAGCCCCGGCAGTGTGCCCGTCACCACGATGCGCCACTTACTGGCGCGGTCGGTGTTGCTGTGTTCGTAGGGATAGGCTGGGATCTCAGGCTTTCCAAGCGCCGTGATCGTCGCGGTGGCGTGCAGCGAGGTCGCCACGGGCGGCAGTGCCGTCGAGGTATGTGGATCGATCGGGGGTGCCGCTGGCCCCACAGCGCTGGCTGCAGTTCCTTGAAACAGCGCCAGCCAGATCGCGGCGTACTGCGCGGCAGTCCGTGGAGTCGTGACACCGACGCGATCGAGCGCTTGCACGAGGCCCTGCGCCGCGTTGTAGATCTGCTCTTTGGTGGCCGACATCGGTGGCTGAGGCTGAGTCAGTCCCAAGACAAAGGCGCGCACCTCTTCAAAGCACAGTGCCAGGCTCATGACCGTCATGTCGCCGGGCTGACTGGTCATGCCGCTTGGGTCATATGAACCGACCAGCGGCGGCCACTGCAGATCGGCAATCGCCGACGGCGTAAGGTTGTTCAGGTTGGGGCGAATGGCCTGCACGACCGCGGGCGTGACCTGCGGTGTGATCAGCGCGGGGCT
>CALFYE010000443.1 GCA_937952145.1 uncultured Myxococcales bacterium
TCTCGTAGATCTCGCAGAAGTGGCGAATCGATCGCGAGAGCCGATCAAACTTCACCACGACGAGAACATCGCCCGTCCTCTCCAGATTGCGCAGCGCATCCTGCAACCCCGGACGCTGATCCTTGCCGCCCGAGATCACGTCTTGGCAGACCTTGACCAGCTTCAGCTCATGCAGCGCGCAGTATTGTTCGATCGCGCGCTGCTGCGCCTCCAGCGAGATCCCTTCCTGGGCTTGCATATCCGTCGAGACTCGCACATACCCAATCACTCTGCGCGTCGCCCCATTGGTGCATAAACTCGCGCTTCCGTTCCGCGCATTCCGCGCTGCACTACGACTCTCCCATGCCATGACTTTTCCCTCCGCTGTGCGCCTTGTGAGTGCTTCACGGAGGGGTTTAATTGGGTCAGGCGTCCCCAACCGAGATCAGCTTGAAGCCCGAGATCGAGGTGCTGAAGGTTGAGGGCTGGGTGCCAATCACGCGCGAAAATTTTTGCGCCAGCTGGCCAACTAGCAAGTCGCGCTGGCCCTTGCTGTTCCCTTCGATTGAAGTCAGGAAGCACGGCTGCTCCTCAAGCTTGAGCGGGCCCGCGCTGTAGGCCAGGCTGCCCCCTGTCTGGAAAAGGCGGGTCACCATCTGGGTGGGGCCGCTGAGCCAGATCTCGGGCGTGCTGCTGCGCGACTCGGGCAGCATGGCGGCCATCTGGTAGTAGGGCTCGCCCTCGTACAGCGAGGTGGGGGTGATGGGGATCGGCGCGCCGAAGAAGTAGTCCTGGCTGGGAGTGGGCATGTCGCCTGGGCCCATGTCGGTCGCGCCCTCGCACAGTCCGGTGCTGGCGTTGCAGCTTCCGCCGCCCGGACAGCCGACGCGCAGGCAGCTGTCTTCGGTGTCGCGGACATAGCGACTCCACAGGTCGCTGGTGCAGCCGAGGGCGGTGAACGAAAACGCAGAAACCAAGAGCAAGCTAAGTGAACTACGCATGCACAGACTCCTTCATATTTCCCGCCAGAATCGATGGGGGGCCGAGCTTCACATCAGGGGCTGAGCTGGGCCGCGACCTTACGCAGCAGGGCCTCGGCCGCCGCGAGCCCTTCGGCAATCCGGCCGCCGGCGATAAGATCGCTCGCCGATAGCGTGCCGGTCAGAAGCTCGTCGGTGCTGGCCAGGGTCATCACTGCGGTCAGGCGGGGCGCCGACTCGCTCCACCCCGTAGGCGGGCGGGTGGTCGGGAAGCCCGCAGCCAGTACCGCGGCGGCGGCGGCATCGCGCAGCGCTCGACGGGAATCGCGCGCCCCAGGCTGCGGCGTCAAGCGCAGGCTGAGGCGTGGACCTTCAAACGCCAGATCGAGCAGCGCCTGCCCCGCAAGCACCGGCAGCGGGGCGCCGCGGCAGCCAAGGACCGTGCCATCCGCGGTGGCGATGCGGCCGATGTGGGCCGCCGACAAGGGCGCGATGCGAGCGCTACGACACGCCTCATAAAAGCCGTAGTAGTCGCCGTCGCCCCAGTCGCTGATCAATCGGCCGGTGAAGCTGTGCAGGCGCGCGACCAGCGACAACAGCGCATCGCGATACGACACCGCCAGATCTCGCGTATCGCGCGTCCGGCTAAGACCCAAGCTGGGGTCAGGCGGCAAGAGCGCCGGATCGGAGAGCAGCGGGATCAGATCGCGAGCATCGCGCAAGCTGACGCGATCGATCAGATCCGGGCGGCCACTGTGACGACCGATGCGCTCGATGCGCTCGCGCAGGGCGGAGCGATCGCTGGTGATGGCGCTGTAGCCGAGGAGCAGATACAGCACGTGATCGCGCTCGCCGATGCGGCTTAGCTGTCCAGCGACGTGGTCTTCCGAGAGCGGTGAGTCGATCTTGACCTCGACGAGGACGCGGCCGGCTTCTTCGTGTGCGCCGGCGCCATGGCTGGCATCGGCGGGCAGGATCGCAAGATCGAAAGCCTTGCCCTGCGGATCGAAGACCAGCGTGCGCGCTCGCGGCTCAAGCGCGGAAGCCGGGCGGTCGCGCGGTGCGACGGGCTCTCCCAGACCCGCCGCTGAACGGGTCGGCAGGCGCGGCACCAAGCGGTCGATGAGCGGAGTGCGTGATAGCAGCGCCCCCAAGACCAGCTGATGCAAGCGCTCAGAGTCGCCCTTGATATCGAACAACAGATCGATCGCCCCCATAGACCAGCCCCCCAGGCAGCATCGCCCATGGACCATTGTAGCGGGCCGGGCTGACAGGCGGGGGGTCGCTGTCCCGTCGCGCTTACTTGGCCTCGGCCCAGTCTTTGGCCTGGGTGAGGCTGACCTGTAGCTCGCCGGCCAGCAGGGGATCACTCCCGAGGGCGCGCTTGAAGGCAGCGAGCGCCTGCCCAGCGGTCTCGCGACGGGTGTCGCCTTTTTGGCTGCTGGCCCGCAGCAGCCGGAGCTGACCCTGGGTAGCGTGGGCGGTCGCCAGGTTGGGGTTCAGAGCGAAGGCGCGCTGCAGCGCCGCTTCCGCCGCGGCGAGCGCCGACTCGGCAGGCTTGGAGCGCGGCTTGGCCAGCCTGGCCAGGCGAACCTGCGTCTCGGCCAAGGTCTGGGCTGCGGCAGCGATGCGCAGCGGATGATCAGCGGCCGTGGTCGCGTGTTCCAGCGCGTCGTTCAACCCGGCACGCTGCGCCTTGGGCTTGTCTGTAGCCTCCACCAGGATCCAGGCTGCCTGCGCGACCAGCATGTGACAGTACGGATCGTCCTTGTCGAGCGCGAAGCAGCGCGCCTGCGTCTCGCGGAACTCCGACGTCGGACTTTCGAGGTCCTGCTCTAGCTTGTGGGCCGCCGCCAGCGCGACCCAGCGCGCAAGGAGGATGCTCTGCTCGACCTCGGAGGCGTTGACCTCATTTTTGCGCACGATGCTCACCGACTTGTTCACGACATCGAGCAAGGGCTTGAGATCCTGCCCGGCGCGGAACCCTCGCTCGGCGGCGGCGGCATAAGCGACGAGTCGATTGGCATCGCAGATGAAGTGCTCGCCCAGCGCCTTGCGGCAGGCCGCGACGCTGTCTTCTTCGCGCCCCAGCTCGGTCTTCAGCTCGGCGCTGGAGCGAACAATGGCGACCAGCTTGGAGTTGGTCTCCATGGCATAGGTGAGCGTGCCGGCGTGACTGGGATCGATGAGCAGAGCCCTGGCAAACGCCTGCATCGCGCGCTCTAGCGTTGCTTTCAGATCGGGGTGGCCCACGCGCTGATACTGTCCCGCCAGATCCTGATAGCGATAGGCCAGCGTCTGAGCGCCTTCGAGGAAGTGGGGATACTTCTGCAGAAGCGGTTCCATGCGGGCGACGGTCCGCTGATAGAACTTGGTGGGGTCGCGCCCGAGCTTGATCTCGCCCTTGCCGACGACGGAAAGACACGAGGCCCAGACATTGGTTGCATAGGGATGCTCGGGGGCCAGCTTGAGCACCTTTTCGACCTGCTCGACGCAGCCCTGGCCAATGACCGCGAGCACCTCATCGGGCTCGGGGCCGAGGATGCGCCAGTACATGGCGTAGGCCTTCTTTAGCGGGCCAGCCAGACTGCCCGGGGCCGAGATGAGGATCTTGTCGCTGGCCGCGAGGGCGGCTTGGTAGGGCCCATCCATCGGCCGCGAGAGATCTTTGGCCACCGCGGTGCGCTGGCGCCAGGCATCGGTGAGCGACTCGAAGATCTCGGCATCACTCTGACCGATGCGGCTGGCTTCGGCGAAGGCGTCGGCGGCGGCGGCGAACTCTTTGTCGGCGGGCTCGGTCTGGGCTCGCTCGTACAGCGCAAAGCCGCGCTGCATGTAGACATCGCCGATCAGCCCCCAGGCCTCGTACAGCCATGGCGCATCTTTGAGGGCTTGCTGGGCGCGCTCGATGGCGCGCTCGGACTCGCCGCGGTGGTAGGCGATCAGGCCTTCCAGATACGCGGCTGATTCGGCGGTGCCTTCTTGGCTGCGCTGCAGGTAGGCGATGGCGGGCTGCAGGTACTGTGGCTCCAGCTCTTTGATGCGCTTTTTGGCCCACTCGCCGCTGCCCGCCATGCGCAGATCGGCCAGCGCCTGTTCGTGGAGCTTGCCAAGGACGAAGCCCAGCGCGTAAAGCACTTCGGGGCGCTCGTTGCCGGCCTCGACGGCCAGCTTGAGCTGGGTCAGCGCGTCGGAATATTCGTGCAGCGCCATGTGCCCACGACCGAGCGCGTAGTAGCCCAGGCTCCGTCCCAGCTCGCCATAGGACGAGAGGTCGGCCTGCAGCCGCGCCATGCGGCGTCGCACGATCGCGATCTCGCGATCCAGGTTGTGCAGCGGTAGCTGGCGGGCGCTGCGCAGCATCCATTCCAGATCCTTGATGTCCTGGCCCAGGCGCTGCGCGATCTCGGCCTGGCGTCGGGCCTGGCGATCCTTGGCGATGGCGGCCAGGCGCGTGTTGATGCCGTAGCCGATCAGAAACAGTAGCGTGGCCACGAGGATCAGTGCGACGCCGAAGGCTGGCTTATTGTGCTGGGCCCGCCACTTCAGACGGTTGTACAGGCTGAGCCGCCTACCAACGATGCGGCGGTTGGCCAGAAAGCGTCCCAGGTCTTCGGCAAAGTCGAGCGCCGAGCGATAGCGCTGCGAGGCCTCTTTGTTCAGGCACTTGCCGACGATGATGTCGAGCGCTTCGGGAATGTTCTCGACCACGCCGCGCAGGGCCGGTGGCTCGTCGAGCATGACCTTGAGCAGGGTGTCGGCCATGCTGTCGGCGACAAACGGCGGCCGCCCGGCCAAAAGGTCAAACAGCGTCGCGCCCAAGCTATAGACATCGGTGCGGCGATCGAGCGACTTGGCGTTGCCGCGCGCCTGCTCCGGCGACATGAAGGCGGCCGTGCCCATGACCGTGCCCGACTCGGTCATGCCCTGGCTCTCGTTGGTGTCGCGCGCCAGGCCAAAGTCCATGACCACCGGATGCCAGTTCCCATCGGCCCGCCGCTCGACCATGATGTTGGCGGGCTTGATGTCGCGATGGATGACGCCCTGCTCGTGGGCGGCGTGCAGGGCCTCGGCGGCTTCTTTGACGACCGCCACTTTGTCGAGCAGCGACAGCTCGTGCCGGGCCTGCTGCAGCGACGGGCCATCGACGAACTGCATGGCGATATAGGACTTGCCCTCGACCTCGCCGACTTCGAGCACTTTGCAGATGCCGGGATGCTCGACGCGCGACTGGGCCCGGGCTTCTTGCATGAAGCGCTGCGTCAGGCGCTCATCGCCGCCGCGGATGAACTTCAGCGCGACGGTGCGGCGGATGCGGCGATCACGGGCCTTGTACACCGCGCCCATGCCGCCCTGGCCCAGCAGGCCCAGGAACTCATAGCGATCCCAGTTTTCGATGGGGTAGGTGCCCGGGGCAGCGGCGACTTGGGGGTTGCTGCCCGACAGGCCGGCCGCCGCGCCCCCGCGGCTGGGGCTGCTAGAGCGTCGACTGGGCGGGCTGGCCAGAAGGGCAGGGATGCCTTGCAGCGCATCCAGCGGCTGCGAGCGCGCACTCGGTGTATCGACGGTCTGTAGCTGATCGTCGTCATCGTCCGCGTCTTCTGTCGAAAAGACCGCAGAGTCGCCGGGGGCCGAGACCAGCTGCGACGGCGAGAGGACTTCGCTGGCCGGACTGCGGCTGGGCGGGCTGGAAGCGAGCGCGGCGGGCGCGCCTGGCTCGGTGCTAGGTCCGTCTGCGGGCGAGGCGCTGTTCGCCGATCCCGGGGAGGCAGGCTGCGCTGCCTCAGACTTCCGCATGTGAGCATTATCCCCTGATTAGGGCGATCTCGGTTGCGAAAGCTGGCCCCCCTCCGTCCCGCGGACCCGGCCGGCGTCCGCCCCGACAGCGGAGGGGGGGGGACCGGCCCGCTGTGTCCTGTTTTGACCGCCGGCAGACGGGGCCCGAATGCTAAGATATCCGACGGCTTCGAGCCTCTACGGAGCCGCAGGGCCGGCGGGGGATCGGGACCTCGGTGACAGCATGACAACCGCAGCGTTCGTGCAGACCAGCCGCAAGTGGAGGGAGGAGTGGAACAGTCAGCGCAGCCGACAGTTCCTGATTCCCGAAGTCATCCAGTCGAGCAGCATGGACTGCGGCCCGGCGGCGCTTTCAGCCTTGCTCAACGGGCTGGGCGTGCAGGCCAGCTATGGTCGTCTGCGCGAGGCCTGCCAGACCGATGTCGACGGGACCTCGATCGACACGCTGGAAGACATCGCCGGTCAGCTGGGCCTGGCGGCCGAGCAGATGATCATGCCCGTCGATCACATCCTGCTCGACGTGGCGCGCAACCTGCCAGCGGTGGTCGTGGTGCGGCATGCCTCTGGGGTGCCGCACTTCGTCGTGTGCTGGCGCTGTCACGGCGATCTGGTGCAGATCATGGACCCCGCGACGGGGCGGCGCTGGCAAGGGGCGGCTTCGTTCCTGTCCGACTTGTACGTGCACGCGCAGCCGGTGCCGGCGGCGCGACTGCGGCCGTGGCTGTCGGGCAAGGGCTTTGCGCGCGCGCTGTCACTGCGCATGGCCAGCCTGGGCATGGATGAAGCCGGTCAGACGCGCCTCTTGCAGCAGGCTCGGGCTGACAAGGGATGGCAGCGCTTGGCGCAGCTTGACGCGGCGGTGCGGATGGTGAGCGATCTGGTGTCTGGTGGGGTCATAAGTCGCGGCCGTGAAGCCAGCCAGCTAGCCGAGACGCTGGCCCGGCACAGCGATACCGCGCAGATCCCCGAGTCGTACTGGTCGGTACGCAGTCCAGCAGCCGAGGAGCGAGGCGCTGCGGCAGGCGAGCTCTTGACCCTGCGCGGCGCGGTCTTGGTCGCGATTCGCGGGCGGGCCAAAGAGACCGACGGCCAGGCACAGCAGCGACTGGCGGCTCTGCCCGATGATCTGCGGGCAGCGCTGACCGAGGCGCCGGTGCAGCCGCTGCGCACGCTGCTCTCGCTGCTGCCGCGCGAACAGCTGGCGATGGTTGGCCTGGGGGCCCTGGCTGCCCTGGCGTCGGCGGTGCTGCAGGTGCAGCTGGATATCTTGTTTCGCGGCGCGATGCAGCTCGTGGGCAGCTTTCAGGCTGCGACGCAGCGCCTGTCGGCCCCGGTTCTGGGCCTGCTGTTCTTGCTTGGCGTCATGGCCTTGGGCCTGGTCAACCAGTGGAACATCACGCGCATCGGCCGCTACCTCGAGCTCAAGCTGCGCATGGCGCTTTTTAGCAAGCTACCGCAGCTGAACGATCACTACTTTCACAGCCGCCCGATTTCGGACATGACCGAGCGCGCCCATAGCTTGGCTCGTGTGCGGGTCTTGCCGCAGCTCCTTTCCGACGGAGTTCGCACCTCGGGCATGACGCTACTTACCGCCAGCGCGCTGATGTGGCTGGTGCCGAGCGAGCGCTGGCTGGTGCTCTTGTTCCTGCTGCTGATGCTCAGCCTGCCGTTTCTGACCCAGCCGCTGTTTCTGGGGCTGGATCTGCGACTGCGGACCTATGCCGGCACGCTGATGCGATCGTATCTGGATGCGCTGATCGGCTTGGCCCCGACGCGGACGCACGGCGCAGAAAAGACGCTGATGCGCGATCAGGAGGATCTGCTCACTAAGTGGGCGCGCGTGCGGCTGGACTGGCTGCGGATTCAAGTCGCGGCGCAGGGCCTGCAAGTGGGGCTCGGCTATCTGTTTATCGTCTGGCTGGTCGCGCGCTATCTGGGCCACGCGGGCGACGCTGCGGGACTGCTGCTTTTGTACTACTGGGCGATGGCGCTGCCCGGCAACGCCGGCGAGATGTCGGCGACGCTGCAGCAGTATCCCGACCTGCGCAACGTCACGCTGCGCCTGATCGAACCGCTGGGCGCCAAGGCCGAGATCGAAGGCGAGCTGGCCTCGGTGATGACCGTGCGCGAGGCCAAGACCCTCTCGATCTCGCTGCGCCGCGTGTCGGTGGTGCTGGCGGGGCGGCCGGTGCTGCACGAGGTCAGCCTGGACATCCCAGCCGGCATGCACCTGGCCGTGGTGGGCATCTCGGGGGCTGGCAAATCGACGCTGATCGGCCTGCTCTTGGGCTTTCATAAAGTCGCCTCGGGCGAGCTGTTGATAAATGGCCTGCCGGTCAGCAGCGAAGAGCTGGTGCAGCTGCGGCACAGCGTCGCCTGGGTCGATCCCGATATTCGCCTGTGGAATCGCTCGCTCTTCGACAACCTGCACTACAGCCAGGCCAGCGACCGCGTCGATGCCTTAAGTGACGCCATCGCCACCGCGGATCTTTCGCGCGTCATGGCCCGCCTGCCCAGTGGCTTGGCGACGCAGCTCGGTGAAGGCGGCCGCTTGGTCTCGGGTGGCGAGGGACAGCGCGTCCGGCTAGGGCGGACCCTGCTGCAGACCCAGCCGCAGCTGGTGCTGCTGGACGAGCCGTTCCGCGGCCTGGACCGCACGCAGCGTCAGGAGCTACTCGATCGGGCGCGCAAGAAGTGGGCGGGAACGACGCTCATCTATGTCTCGCATGACCTGGCAACCACCTTGACATTTCCGGCGGTGGCGGTGATCGAAGGCGGTCGTCTGGTCGAATTCGGCGAGCCCGCGGTGCTGAGTGCGCAGGCCGGCTCGCGCTATGGCGCGCTGCTGCGGGCGGAAAAGACGGTGCGTCACGATCTGTGGGCCTCCAAAGAGTGGCACCGCATCGCCATGGTCGATGGGCAGCTGGTC
The DNA here is from genome assembly GCA_937952145.1 of uncultured Myxococcales bacterium. Lineage (GTDB taxonomy): Bacteria > Myxococcota_A > Polyangia > Palsa-1104 > JAEUJZ01 > JAEUJZ01. Next base: position 8,686 of record CALFYE010000443.1, read on the forward strand.
TCGGGCAAAGAGCGCGACGGCGGGCTCGACGAGCCATGAGCGGGATCGACCCTCCTCTGTGGCCGCTGCGCAAGGCCGCAGCTGCGGTGGCCAGCCTGGGACGATCTGTCGGCTGGCGCGTCAGCTCGCAGGTCTCGCCCCCCGCCCCCCCAAGCGGCTTGAGCGGCCTGGTCCCAGAAGGCAGCCCCGGCAGCCTGAGCGACTACCTGGATGCCGTGGCCAGCGCCTATGGTCTGGAGTCGGAAGCGGTGCAGATCCGGCTCGACGAGCTGCCCGAATACCTGGGCCAGGCTGGGCCGGCCGTGCTGTTCCTGACCGCACCGCAGCCGGGGCTGCTTCTGGTGCTGAGCGCCAATCGCCAATCCCTGCGTGTGCTGGGCCCCGACGGCACCACCCAGCTGCTGCGCCGTGACGAGGTCGTCGCCTGGCTGTGCGAGCCGATGTTTGCGCCGCTGCGTTCCGAGCTGGACACGCTGCTGGCCAGCGCCGGTCTGCGCGAGGGGGCGCGACGACAGCGCGCTGTGCAGATGATCCTGCATCGCCGCCTGGCGGCCCAGTCGATCAGCAGCTGCTTCCTTCTGCGTCTGGCGGCAGCCCGCCCGCTGCGACAGCTGGTGCAGGAAGCCGGTCTGGGGCGCCTGCTGGGGCTCTATGGCGTGGCCCATGTGACGCAGTACGTGCTGGGTCTGATCCTGATCTTTCTCGTCGGAGAGAGCGCGCTCAACGGCCACCTCGATCGCGGCTGGCTGTGGGCGGCGGGGCTGCTTATGGCCTGCACGCCGCCGTTTATGCTGCTGGAGTCCTGGGTGCTGGGCCGCATCGCCATCGCGGCGGGCATCGTGCTGCGTCGGCGCCTGCTGTGGGGGGCGGTCAAGCTGCCGCTTGATGCGGCGCGCAAGAGCGGCTACGGCGACTTCGTCTGTCAGATCAACGAGTCCGAAGCGGTCGAGATGGGCTTGCGCAGCGGCGGTATCTCAGCGAGTGCGGCCGGACTGGATCTGCTGGGCGCGCTGCCGGTCTTGGCTGTCGCCTCGGGTACCGCCGCCGTCGTGCTGATGGGGTGGGTGGTGCTGCTGGTCGGGCTGAGCTATGGCTACTACCGCAGCCGGCTGACCTGGACCGATGCGCGCTTCCGACTGATCAGCGACCTGCTCGAAAAGATGCTGGGTCACCGCACTCGCTTGGTGCAGGAGCCCAAGGCACTGCGCCATCGCGGCGAAGACGAGGCCCTGGTCGAATATCACCAGCAGGGGCGCGGGCTGGATGGCTGGTCGGCGGTCCTGTTTGGATTCTTGCCGTCGGGCTGGCTGGTGGCGGGCGCCACGGCCCTTTTGCCGCTGTGGCTGGACTCGCAAGCCAGCGCGGGACGCTTGGCCATCGGCCTTGGCGGGGTGATGTTGGGGATGCGGGCGCTGGGCAAGCTGGCCTCGGGACTGTCGCAGCTCGCCGGGGTGGCGATTGCTCTGCGTCGCTGTCAGCACCTGCTCGACAGCGCCGTGCAGCCCGAGCCGCAGCCACTGACCGCCGTCTCGCCGAGCTTTGCGCCGGGGGCCACGGTGCTAGAAGCCAAGCGGCTGACGGTGCGCTACGGAAAAGAGGCCAAGATCCCCGCGCTGCGCGATCTGACCCTGCGCGTGCGGGCGGGCGAGCGCGTCCTTCTGCAGGGGCCATCGGGCAGCGGCAAGAGCACGCTGGCTTCTAGCCTGACCGGACTCTTGCCGATCGAGAGCGGTCAGATCCTGCTCGGCGGGCTGGACATGTCGGCGCTGGGTCCCCGTCGCTGGCGCAAGATCGTCGCCACCGCGCCGCAGTTTCACGAAAACCACCTGTTTAGCCAGCCGCTGGCCTTCAACCTGCTGATGGGGCGGGCCTGGCCGCCTTCGCCCCAGGATCTGCAGGAGGCGACCACGATCTGCGAAGAGCTGGGTCTGGGGCCGCTGCTCTCGCGCATGCCGAGCGGTCTTTACACGCACGTCGGCGAGACCGGCTGGCAGCTCTCGCATGGCGAGCGCAGCCGCGTCTACATCGCCCGCACCCTGCTGCAGCGGGCCCAGGTCGTGCTGCTTGACGAGAGCTTCGCCGCGCTCGATCCCGAGACGCTGGCCATCACCCTGCGCTGCGTCTTCGCCCGCGTCCCGACCTTGTTCGTCATCGCCCATCCCTAAGCACGCCTGCGGCGGCAGCCAGCGCTCTCCCGTCGCGATGACTTTCTGCCCGCGCGGCTCGACGGGCGGGCTAGCATGGGGGAGGGGTGTCGCTCGCGGTCATGGCCCAGCCTTTCCCCAGCACGCTGAGATCGCTGCAGCGCGACAGTGGACGCGCCGTCAGCCTGGGCCTATTGGCCCTCTTCGTCGCCGCCATCGCGTGGAGTCTGTGGCTGTTTGGGGCGCGGATTGCCGTGACCGAGGTCAGCAAGAAGACCCGCCTAGAGGTGCGCGGCTCGGCCTTTGCCATCCACACCGCCGTGGCGGGCAAGATCGCCAAGGTGCATGTCGGGCTCGGGCAGCGGGTGCGGACGGGCGAGCTCTTGTTCCAGCTCGATACCTCGGTGGAAGAGCAGCGCTTGGCCAGCAGCCGGGCCAAGCTGCTCTCGCTGGATCCGCAGATCGAAGGTGCGCTGTCTGAGCTGAAGGCGACGCGGGGCGCGGTCAGCGCCGAGGTCGTGGCCGGTGGCGTGGCCGCCAAGCAGGCCAAGGCGCGCAGCCGTGAGGCCAGCATCTCGGCCAAGCTGGCCGCACGCGAAGCCGAGCGCTACACGACGCTGGAAGGCGCCGTGCCGCAGGCCGAGCTCGATCGGATTCGGGCCCAGGCCGAGATGCGGCGGGCCTCGTCCGCTGCCCTGTCGCTAGAGGTCAAACGAGCGCTGAGTGATCGCACCACCCGTCTGCGCAGTGGCGAGGCCCGCGTCGAAGCGCTGCGGCGCGAGCTAACAACGCTGCAGGGGGAAAAGCAGGCCCTCCTGGCCAGCGTCGCCGAGCTAGAGCAAGAGATCGAGCGCCACTTCATTCGCGCCCCCGGCGAAGGTCAGCTGGGCGAGATGATGGACCTGACGATGGGCACCTACGTCACGGCCGGCGCCAAGCTGGCGACGCTGTTGCCGCTGGGCGAGCTGATCCTGGTCGCCGAGTATGAGCCGGCGAGCGCGCTCGGTCGCATCCGTCCGCAGCAGCCCGCCGAGTTCCGTCTGACCGGCTTTCCTTGGCTGCAGTTTGGCGTCGTGCCGGCCCGCGTCGCCCGCGTCGCGAGTGAGCCGCGCGATGGCACGGTGCGGGTCGAGCTGGATCTCCTGCGCGATGCCAAGTCGCTGATTCCGTTTCAGCATGGCCTGCCCGGCTCCGTCGAAGTGACCGTCGAGCAGGTCAGCCCGGCGGTGCTGCTGCTGCGCAGCCTGGGACGTCGGCTTGATCTGGAAGCCCGGCCCCCCGAGCCTGCGAAGTAGGCCGCATCGCCCGCCCGGCCAGGGCCCAGTCCGGCTGCCGCCCCCCCATCCGGGGTCGCTAAACCCTTGGCCTCAAAGCCCTATTCTCCGACGGAAAAAGTCGAAAAAAATCGACTATGCGGCCCCCGGCTGACGCCTTATCCTAAAAAGGCCTCTCTTTGCTTTAAAAGGAGTTCCTATGAGCAACACTGAAAATCCCGGCACTGTGAATGCGATTGACGAGCAGATCGACGAGAACGAGGAGTCGAGCGGCCTCAAGGTTCGCACCAGCCTGAAGGCGGGCCTCTCCACCAGCCTCTACTCGACGACGACCAGCGGTTCGACGAGCCTGGCGACCTACAGCTACACCCCGACCTTCAACACCGTGGACTACACTGCGCTTGGCCTCAGCGGCCCGCGTCGCCAGGATCCGTAGCTCGCGGCAGCCTCACCCGCGGCGGTGGCCTTCTCTGCCAATCTTGTCGAGATCCTCGACGGCAAACCGATAAAATAACCACAACCTGCGGCCCGCCCTGACCCACCCGGTCAGGTGCGGTGCCGTCAGCGCAGCCACAGGGGGAGCCACGATGAGCCGCGCAGAGCCGCCGCCACCGAGGGATGCCGCCGCCGGTCCGCCAGCCAGCGGGTCGGGGGGATCGGCGACGCCACGCAAGCTCTGGCGTTCACCGCAGGCCATCGTGCGCTGGGTCGGCGACGTCTTGCAGATCACCACGCCCGACAGCGACCGCAATGTCGAGTCCGAGGGGCTTTCCGTGCTGCGCCTGGTGACCGCGTTTTCGCAGCCCGCCTGGCCGCACGAGATCGTCGCTCGCTTCCCGCGCGAGCCGGCCGAGGTGGTGCTGGCCACCATCGCCGAGCTACAGGCCGCCGGCGTCCTTGTCGAGTTCGATGAGTCGGCGGGTCGAACGACGGCCCGCCGCGCGCCAGAGATCCTGCAGCCCGAGGCGATGGCTATAGGCCAGCGCTGCCCCCTCGATCTGCTGCCGCAGAAGGCCAAGCCGGGTGGCATCGCTGTCTTGGGTGCGCCCTGCGAGGTCGGTGCCGGCGGCGAGGGCGGGGCTCGACACGGGCCGGGGCTGATCCGCAGTCGCTTTCCCGCGGCCCGCTACTTCGGCAGCAGTGAGGCCGGAGCGCAGCCCTTCGCTAGCCGCGATCTCGCGGACCTGCGACCGGCTCAGCTCTTGGATGTCGATGGTCGGCGCAGCTTCCCGGTCGGGGCCCTCACCGTTCTGGATCTGGGCAGTGTCGTCTACCGCCTCGGCGAGAGCCTGGCCGACTTCGGGGCTCGCCTGCGCCAGGTGGTGGGCGCCGTGCTGGACGTCGGGATGATCCCGGTCATGCTGGGCGGCGATCACTCGCTGAGCCACTTCCCTCTGTCGGTGATCGCCGAGCGCGAGCGCGAGTTTGGCATTCTGCACTTTGACGCGCACAGCGATCTCTATGACGCCGCCGACCCGCACCTCCTTTCGCACGCTAACTTCCTCTTGCCGACCCTGCAGAGCGGCTCGCTGCGCCGGCTGCATCAGATCGGCCTGCGCGGCTTTCAGACGCGGGTCCACAAGCAGACGCCGCTTGTCGACCCGCGCATCAGCTATGTCTCGGCGCGCGAGGCGGCTCGGCAGTCACCCGAGCAGGTCTTTGCGGGGCTGCCGCGCGACATCCCCTACTACCTGACCTTTGATATCGACTGCCTGACGCCGCTCCTCGCGCCAGAGACCGGCACGCGGCAGATCGGCGGCCTGGACTACTACACGGCGCTCGATCTCATCGACTATGCCGGTCGCCATTTCCGCCTGATCGGCGCCGACTTTGTCGAGGTCGCGCTGCGTCCCGAGAGTGCGCAGTCGGCGGCCATCGCGGCTGCCCACCTCTTGACCGAGCTACTCTTAAGCTTTATCCCGCCGCAGCCGCTGTCTTCGTATTTTCTGCGCGGCCTGGGCGAGGAGCGCTGACCGCCCGGACTCGTCGCTGACATCGCCCACAGGACGGGGAAGCGGGATACCATCGGGGCATGCGTCTGTGGCTGCTCTCCCTGGCTGGCTCGCTGCTATTCGCTGGACCCGTCGAAAAAACGGCGGCGGCGATGCCGGCTGGGGTGGCGGCTACCCCCCAGTCCACCCCCCGCTTCGTCGGTGTCGAGGGCGTGGCAGCGCTGCAGCAGGCGGGGGCGGTGGTGCTGGATGCGCGGGCTTCCGGGTTTTTGTGGGCGCATATTCCGTCGGCGCAGGCGGTGGACTGGCTGGACTTTCGCGATGGCTGGGGGCGGGTGGGTCGGCTGGGGCGCGATCCGCAGGCCATGGCGGGCAAGCTGGCGGCGCTGGGCGTCGATGCGGCGCGGCCGGTGCTGGTCTATGGCGCGGCGGCGGCGGGCTTCGGCGAAGAGGGGCGGATTGCTTGGCTGCTGCTCTACCTGGGGCATCGGCAGGTCTACATCCTCGACGGGGGCTTTGCGGCTTGGCAGGGGGCGAAAAAGAGCGTCGAGCGAGGCCCGAGACGGCGGCCGGCCCAGCCCGGGGCATTCGTGGCGCAGCCGCAGTCGGGGCTGCGGGCAGACCGGGCGCAGGTGCTGCGGGCGCTGTCTGCACCGACGGAAGAACGACCTATCCTGGTAGATGCGCGTAGCGAGGCCGAGTGGGCTGGGGCAACCCCGTATCTAGAGGCTCGCGGCGGTCACATCCCCGGGGCGCGGTCGCTGCCTTGGGGGCGCCTCTTGGATGCGCGGGGCCAGCTTAAGCCGGCGCCCGAGCTGCGGGGGGAGCTGGCTGCGCGGGGCCTGGCTGAGCTGTCGCCCGACCGCGAGATCATCGTCTACTGCACTGGCGGTGTGCGCTCGGCATTCGTGGTGGCGGTGCTGGCGCAGCTTGGCTATCGGCGGGTCAGAAACTACGACGGCTCGTTCTGGGAGTGGGCGGCGGATCGCAGCTTGCCCGTCGAGGGGGGCAAAGACTAGCGGCGGTCGCTGTGCACGGGCGGCCACTTGAGGACGGCGCGGGCTTTGGCGAAGCGGGCGGTGATGCCGACGAGGCCGGGCTCGGTGGCGATGTAGTCGAGGACCTGCAGGGCTTGGCGGCTCTCTAGCTCGGCGCTGGTGATGCGTAGCTCGCGGGTGGCTTTGTCCACCATGTCACGCGCCTTGCTGTCGCCGAGCGCGGCCAGCATGTGCTGAAGCTCGGAGAGCGGGATGCGCTGCGCCTGTGCCAGAGGTCCTGCCATCTGCATGCGGTCCTAGTCCTGGGTTCTGGCCGGCGGGGCGGCGCCGTCGTCGGTCGGGAAGGCGAGCAGCACCGTCGTCGTGTTGTGAAAGCCCGAGAAGTCGTCGTCGTTGAGCGCGATCTCGCCATAGCTCTCGAAGCCGGCGATCGGCACATCCCCTAGCTCGGAAGCGATGGCCCGCACGGCTTCGCAGAAGCGATCGTTGAGGATCAGCTTGCGGCAACCGCAGTCGACCACCAGGGCCCCGGCGACTGCCTGACCGGCTAGCTGGGCGCGGGCCCGGGCGGCGGCTCCGCGAGCGCTCTCGATCTGTCGCTGCGGTGTGCTGGCCATGAAATGAATCGGCGTGCCCTCGGGCATGCCGCAGACAAAGCCCAGCGAGCCGTCGTCGTTGCGGACAAGGGGCATGCGAATGCGGAACTCGGGGCCGGTCTTGATGCCGGTCTCGTATTTCAGGAAGTACTGCAGGATGTCGCTGCTGCTCTTGAGGGCCGCGGGATCGATGCCGTCCTGCAGCGCGCGGTCGCGGGTCTTTTCGACAAAGACGTCCCAGGCCGGGCGGCCGTCGATCTCGTGCACGACGTTCTCGACGGATCGGGTGATGGTCATCGCGTCCGACAGCGGCTGATGGCCATGGAACACGCCGATGCCGAGCGGCGTCTTGGAAAACAGGATGGCGATGGCCAGAGCGTCGCCCGACACCGCGTCGTTGCAGCCCACCGCGGTCGCCTGCAGCCGCCAGTCGTCGGCCGCACAGCCGCCGCACAGCCGCACGCCCGGACCCAGCAGCGCCGCGGCGGTCAGCGTCGCCTCTTCCCCGACGCCAACCAGACCATCGATGAACAGCACGGCGGTGCGATAGGGATAGCCTTCCTGCTCCTGCGGGATGCCGGAAAGGGCCTGCGTCACCGCACCTTCGACGTTTCCGCGCAGCGGTCGCCCGACGCCGCCGAACACGCGAAAGTCGCCGGCGACAGCAAAGGCCGACACCGAGCCCGAGGCATCGCCGCCGCCGGTGAATTCACCAGCGGTTGTCGCCCCCAGCACCACCGGGGCCGGCACGCCCGCGGGCGGAGCCGGCAGCGCAGCGCGAAACGCCGTCATGACCTCGGAAAGCGAACAGTCCGGCGATGGAAACAGCGTCACCAAGGCCGGTGTCCGTCCCGCAAGCTCGGCGGTGATGCGCTCAGCGAGCGCGCGCCCGACGACCGCCGGATCCCCTTTTTCCAGTGCAACCGCGATCTGCGTAGCCATTGTTTGCCCCTAGAATTTGTATTCTAGAAAACAATTGCAGGTTGAATCTAGAGGCTATTGCCGGTTGTGGGGGAGCGGGGCCGGCGACGGCTTGGGTCCAGGGTCAGAGAGCGCCACAGGATCGCGGGGTTCGCTGTGCCAGTGCGCCCGCAGCGCCCCCAGCAGAAACAGCGAGCCATAGATCAAAAGACGCCCGTCCGCAGGCGTCGTCCGCAGAGCGCACCGCAGAGCCGACAGCGGATCCGGCTCGATGGTGAGGTGGGCCAGGCCGGGCAGCGTGGGCTCGGCGGCGGCGATGCCGGTCGCTAGCTCGTCGGCTGGGCGGGCGCGCGGCGACGGCGGTGTGGTCAGCAGCAGGCGCTGGGCGGGGCGCAGCGGGGCCAGCATCTGACCGACCTGCTTGTCAGCGACGACCCCGAACAGCACGGTCAGCGGTCGCGGCGGCAGGGCGGAAACGAAGCTGGCCAGCGCTTCGGCACCCTGCGGATTGTGCGCCCCGTCGAGCCAGACCTCGGGCAGGGGACAGTCTGCGGGCAGACCCAGGCGGGCCCGCAGCACCGCGGCATCAAGGTCGGGATCGGGCCACAGCCGCTCCAGCCGACCGGGCCAGCGCGTCCCTGCGATGCCGCGCGCTTGTACCGCCGGCTGCGCCATCGCTGCGCCGAGGGGACCCGGAAGACTGCGGACGGCGGCGAGCGCCACCGTGGCATTTGCGTACTGATGCGCCCCGGGCAGCGGCAAGCTGGCGGCCAGCGACGGGGACAGCGGCGGAATCGGCCTGACCTGCGGCGGCAGGGAGTGGGGGGTGTCGCGACCGAGGAAGACCTGCGCCGGTGCTCCGACCCGCTTGGCCTCGGCGAGGAGGACGGCGCGGGCGGTCTCATCGTCGCAGGCGAAGAGCGCCGGCACGCCGGGGCGGAAGATGCCGGCCTTTTCGTAGGCGATGGCGGTCAGCGTGTCGCCGAGGATCTCGGTGTGATCGAGGGCAATGCCGGTAATGACCGTGACCTGGGCGGCGCAGAGCCGTGTCGCATCCAGCCGCCCGCCAAGCCCCGTCTCGAACACTGCGATCTCGACTCCCGAATCGGCAAACACCAGGAAAGCGGCGGCGGTCAGGACCTCGAAGAAGGTCAGATCGATGGCGGGACTCGTCTCGCAGGCGGTGCGCACCGCGGTGACGGCGGCGGCGAAGGCCTCCTCGCTGCACTCAGGCAGGGTCAGCGCGTCGGTGGTATCGGTGGCGTCGGTGCTGTGGGGGGGGCTGATCCGAATGCGCTCGCGCACCCGACACAGATGCGGCGAGGTATAAAGCCCGATGCGCGGCACCTGTCCGGCCGGCCGCCCCAGCGACCCCGCCGCCGCGACCAGCAGGTGGGCGCAGAAGGCCGCCGTCGAGCCCTTACCGTTGGTGCCAGCGATATGCAGGGCCGGCACGCGGGCCTGTGGCTGTCCCAGACGATGCAGCACCGCAGCCAAGCGCTCGGTCCCCGGCTTGATGCCAAAGCGGGCAAGCTGCGACAGATACTGCAGGCAGGCGGCGTAGTTCATACCGACGGAGGGAGGGGCGCGAAAGCGAGCCTAAACGCGGGGCAGGGCAGGGAACGACGAGCTACGCGAGGCCGTGGACGGCGGCGGGGCCGGCTGACGCAGCAGCATGCGCAGCGTCGCCGCCAGCCAGGACTTCATCTCCGCACGAGCGACGATGGCGTCGATCATGCCGTGCTCCAGCAGAAACTCAGCGCGCTGAAAGCCGGGCGGTAGCTTCTGCCGAATCGTCTGTTCGATGACGCGCGGACCGGCAAAACCGACCATCGCCCCCGGCTCGGCAATGATGATGTCGCCGAGCATGGCGAACGAGGCCGCGACGCCACCCGTCGTCGGGTTGAGCAGCACCGAGATGTACGGCAGCCCGGCCGCACGCAGCCGACCCAGCGCTGCACTGGTCTTGGCCATCTGCATCAGCGACAGGATCCCTTCCTGCATGCGGGCACCGCCGCTGGCCGACAGCACCACCGCGGGGCAGCCGTGCTCGCGGGCGCGCTCGAACAGGCGGGCGATCTTTTCGCCGACCACCGAGCCCATCGAGCCGCCCATAAACTCGAACTGAAACATGCCGAACGACACCGCGACGCCGTCGATGTGGCCGAGGAAGCTGCGGAAGGCATCGCTCTGCCCGGTCTTTTTGCGCAGCGTGGTCAGCCGCTCGGCGTAGCTCTTGCTATCTCGAAAGCCCAGGGGATCGACGGCCAGCATCGCCGCGTCGTGCTCGACGGAGGTGCCCTCGTCTAAGAGCAGGCGCAGGCGATCTTCGGTGGGCATCGTGAAGTGATACCCGCACCCCGGACAGCACAGGTGCGCGGCTTCGATCAGGCGGGAATCGATGGTGCTGCCGCAGCCATCGCACATCTGAAACAGACCACTCGGCACCGAGCGCTTCTCGGAGCTGAGCTCTGTCGCTTTGTTCTTACGCGACCACCAAGACATGAGGTCTGGAATGTAATGCAAAACCTGCCGCTGCGGCGCGGATTCGCGGAGGCGGCGACGGCAGATGGTCAGACGGCCAGACGCCTAGACGGCCAAACGCCTAGAAAGCCAGACGCCTAGTCTGGGGCGACGGCGCTCTCCCCTAGCTGCTGACGCACAGTGTCTAAGAAACGACGCTGGGCGGCGCGATCGCGCACCGCGACGAACACCGTGTCATCGCCGGCGATGGTGCCGACCACCTCGGGATAGGCCAGGCGATCGAGGGCGCTGCCGACGCGGCTGGCTTCTCCCGGCGGGGTGTGCAGGACCACTAGCGCATCGCCGGCCGGGGCTGAGTCGAGGATCGATTCGCCCAGCACCGCAAACAGGCTGTGGCTCTTGCTGGCGTCGCGGGTCGGGCTGCGGCGGACGTAGATGCCGCCTTCTTTGCTGAGCTTGAGCGTCGCGATGTCGCGACTCACCGACGACTGCGTCACCGGCCAGCCCTCTTCGCTGAGCGCGGCGCAGACCTCTTCCTGCGTGTGCAGCTTGTGTGTGGCGACGAGCTCTAGCAGGCGGCGCAGGCGAAGTGCGCGACGGTTTTTCATGCCCGGCCTCGACGGGGGCGCGCCGCTTTTGGCGGGGCACACAGCGCCTGCAGCGCCGCGGCAAAGGCGGCTCGTTTTTTTTCGCCGTGGCGTTGGCAGCGATCGAGGCGCGCACGCAGCCGCGGCAGGCCCAGGTTGCCGAGCCCACCCGTCGATCGCCGGCGACGCATCAGCTCCGACGGAGTCACGGGAGGAAGCGCGAGGCTATCACGTTTGAGCTCGTCGGCTACCTGACGATAGGCGACGCGAAACGGCTGCCCGGTCTCGACGCGGCGGATGACCTCGTCGGTGACCAGCAGACCACCGCTGAGCGCCGCCTGACAGCGTGCGGCATCGACGACTAGCTGCGGCACGGCCAGGGTCAGGATGTCGAGCGTCTCGACCGTGCGCTGCACGCCGCGGAACAGCGGCTCTTTCAGCAGCTGAAAGTCGCGGTGATAGCCGGAGGTCAGCTTGGCGGTCAGGGCCCGCACCTGCGCTAGATCACCGTCGAGCGCCGCCATGCGCGCCCGGCCGAGTTCGAACAGGTCGGGGTTCTTTTTGTGCGGCATCAGGCTCGATCCCTGGGCCAGCTCGGCCGGCAGGCGCAGGAAGCCGTACTCGTCCGCCGAGTACAGGCAGACATCGGCGCACAGGCGCTGGAGCTCGTGCCCAAGCTGCGTGCAGAAAAACAAGAGCGCGCTCTCTAGCTTGCCGCGGCTGTTCTGCACCGTCGTCACCGTCTGCACCAGCCCGGAAAAGCCCAGCGCCGCCGCCGTCGTCTCGCGCTGGAGCGGCAGCGGCACGCCATAGCCTGCGGCACTGCCCAAAGGCGAGCGATCGATCTGCGCAAGCAGCGCCGGCGCCGTCTCTAGCGTGTCGATCAGGCCCTCGGCAAAGGCCGCAGCCCACAGGCCCAGCGACGACGGCATGGCGCCGCGCTGGTGGGTGTAGCCGGGCCACAGGACGGTCTTGTGCGTCGCCGCGAAGTCGCACAGCGCGTCGGCCAGCCGCACCGAAAGCTCGATCAGCGACAGCAGCGACGACTTCATGTAAAGCCGCAGATCGCAGGCCACCTGATCGTTGCGCGAGCGGCCGGTGTGCAGGCGTGCTCCCAGCTCGGGATCGCGGGCCGATAGCCACAGCTCGACGGCGGTGTGGCCGTCTTCGTGGGCCTCGGTGATCACAAGCTCGCCGTGCTCGATGGCCGATAGTGCGGCGCACAGGTGCTCGTGCAGCCGCGTGTGCTCGTCTGTGGTCAGCAGGCCGGCGTGGTGCAGCCCAGCGATGTGGCCCAGGCTGCCCAGGACATCGAAGCGCAGCAGGCGACTGTCCCAGTGGCGATCGTCGCCGATGGTGAAAGCCAGCGCGCGGGCATTGGGCGGAGCCGAGGGCGACCAGAGAGTCGTGGGCGGGGGAGGGGCGCTCATCGTGACACCAGGAGAAATTCTTATGTCGGGGGAAGGGATAAGTATTTCTGCGCGAGGGCGGCGTAAAACGCGCGGGCTGCCCGCACCTCAGCGACGGACACCCACTCATCCGCAGTGTGCGAGACGCGGCTATCCCCAGGACCGCACTTGATGGCGTCGAGGTGGCGCAGGAACACCCAGTCGGAACAAGTCGGGCTGCCATAGGGGCGAGCCGTCGGCCGCACCGCCTGTGCCGCCTCCCGCAGCCGCGAGTCAGGTGGCGTCTCGCAGGGCTGTAGCCGCGACGAGGTCACGACCACTTCGCTTGCCAGCAGCGTCTGCAGATAGGCGCCCAGGTCGTCGTGCGGCCAGCGCGGCGTGGTGCGCAGATCCAGCACCGCTTTGGCCAGGGGCGGCGTGACGTTGCGGGCCACGCCGGCCTCCAGCACCGTCGGTGTGATCGTCGGCTGTCCCAAGAGCGGATGCGGCTTGTCCTGCAACAGCGACGGCAGCTTCAGCAGATCGGCGGCCAGCGTCAGCACCGCTTGGCGGGCCCCGCGCTCAGCCGCGTAGGCAGCGTGGCACTGATCGCCGTGCGCGACGAGGTCCACCATCATCAGGCCGCGCTGCGCCACCGCCAGATCCAGCGAGGTCGGCTCACCGACTACCGCGGCATCGAGGTGCCCCAGGCGCGGCACGGCGCGCGGCATGCTGGTGTCGCGCGTCTCTTCGCTGTAGCCGAGCACGACGAGCAGCCGGCCACCAGGCGGTCCGCCGGCCCGCGCGATGTCGAGCGCCGCCGCGATCATCGCCGCACAGCTCGCCTTGGCATCGTTGGCGCCGCGTCCCCACAGCCGCTCGCCGTCGGGGTGCGACTCGATCTGAGGCTCATAAGGCGGGCGCGTCCAGCCCTGGCCGACCGGCACGGTATCCAGGTGCGACACCAGGGCCAGGCTGCGTCCCGGACGGCCACTATCGAGCTCGATCGCCACCATGGCATCGTCGCTCCGCACCGGCAGGCCAAGCCCCGCCGCGATCTCGACAACGCGCGCCGCGATCGCTGCTTCCTGGCCAGACACCGACGGAATGCGCACGAGCTCTGACAGCAGCCAGATCTCGTCGAGGGAAGCGGCGACCGGGTTAGCCAAGGAGGGCTCCGAGATCGACGCCGAGATACGTCGCTTTCTCTTTGCGTCCGACGATCATCGTGCCGCAGCCGGCGCCGGTGAAGACCTCGAACAGCAGCGAGTCGGGGGCGGCACCGTCGATGATGTGGGTGCGCTCGACGCCGGAAGTGGCAGCCCGAATGCAGGCCTCGACCTTGGGGCGCATGCCGCCGGCGATCGCGCCGCTTGCCAGCAGGCTGGAAAGATCGTCGGGATCGGCGAAGGTGACCAGCGTCGCGGGATCCTTGCGATCGCGCAGCACGCCGGGGGCGCCGGTCATAAAGATCAGCTTCTGAGCCCGCAGGGCGACGGCCAGGCTTTCGGCCAGGGTGTCGGCGTTGATGTTGTAGATGTGTCCCTGATCGTCGCCAGCCAGGGGCGAGACTACCGGCACATAGCCCGACGAGAGCAGCGTCTCGATGACGCGCGGATCGACGCGATCGATGTCGCCGACGTGACCGAAGTCGACGACCTGCGTCACGCCGGCATCGTCGACGACCTCGACCGGCGGCCGGCGATGCGCGGTCAAAAGCTCGCCATCAACGCCCGACAGCCCGACGGCGCGGACGTGATGAGCGCGCAGCGCCGACAGCACCGACACGTTGAGCTGACCCGACACCGCCATCACCACCGCCGACAGCGCAGTGTCATCGGTGATGCGGCGGCCGGCGATGATCTGCGGTTCGCTGCCCAGCTTGCGCGACAGCTGACTGGCCTGCGGACCGCCGCCATGAACGATCACCAGGCGCACACCCAGCGACGACAGCAGCGACAGCTGGGCGGCCACGCCGGCCAGGGCCTCGGCGCGCTCTAGCACCTCGCCGCCGAGCTTGATGACAAAGATCTGGTCGCGGTAAGCGCGCACGTAGCGCAGCGCTCCCTTCAGACCGGCTATCCCTTTTGCGGGCTCAATCGACACAGCAGGCTCCTTCCGACCGTTTTTTCTTACAGCGACAGATCGCCGATGAGATCCAACAGCAGCGCGCGCTGCACATGCAGGCGGTTTTCGGCCTGATCGACGACGGCTGAGCGCGGGCCATCGAGCACGGCATCGTCGATCTCGACGTTGCGGCGCACCGGCAGGCAGTGCATGACAAAGCCATCGCGCGAAAGTAGCTGACCGCGCGCCTCGGTCATCCGCCAGTCGCGGTGTGGGCGACGGAGCTCGGCTTCTTCGGCGGTGCGGCCGAAGTGGCTGAGCGCGCCCCACGACTTCACGTACACGACGTCGGCGCCGATCAGGCTGTGCTCTAGATCCGGGCTGACCCGCACGCTGCCGCCGGCTTCGTGGGCGACGCGGCGGATGGTGGCCATGTCGTCTTCGTCGAGCTCATAGCCAGGCGGGTGGGCGATGGTCAGGGCCATGCCTTGACTGGCGGCGGCAATCGCTGCGCTCACCGGGACGGCGGTCGGCAGCGGCTTGGGATGGTAGGCCCAGGCCAGCACACAGCGACGGCCGCGCGGGCTGGGCAGGCGCTCGCGCAGGGTCAGGGCATCGGCCAGACCTTGGCAGGGATGGCGGCGCACCGACTCCATGTTGATGACCGGCTTTTCGCAGTAGGCGGCGAAGTCGCGCAGGATGCGATCCTGACGCTCGTCGCTCCACGTCCCGCCGCGGGGGAAGGCGCGCAGGGCCACGGCATCGGCGTAGCGGCCTAGTACGCGGGCGGCTTCGGCGATGTGCTCGACGGTGGAGCCGTCCATGACGACGCCTTTTTGCGTCTCCCAGGCCCAGCTGGTGCGGCCGGGTTCGAGCACCACGCCGTGACCGCCGTGCAGGAACATCGCGACCTCGAAGCTGGTGCGGGTGCGCAGGCTGGGATCGAGGAACACCATGGCCAGCACCTTGCGCGAAAGTGCGTCCTTGCGCTTGACCTCGCCGCGCTTTAGCTGCGCCGCCAGATCGAGGATCCGCCCGAGCTTGCTCGGCGACAGATCGGCCATGTCTAAAAAGTCGCGCTTCTCGGGTGCGCGGCCCGCGCCTGATCCCGCGCCTGATCCAGATGTGGGGGTCGTCGTCGGCATGTTAAAGAACCTCCGCCAGCGCCTGCAGGACCTGATCGGCCTCGGCGCGCGAGAACGTAAGAGGGGGCATCAGCCGCAGCACCTGCGGGTCGGACGAGGTGCCCGACAGGATGTGATGGGCGAGGAGCGCGGTCTGGATCTCGCCGGCCGGACGGGTCAGGCGCAGCCCGAGCAAGAGCCCGCGACCCTGCACCGCCGCCACCTTGCCCGGACCCAGGGCCAGCGCGCCCTGCCGCAGCCGATCGCCGATGGTCAGCGCGTTTTCGATCAGCCGCTCTTCTTCGATGACGTTGAGCGTGGCGAGCGCCGCGGCACAGGGCACCGGACCGCCGCCAAAGGTGCTGCCCAGGTCGCCGGTGTGGACCTGCGCCGCGACTGCCTCCGTCGTGATCAGCGCCGAGATTGGCAGCCCTGAGGCCAACCCCTTAGCTAGCGTCAGCAGGTCCGGGGTAACCCCTATAGCCTCGGCGGTGGTGAACGCGCCGCAGCGACCGACGCCGCACTGCACCTCGTCAAAGATCAAGAGCGCCCCGACGCGATCGCAGGCTTGCCGCGCGGCCTGGATTAGCTCGACGGGCAGATCGCGAGCGCCGGTCAGGCCCTGCACCGGCTCTAGGATGACGCCCGCGATCGAGTCATCGACGGCAGCCAGCAGCGCCGCGGGATCGTTCCACGGCACCTTGAGCGAAAGCGGCAGGCCCGCCCGCCGAGCCCCGGCCATGTACTTTTCGCCGTCGGTGACCGCCAGAGTTGCAGCCGTGCGACCGTGCCAGCCACCAGCGATCGAGACAAAGCGGCTGCGGCCGGTGAGCTTGCGGGCCAGGTGCAGCGCGTTCTCGTTGGCCTCGGCCCCCGAGTTGACGAGGAACACCTTGCGCAGGCCAGCCGGACAGCGCGCGACGAGCGCCGCCGCCAGATCTTCGCGCGCCGGATGTGGCAGCACGGTCGAATAAAACAAGAGCCGCGCCGCCTGATCGGCGATCGCCGCGACCACCCTGGGGTGACAGTGGCCCGTCGAGGCGACGGCATGCCCGCCATAGGCATCGAGCCAGCGCTCGCCGGCCGCATCGTAAAGCCACGAGCCCTGGGCGCGCACCGGGTGCACGGGAAGCTGGGCGTACACCGGCAAGAGGGGAGAGTCCGTGGCTAGCATGGAAAAGGTCCTATCGTCGTCAGGCCGCAGGTCTCGGGCAGACCGAGGGCCAGGTTCATCGCCTGCACCGCCTGCCCGGCTGCGCCCTTGAGCAGGTTGTCGATGGCGACGGTGATCTGTAGCTCGCGGCCGTCTTCGCTCTGCGCGGCGTGGCACAGGGCATAGCTGCCCCCGACGGCATGCGTTAGCTCAGGCGGGCGATCGAGCAGGCGGACCAACGGCCGTCCGGCATAGGCCGCGGCAAACAGCGCCGTCACTCCGCCGCGCGGCAGCGGCTCGGCAAGGCTCCCGTGCAGCGTCAGGTAGATGCCGCGCACCATCGGTCCCGAGTGGACAAGCAGGCGCGCGCTTGCCCCTGCATCGCCGGTCCAGGCGCGCAGGCTCTGCAGCACCTCGGCTTCGTGACGATGCGAAAACGGCGAATAGGCAAACAGGTTGTGGGCCCGTCCAGGATGGTGCGTGCTGTCGCGCGGCTTGACGCCGGCCCCGCTTGATCCGGTGATCGCGAACAGGGCGGGCGGTGACAGCGGACGCAGGTGACGCAGCGGATACAGCGCAAGCTGCGCCGCGGTGGCAAAGCAGCCCGGGGCGGCGATTGCCTGGGCGCCCCGCAGCCCGTCACCGACGACATCGCACAGGCCATAGCGAAAGCGCGACAGCAGGGCGGGGGCGGGATGCTCGCCGTAGTAGCGGGCGTAAAGCGCAGCATCGGCGATGCGAAAATCGGCCGACAGATCGATGACCAGTCCGGGGAAGCGGTCAAGCAGCGGAGCCATGAGGCGCGCTGACTCGCCATGTTCGAGCGCCAGCATCAGCACATCGGGAGCGCGCGCTGCCGCCGGATGGGCGTCGGGATCGGGTGGACTTGTGGGCAGGTAGTCGATCGGCTCGCCGCCCAAAAAGTGCGCCTGGGTCAGCGGGAACAGCGTCGGGTGGACGGCAGCGATCGGGCGATGGGCCTGGCTGCGGCTGTGGGCGCGCACCGACCTCACCTGCGGGTGCTGATAGAGCAAGCGCAGAAGCTCTCCCCCGACGTAGCCGCCGGCGCCGATGACCAGGACATCCAGCCCGGCGGTCATGGCTGCGCCTCGCTGGCAGGTGTCGGGCTTCGGCGCTGCAGAGCCGCTCGCACGACGCTGACCAGGGCTGCGGCATCGCGCCGGGCGTTGTGGGCGGGGATCTGCAGGTGGGTGCGGATGTAGCCCAGCCCGACCTCGTTGTCCGTCGCTGGACCGGTCAGCACGGTGGCGTTGATGCCGTAATCGCGGCGCAGGATCTCGACCGCGCCCCAGCAGCCGACGGGATCGGGAGCGGCGACGACCCAGGCCGCAGCCGCCCCGCGCAGTGCCGTGTCACCGAGGATGTCCTGCACGCCGTATTCACCCAGGATGCCGTCGCCGAGCTCGGCGATGATGGCATCGGGCTTGGACTCGGCGAGGCGGTTGAAGATGCCCTTGGCAGTGCTCGTCGTGACACCGGCCCGCGTCGATGCCAGGCCGCTGTCGGAAAAAGCGAGCGCGGTGATCGCACCGGCATCCAGCATCTGCAGCGTGTCGCGCATCAGCGAGACGCCGGTCAGCTTGCAGGCGGCGACGCGCACCCCAGCCCGGCTGAGACCCCGCACCAGCTCGGTGGCGGCGTAGGTCTTGCCGGTGTTCATGCAGGTCCCGGCGACGTAGATGACTGGCACGCGGCTGCGTAGCTCGTCGCTGCCTGGCACGGCGCCCTGGCGGATGTGGGCGGGGCGACCGACGCGATCGGATAGCTCGGGGAAGGCCAGGATGGCGCCCAGCACCTCGGCGCGGAACGGCGGACCCAGCTCGGGACTGGCCGAGGTACAGCGGCCCAGCACACCGCCCAGGTTCAGCACGTGCAGGGTGTCGCCGACCGCGATCTGCGACGGGACTTCGCCGGCATAGCCATGCAGGGCGCGGCGGTTGCCCAGCGTCCCGGCCAGGACATCGCCAGATCGCAGCGGCACCATGCGACCGCTCAGATCCTCGACGGTGTTGTAGCTGGTCTTGTCGTCGAGGATGCGCACCGCCAGCACGAAGCCCTCGGCGGCTTGGATGGCGTCGCTGACGATGACATCGCGCCCCAGGTGGGCATTCTTCGTCGAAGACGCGATGCGATCGAGGCGCAGCCGGGTGGTGACCATCATCGGCGGTCCTCGCTGGGGACCGTGTCCGTCGTCGCTGCGAGAGTCGCGTCAGCCAGGGCCTGCGAGCGCGAAAGAGCCCGTGCTGCCAGGAGCGGCGCCACCGCCGACACGCGGGCAAAACCACGCGCTTCGTCGCCCGACCACAGCAGGTTCTCTTCCCCGTAGGTCGCCACCGCGCGATCGAGCAGCGAGGCCGGACTGCGCGCCCCCGTCACCTGGAAGCGCCCGGGAGCCAGCCGCACCCGCGTCTCGCCGGTCACCCGCTCTTGGCTACTCAGCAGCAGCGCCTCGATGTCGCGCAGCGCCGGGTCGAAGTACTGCCCTTCATGCAGGCGGTCGCCGTAGAAGCGGCTGAGGTGATCTTTCCAGAAGCCCTGCCACTTGGTCTGGACCAGCTTTTCTAGCTCGCGGTGCGCGGCGATCAGCAAAAGCGCCGACCCCGCCTCGAAGCCGACGCGGCCCTTGATGCCCAGCACGGTCTCGCCAACGTGGATGTTGCGACCGATGCCGAACGGCTCGCACAGCGCCCCTAGGGCATCGACCAGCGCGGCGCCGCTGTAGTTCGTACCGTCGAGCGATACTGGCACGCCCTGCTTCCAACCGATGACCACATCCTGCGGCGGGCGAGTGGGCTCGGGGGGATCCAGAAGCTCGGCCGGCGGACTGGCCCACGAGTCGTGCGTCCAGCCTCCGCCCCAGGTCGTGCCCCACAGCCCGCGATTCACCGAATAGGCAGTGGCTCGCTCGGGCACCGGCAGGCCGCGCTCGCGCAGGTAGGCCAGCGACTGCTCGCGGCGCACGCCCTCGTCGCGGATCGGCGTCACGATCTCTAGCTCCGGCGCCAGCACGCGCAGCGCGACGTCAAAGCGGATCTGATCGTTGCCCGCCCCTGTCGAGCCATGGGCCACGGCGCGCGCCCCGATCTGCTTGGCGACCTCGATCACCGAGATCGCCTGCTGCGTGCGCTCGGCCGCGACCGACAGCGGGTAGACCTCGCCGCGCAAGACGTTGCCGAAGATCAGATACCGTACGAAGCGATGAAAGACCTGCTCGCGGGCATCAATGCTGTGGTGAGCGACGCAGCCGACGGCGTGGGCCTGCGCTGCGATGGCGGCGCGGGTTTCAGCCGAGGTGCCGCCGGTATCGACAAACACGGTGTGCACCTGGAAGCCCTGCTCGGACAGCTTGGGCACGCAGTAGGACGTGTCGAGCCCGCCCGAAAAAGCGAGCGCTAGGGTGCCGCGTTCTTTTTGCATAATGCATATACATGCATGAACGATTCGTGACCCACAAGCGCTATTTTTTCACCCTGAGAAACCCAGCACTGGCTCGTTATGGCGATTTTTCGACGGTCTTGTGGAATATTTTGCTTTGACTTGCTGCGTCAATTGGTCCACCTTGGTCTGCCTTAAGGGATGCTTGCGGCCATGACTAAAATGCATAATTGCATAAATGGAAGAACCCTATGAAGCTCTGCCTGGCGGATGGAACGACGCTTGCGGGGCAGCCATTTGGGGCGCGCTGCGAGGCGCGGGGCGAGGTGGTGTTTCACACCGGCATGGTCGGCTACGTCGAGGCGCTGACTGATCCCTCGTATCGCGGCCAGATCTTGGTGCTGACCTATCCCCTCATCGGCAACTACGGCGTGCCGGCCGATGGCTTCGAGTCGGGGCGGATTCAGGCGCAGGGCCTGGTGGTCAGTCGCTATGCCCCGGCCTACAGCCACCACGCTGCGGTGCGCAGCCTCGGTGACTGGCTGGCTGCTGAGGGCGTGCCCGCCATCACTGGCGTCGATACGCGGCGCTTGGTGCAGGGCCTGCGCAGCCGCGGCACGCTGGAAGGTGCGCTGCTGTTTCCCGACACTGATGCGGCAGCCGGGCAGGCCGCGGCTCCAGGGATCGCCATGGTCGATGCTGTCAGCCTGGTGTCGCCGCCGGACATCGTCGAGCTTCCGGGGGCGGCTGACGGCCCGACGGTCCTGCTCATCGATACCGGCGCTAAAGAGTCGATCGTGCGCTCGCTGCGCGGTCGTGGCGTCAACGTCGTGCGCGCTGGCGCTGGCACGGCCTGGGAAGCCTGGCTGCCGCGCGTCGACGGTGTGCTGCTGGGCAATGGGCCTGGTGATCCCCGCGATCAGGGGCCACTTATCGATCGCTTGCGGGCGGTGCTTTCGCGACGGCTGCCGACCTTTGGCATCTGCCTGGGGCATCAGCTTCTGGCGCGCTGCCTGGGGGCCGAGACGTACAAGCTGCCGTTTGGCCATCGCTCGCACAATCAGCCGGTACTGCAGGTCGGCACGCGCCGCGCGTTCATCACCAGCCAGAATCACGGCTACGCCGTCGATGAGCGCACCCTACCCGCCGATGTCGAGCCGTGGTTTACAAACCTCAACGACGGCAGCAACGAGGGGCTGCGCCACCGTCAGGCGCCGTTCTCTTCCGTGCAGTTTCACCCTGAAGCCGCCGCCGGCCCGCGCGACACTGCGCCGCTCTTCGACGAGTTCCTGCGCACCGTCGCCACCTGCCGGGGGAGCCGAGCATGAGCGCCAATCCCCACAACGACCGTCCCGCGAATCCCGTCAGCCTGCCTGAGTCGCTGCGCGGCAAGCCGGCGCTCCCCCAGCGCGTGCTGGTGCTGGGCTCGGGCGCGCTGCAGATCGGTCAGGCCGGCGAGTTTGACTACTCGGGCTCGCAGGCCTGCAAGGCGCTGCGCGAAGAGGGCATCTACGTCGCGCTCATCAACCCCAATATCGCGACGGTGCAGACCTCCGAACAGATCGCCGATGCGGTGTACTTTCTGCCGGTCGAGCCGAGCCTGGTCGAAGAGATCCTGGTCCGCGAGCGCATCGACGCCATCCTGCTGGGCTTCGGCGGGCAGAGTGCGCTCAACTGCGGCCTGCGTCTGGCCGATGAAGGAATCCTGGCGCGACACGGCGTGCGCGTGCTTGGCACTTCGATCGAGACCATTCGTGCCTGTGAAGATCGCAAGCTGTTCGCCGATCGTCTGCGCGAGATCAATGTGCCGGTGGCGCGGGGTCAGGTGGCGACGTCGCTGGCCGAGGCGGAAGCCGTCGCCGCGACGATTGGCTATCCGCTGATCCTGCGGGCCGGCTTTTCGCTGGGTGGACGCGGCTCGGCGATTGTTCGCCATGCCGACGAGCTTCCCACGGCCATTGCGCGTGCGCTCGCCGGCGTCGGACAGGTGCTGCTAGAGGAGTGCCTAAGCGGCTGGAAAGAGATCGAGTACGAGCTCGTCCGCGACGCCGATGACAACTGCATCACCGTCTGCAACATGGAGAACTTCGATCCCATGGGCGTGCACACCGGCGAGTCGAT
>CALFYE010000444.1 GCA_937952145.1 uncultured Myxococcales bacterium
GATCTACACAGGCGAAGACACTCTTTCCCTACACGACGCTCTTCCGATCTCCCAAGTTCCCGATCACGGCGGTGCGGGACGATCAGGTGACCCCCGGAAATCATATGCACACCTCCATCTCGCTCGATCAGGCCGGGCAGCTCTCGGGCAGCACGCACACCTGGACGGACAACTACTGGCAGGGCGTTCATGCCGTGTCTAACGTCGCCTTTCTCGACGAAAACTGCCAGGCGCTGTGGACCTCACAGGACTGCATCTGCGGAGTCGCCGGGAAGATGGACCCCACCGGACCACACGACCGAGTGTGCAATTTTTCGTGGACCGTCCCCCAGAGCGTCCTGCCCAACATCAAGAAGGTTGCCATCGTGCACCGCGCTGACCCCCACAGCCTGTTCCTTGACTGGCTGGGCTCGACGGAGGGCAAGGTCGTCATCGGAATCGTGGCGGCAGCGGTCGTGCTGACCGTGGCGGGCTCGCTGGCGGGTCCGGCCTAGGGGAGTAGTCGCGGAGGCCAGGCAAGCGGGATGGTCTTATGCCCACCGCCTGGCTGAACGCGAGGCGCGAGACAGCAGTCACCAGGACGCCGTGGACGCCCTTCCTTCTGCAGCCGGGTCGCCGGATCTTCGCTTTGGACGTTGATGACCAAATCCGCGCCGAGCTGCTTGGCCAGCTCGAGCTTGTCTTGCGTGACATCAACGCCGACTACATGAAAGCCCATGGCTTTGGCGTACTGGACGGCCATGTGGCCCAGACCCCCGATGCCCGAGATCGCCAACCAGTCCCCCGGCCGGCAGTCCACGACCTTTGCTGGCGAGCGGCACGGCAGTTGCTCGGCTGTCCTGCATCCGAACAACGAGGTGACCATGCGCTCGATTCGCCACATTCTTCATCCGACCGACTTCTCGAGCAGCGCCGAGACTGCTACGGACTATGCAATTGAGTTGGCGGCCAAGTTCCAGGCTGAGTTGACGCTGCTGCACGTCTATACCCTCCAGATCTACATCGGACCTCTGGGCGAGAGCTATCCGCTGTCGCCCGAGACGGTCCATAAGATCCAGGACGACAGCGAGCGCGCCCTGGACAAGATCCGCCAGCGCGCCAGCTCGGCCGGCGTGCGCGCCCGGACCATCAACACCGATGGCATCGCGAGCAACGTGATTGTCGCCACCGCGCAGGAGGCCAAGGCTGATCTCATCGTCATCGGCACCCATGGTCGCACCGGCATCAAGCACTTCTTACTCGGCTCGGTCGCGGAGCAGGTGTTGCGCAGGGCCTGCTGTCCAGTCCTGACCGTGCGCGAGGATGCAGGGAAGGAGCGCTAGATGAGACCCATTGGACCCATTGGGAAATCCGTACGTCTGTTGCTGGCGGGGGTCCTGGCTGGCTGCAGCTACAACGCGCTAGTCGGTTCTGAAGAAGAGGTCAACGGCGCGTGGGGCCAGGTCGAGAACTATTAGCGCCGCGCCGACCTCGTCCCCAACCTGGTTGCGACGGTCAAGGGCTCGGCGGCGCACGAGCAGAATACCTTGGCCGCGGTGACGCAGGCGCGAGCGCAGGCCATGCAAGTGAAGCGCTCTGTTCATCCTTCGAACCGAGAGGGCGTCATGTCAACACAAGAGAGCAGCACAAGTACTCTGAGCATGCTGAAGGCCGCGGTCGCCTCGATGGCAGTAGCCTCCGTGGCGAATGCAGGACTGATGTATTTTCTGGATCCAAAGTTCGGCGGTCCATACCGGGAGATCGTGCGAAGACGTGCCCGGGCCCTACTGCACAGCGCTGAGAAGTTGGGTAGCAACCTGGCCAAGGAGCTGGGCGGTAAGACCAATTGGCTGCGCCGCCAAGTGGGTCCGATCGAACCACTGCGCCCGGCCAAGCGCGCGCCTGCGGGCATCGAGATGGCGACCGCTGTATGGACCGGTCTGACGGTGGGTGCCGGGCTGATGTACTTCCTCGATCCACAACAGGGGCCGAGCCGCCGGGCCTCCCTGAGAAACCGGCTCGCGCTCTCTCGCAGCTCCGTGAAGCGCGTAGCGCGAAGGCTGTTCCGCTCTCCGCCGGCGCGTGAGGAGACCAGCGTACACTCCCCTGATGACGCGGCCGTGCGGCCGTCTCCGGAGGCTACTGTCAGTTGATGACGGCGCGACGATTGTGTGCGCAACCATGGCATAGGTTCAGTCGCTCGCCAAGGAGCTCGTTCGAACCGTCCGCCGCGAAGAGCGTAAGCTCCGTCGCTGTGGCGGTGTAGCCCTGCACGAGCTTGCCGCTGCGCGCGGCCGGGCAGGAGATCTCGAACGTGATCGATGTGCCGCTCGTCGAGAAGGTGCCGTTCCAGCGATCCTCGGGACCGCCGTCCTTGCTCGAGTCCTTATTGGAGTTGAAGACAATGCAGCGTGTCATCAAGGGGGTCATTGCTGCGTCAGAGCGCGAGCTGTTCAACGATTCCGGTGAGTGTCCGGGGTCTTTGCAAGGGTCGAACGCCAGGCTCGTAGCTGGTGAGGGCAACACGGCGTTGCCGAGTTCTGTATCGCCCTCAATGCGCAGCGGCACCAGCGCGATCACATTCTGCCCGCTGTGCTGTCGCACCTATCACCTGCTGCGGACGGTCGAGGAGTCCAAGTGGCTCAACGAGCGCACGGGGCCGCTGGTCATCATCGCTGGCAGCGGCATGATGACCGGGGGTCGTATTCTGCATCACCTTGCACAGCGGCTGCCGGACCACCGCAGCACGGTGCTTCTAGTCGGCTATCAGGCCGCGGGCACTCGCGGGCGGGCACTTCTGGAGGGGGCGACGCACCTGCGCATGCCTGGTCGCCGTCTCACCGCAGGAGACGCGCGAGCGGCTCGCGCACTGGAAGCTGTCGATCCGATCGTGCTCGCCAGCTTCGGCGTCGAACAGGAGTATAAGAACACTCCTTCGCTGCGCATCCTCGATGGGCTCGGGCCGTTCGAGCTCGGCGGCAAGATGGTCTGTTTCTTGCTTTATGCCTTCATCCGAGAGGGTCCGCATGTCAAGACACTGCACCGTCCGCTATGTGCTGGGTATCGCGCTCGCAGGGCTCCTGCTCGCGAGCTGCGCACCAGGTCCGAACGAACTCGTCAACACCGCAAGCAGCCACGGCAGCGCTGCGGGCTTCTGGCAGGGCCTGTGGCACGGCATCATTGCGCCTGTCACCTTCCTCATTTCTTTGTTCAAGAAAAGTATCAACGTGTACGAGCTCCGCAATAACGGCGCTTGGTACAATTTCGGGTTTCTGCTTGGGGGCTGCATCAGCCTCGGCAGGGGGGCCGCTGGAAGAGGTCGCTCGCGGCGTCAGCCGGAGCGCCCCGGCCGGGCTCCCAGCGAAGCGGTGAAGGAGTTCCTGGCGCAGCGGCGCCTGGCCCTGGTCGGGGTATCGCGCCAGCCGGCGGACTTCAGCCGCGGGCTGTTCCGCGAGCTTCTGCGGCGGGGCTACGACATGGTGCCGGTGAACCCGGCCATGCCGGAGGTGGAGGGCCGGCGCTGTTATGCCCGGGTGCAGGACATCGAGCCGCCGGTCGAGGGAGCGATCCTCATGACACCGCCATCCCAGACCGAGGCCGCGGTCCGCGACTGCCTGGAGGGGGGAATCCGGCGCGTATGGCTGCACCGCGGCGTGGGCGCGGGCGCAGTGAGCCAGGCCGCCCTGGCTCTGTGCACAGCCAACAATCTGCTGGTGGTCGCAGGGGAGTGCCCCTACATGTTCCTGCCGGATGCTGGCCCCATACACCGGCTGCACCGCCTGCTCCGTCGCCACGACAGCGCTGGCCCGGACGCTGGCGCGAGGGTCCAGGCGCCATGATTGCGGCAACGGAGGCAGTTTCTTGCCAGGAATGGCGGGCATACAGGATGCATGGAGGACCGTGACATGCGATGCGCATCGTCGCCTTGAGACAATGGACCTCGACGGCAAATTGTACTCTGCCCGCGTTGCTCAGGGACCGGGCGAGCACAGCTGCGCGGATTCCGCGCGGGCACGATCGGGCCTGCTTGCAAGGGGTCTGTTTGGTATTCTAAGAGAAAGCATGAACCCCCAAACTTCCGCTCGCGTCGCATTCTGGACCGCGATTTGCTTTGGTTCGATCTTGGCCACGCTACACTTCCTTGAACCTGAGTTCAATGACTCCGGCCACCTGATCAGCGAGTACGAGCTCGGCCGATACGGCTGGCTAATGAGCTTGGCTTTCTTTTCACTCGGCGCGGCATCGATCTTCCTTTTTCACTCCATCCGCAATGACTTGCGTGGGGCTGCTGGCTCGATGGGCGGCTGGTGGCTGCTACTCATCGGCGTGGCCTACTTCGTCGCTGGAATCTTCTACCCGGATCAGTCGACGGGTGGGTTGGGACTACCGATAAATCCTGCCGACTTCAAACGCGGCGCTGTCGCGCCAACCTTAAACGCAACCTTCCATGGCGCAGCCGGTGTCACGGTGATTGGCAGCTCGCCCATTTCGCCCGGCTAGTGGTATCAGGTTTGGCAATCGAAGCGGACGGCCTCCGCGGGAGAGCGCAATGCCGGTCATCAAGCAGCTGAGCTTCATCGGGCTCGAATATGCCTTCGCACCGGAGAAGGCCTACGGCATGTCGCGCGGCGGCGGCCATCGCCGGCAGGGCGGACTGGTCGAGGTCGAGACCGATTCGGGCGTGCGCGGTGTCG